>JBCCVR010000077.1:0-30156 GCA_039194995.1 Cyanobacteria bacterium P01_E01_bin.42 | reverse complement strand
GCTTGAATCTATGGCGATACACTCAGACCTTGCTATTCGTTTGATGAATCTCAAACCTCATAAACGCCTCTTTTTTCAGAAAGGTCTCACCGCTCTATCCCTTATACAGTCTACCTTTTAACTAGGTTGTCACCCCTTGAGGGGATTATGATACTCTCGATGAAGTGAACAAAATTGATGGGTAATAATATCCGAGCTAGTTCCTCGAGCGAAATATGAGAAAGAATATGCCCAGAAAGTTTCGGCAGAAATAAGGATGTCAATCTCTCATTTTCCGTTGCCAAAACAAGCGCACGACTAATTTTTCCAGTTCCACCCAAACAAACATCAAACTGCTAAATCCCAAGCAGATCCAGAGTTGTTTTGCCGTTAGTACTTGAGTGCCGAAGAAATCTCGCAGGAATGGCACGTAGACCATCGCAAACTGTAAGGTTGTCGTTACTACCACCGCCCACAATAAGGCAGGATTGCCAAATAGATTCATTTCTACGGTCAAACGAGAAAAAGAACGCGCCGCGATCGCGTGTCCCATCTGTGCCAAACACAGGGTCGTAAAGACCATCGTTTTCCAACTCTCCGGGTTGTCCGTCGCGAGGGATTCGCGGTAGGCAAACATCATCAGAGCGATGGTGAAAATACTAAAAATAATGCCAATGCGCACGATATAAGACCCCAATCCCCGAGCGAAAATACTTTCATCAGGACTGTGAGGGGGTTCTTTCATCACGTGGGGAGAAGCGGGTTCTACTGCCAACGCCAAAGCAGGCAAACCATCCGTAACAAGGTTCATCCACAGGATTTGCAAAGGGGTAAGGGGAACGCCCGATAAGCCTAAAATCGGCGCAGAAGCAATGGTAATCACTTCCCCCACATTGCTCCCCAAAATGTACTTAATGAAGCGGCGAATATTGGTATAAACCACCCGCCCTTCTTCCGTCGCCGCCACAATCGTGGCAAAGTTGTCATCCAGCAAAACCATATCGCTGGCTTCCTTGCTCACATCCGTCCCCGTAATTCCCATGGCAATGCCGATATCTGCCTGTTTGAGGGCGGGGGCATCATTGACCCCATCCCCCGTCATGGCGACAAAACAATTGCGAGCCTGCAAAGCACGGACGATGCGGAGTTTGTGTTCTGGGGAAACCCTTGCATAAACGCTCGCTCGTTCTACTTCCAACTCTAAATCTTGTTGAGAGAGCTTCTCTAATTCCTGTCCCGTTAAAGTGAGGGTGTTTTCGTCGGCAATTCCCAATTCCTTAGCGATCGCTCGTGCCGTGAGGGGATGGTCTCCGGTAATCATAATCGGACGAATGCCTGCCTCTTTACTCTGTTGTACTGCCAGAGCCACTTCCGGACGGGGTGCGTCGATCGCCCCAGTTAACCCCAACCAAATCATCTCTTGTTCCGGGTCTTCTTCCGCTTTGGGATGGGGCAATTCATCGATAGTTTTGTAAGCAAACCCCAACACTCGCAACCCCCGCGCCGCCATTTGATTGTTGGCATTGAGAATCGCGTGACGGCGATCGGGGGTCAGGGGTTCGGTTTCGTTGCCCAACTGGTATTCTTGACAGCGACCGAGGAGCATTTCCGGCGACCCCTTGGAAAATAAGCTGTAAGATTCCCCATACTCGTTATCCAAGCAAATCACGCTCATGCGCTTGCGTTCCGAAGAAAAGGGCAATTCCGCCACCCGTTGGAAGCGAGATTTAAGGCTTTCTTGTTCCAACCCCGCTTTACCGCCTAAAGCCAACAGGGAGCCTTCCGTGGGATCCCCCAAAATATGCCATTCGTTTTCTTCGTAACGCAAGAGAGAATCGTTGCACAGCACCGCCGCAATCAAGAGAGCCTGTAATTCCGGCCGATCTTGGGTCGCGATCGCTTCTTCCCCTTGGCTAAAGTCCCCCACGGGTTCGTAACCCTCTCCCTGCACAGAAACCGCTCCCCCCAATGTTTCTACTTCCCGGACGATCATTTTATTTTGAGTGAGGGTTCCGGTTTTATCGGAACAGATGGTATTAACGCTGCCCAAAGTCTCGACGGCGGGGAGTTTGCGGATGAGGGCGTTACGCTTGACCATGCGCTGAGTACCGAGGGCGAGAGTAACCGTAATCACGGCGGGCAATCCTTCCGGCACTACCGCTACTGCCATACTGAGGGAGATTTCCACCAACTCTCGCAGGGGACTCCAATTTCCCGCTCGCAATATCCCGATCGCAATCACTAGAGCCACCAAAATCAAAGAGCCGGTCACGAGGACATTCCCCAATTGGGTCATACGCTTCTGTAGGGGGGTTTTCTCATTTTCCACCCCCTGAATCATGGCGGCGATTTTCCCCAGTTCTGTCGCCATTCCCGTGCCGGTGACGATGACTTTACCTCGCCCCTGCACCACCTCCGTACCCGAAAAAACCATATTGACGCGATCGCCCAAGGGAGTCTCGGAATCTAAAGGCAGGGTCGTGCGCTTATTCGCCGCTTCTGATTCCCCGGTGAGGGCAGATTCGCGAATTTGCAAATTAGAGGCTTCTAGAAGCTGTCCGTCGGCGGCCAATTGTACGCCTGCTTCCAAGAAGAGAACGTCCCCCGGTACCAGTTCTGGGGCATCAATTTCTCGAGTTTGCCCGTCTCGTACCACCCGCACCCGGGACGTTGCCATTTTCTTCAAAGCGGCGAGGGCGGCTTCTGCTCGAACTTCTTGCACGTATCCCAAAATCCCGTTGAGAATGACAATAACCAAAATTGCCGCCGTATCTTTGAAGGGAATGCCGCCCTCGATAGTACCGCTTTGCAGGGCGAGAAAATCCAACACGCCCGCCACGATCGCCACGGCAATCAGCATCAACAGCATGATATTGCTAAACTGATCCAGAAAAATTTCCCAGCGCGTGCGCTTGGCCGCTTCTTGGAGTTCGTTGCGCCCGTAGTAGCGCGATCTCGCCTCCACTTCCGTTATGCTTAAACCGCGATCGGCATCGCTGCCGAAAATTTTGAGGGTGTCATCCGCACTGGAAGCGTGCCAGTCTCGAGTCAGATCCGGAAAAGAGGGGGTTTGGGTTGGTGATGTCACGAGTATCAAGGAACGACGATCGATTATCAATTATCAACGAAAAATTGCTAGAAAAGTGGGATAACTCTTTCTCGCGATCGGATTGCAGTCAAGGCACTGTATTGGCACATTGAAAAGCGGTATTTTGAAGAGAATCACGTTGGAATTCTAGCATGGAGGAAAATGAGAGCACTCAATAACGAATTCGCGGATCGATGTAGGCATTAATGATATCGATCGCAATGCTGGCAATGACGACAATGACCCCAAAAAAGACCATAATGCCTTGCACGGTGGGATAATCTCGTAAAGTAATCGCCTCGTACAATCGATTTCCCAAACCCGGCCAAGAAAAGGTAACTTCCGTTAAAACTGCCCCTCCCAATAGTGCAGCAATGGTTAAGCCGAGGACAGTAATCACGGGAATGAGAGCGTTTTTAAAAGCATGGCCAAATAAAATGCGGCCTTCGGGAATGCCTCGCGCCCGGGCGGCTTCGATATAATCGGCTCTGAGGGTATGTTTCAAATTCACCCGCACGATGCGCTCAAAAATTCCGCTTAACAGTAATCCTAAAGAACAGCACGGTAAAACAAGATAGTAAAGTGCGATAAAGAATTGCCCCAAATTTCCAGCTAGAAGACTGTCGAGGGTATAGAGTCCCGTAATTTGTGAAGGGGGCAGAACATTGATGGGATAGCGAGTGCCGAGGGGAAACCAGCCCAAGTTAACCGAGAAAATGAGTTGAAAGACCATCCCCATCCAAAACAGGGGCAAAGAGTAGGTCACGATGCCAAATAAACGTCCTCCCACATCCATTACCGTCCCCGGACGAGAGGCAGCCAGCATACCCACGGTAACGCCCAAAAGTACGGCGATGGTCATGCCAAAAAAGGTCAATTCGACCGTCGCGGGGAAATATTGCTGAATCACATCCCAAACCGGAAGCCCCTGACTGGAGAGGGATTCTCCCAGATCGAAGCGCAGGAGTTGCCCCAAATAGCGAAAATATTGCAACCAGAGAGGATCGGCCAGTCCGAGGCGTTCTCGTAGGGCTTCTTTAGCTGCTTCTGGGGCGCGGTTTCCCAAGATGGCATCGGCGGGATCGCCGGGGGTGGCTCGCAGCAGCAAGAAAACTAATGTCACAATTGTTAGTAACATCAAAGGGGCAAGCAAGAGGCGAGTTAGAATATAGAATTGTAGTGCTTTAGCTCGCGACATTTTTTAACAGCAATGGGTGGGAAGAAATGCCACAAATTTTATCATGGCATATTGGGAATTTATTCTTTTCATTTTCTCTCAAAACGAGACTATGCCAACAACAATATATTTGCGATCGCTCTACTCAATCGCCCTACTCATTCGTTATCTCAATACTGAATCGCACAGACCCCCATCTGAATCCTGTGCGAGAATCTACCCTTTATTTTTCTTTACAAAAACTTCTTAAGGAAAAATATTAAAAAGACCTCTTCGAGTGAGATACGAAGATAATTAGATGATTCTGAGAGAAACTATAGATGAAACGGTTCTCTCTAGCCATGCGATTCGTTAAGTTTACAGGAAGTCCATCATCATGCAAGAAAAACTACAAGCCTCTCTCCTCGGAGTTGATGATTATTTCAGTATTAGTTGGTCAGAGTTTTTAAAAAATATTCAAGCCTTTTCGATCTTGTCTCTAATTATTAGCTTACCCACGACCCTACTTGTATTTGTCATTCCATTGTTTGCCGATTCTGCCGATCCTTCTGACCTAGACAATTTATCGGGACTGTTCCTTTTTTATATCATCGTTACTTTGGTTTTGAGTTCGTTAGTTGGACTTTCTATACCCAAAATCATCGAGCGATCGATTTGCGATCGAAAGTTGGGTGCTTTCGCGGCAATACAAAAATCATTCTTACAATTATTCCCTTTTCTGATTGTGAGTATTTTCGTTTCGATCGTCATTGGCGTTGGCTTTATCCTGCTGATCGTCCCGGGAGTGTGGCTTGCCGTTCATATGAGCTATATTGTTCATGCTATTGCATTGCGCGGTTGTGGATTAAATTCCTTGAATTACAGCTATTCTCTAGTTCGAGGTCGTTGGTGGGCTGTTTTTGGGCGCAATTTGCTTATTTTCCTGTACCTATTGGGACTCTTTCTAGTAGGTTTTTTTATATTAGGGGCGATCTTTTTTATTATAGGGATTGTTGGAGGCATTATTGGTTTATTGGGTGTGGGAATAATTGCTCAACTTGGGTCTAATTTGATAGGAAGTTTGATCGGCTGCTATATCAATACGATATACACCATACTATTTCTGAATTTGGATTATACTCGCCACCCCATCCACAATTCATTACCCGAAGTTTAGCATCTCCCAACCAAACTGTTGAATTTTGAATTGATTTACCCGTTCATCAAAACCTTATCTGTCGATTCGTTCGTCAAAGGAATCAACTCGATCGATTCCCCTTCCCGCGCCATGATCGAACCCGGATAAGCAGAGGCCACTTGTTCCCCGACAGCATCAAGAAAATCGTCATTGTGGAGGGGATCGTGATGGAAAATTACCAACTTTTTCACCTTGGCCTCGCGGGCAATTTTGACCGCCTCTTGCCAAGTCGAATGTCCCCAACCGACCTTACTTGCTTTAGGGTCGTTGTATTCTTCATCCGTGTAGGTCGCATCGATAATCAGCACGTCAGCCCCATCCGCCAAATGCAGAACATTTTGATCGAGGCGATCGGGAAAATGTTCTGTATCGGTCACATAAGCCACCGATAAGCCCTGCCAACTAACCCGATAGCCGATCGCTTCTCCCGGATGATTGAGTTTTGCATTCGCGATCGCCACTTCCCCAATATTGATACTCTCGCCAACATCCAGATCGAAAAATTGTAAATCCGCCTGCATGATTTGCAAGGGAACGGGAAAATTGGGGTGTAGCATCTGGTCGTGATGGCGTTGTTTGATCGTGAAACCATTGGGCGCGATCGCTCCGTAAATATTAAAGCGATTTCCCTTGATAAAAGCCGGAACGAAAAAGGGAAATCCTTGAATATGATCCCAGTGGGTGTGGGTAAAAAAGATATGCGCCTCAATTGGCATTTGCCCCAACAAAGTTTGACCCAAAACTCGCAACCCCGTCCCGCCATCAAAAATCAAGCGCTCGTCGCCAACCACCATTTCGATACAGGGAGTATTCCCCCCATAACGGACGGTTTCTGCCCCAGGACAGGCAATACTGCCGCGAACTCCCCAAAAATTAATCTTGAATCGCTTGGATTGGTTGGTCATGGGTAATGTTGATGGTCGGTTAAACGGTCGGGTATTCCCGCGCCAGAGATTGGAATCGGCGATGGGACAAATCAAACGCCCTTATTACAAGTTGCGCGACAAGATGGGGTAGGTCAGGAACAATCCCAGAAAATTTCCATTGTTTTGGCTTTTGCCTGATGCCCCCAGTGTTTTCTGGATGAGCGAGTTTTCTGGATGAGCGAGGGTTTCTTCACCCGTATCAACCCCTTAATCAAATGATAAGCGATCCGAATTTATACTGAATCTAACTTACGGAGAATAACAAGATGGCCGCGGTTTGTCTGAGAGTTCGATCGTCTTTCGAGGCGATCTCGATCGCAATAGTCCCTCGATATTCCCTGTTCTTCCTGCTTTGATAACCAATATCTAATAGTTGTTCGCCAAATTGTCAGCTTTTCTCTTGGCCGGTCTCTCCGCCCGGGGCACCCACGCCCGCAAAGAGAGCAGCTAAGCGATCTTCGAGTTCTCGGGCGATTTCTTCTATCGTTTGCTCGGATTGCTCGAAACAGGTCGACGGCGGGGTTTCGGGTTCAAAGTAGAGGAGTTTGATTTGACCCGCACCAATGGCAACAATTAAAACTTCCTTATCGGGTTGGTAGGCATCAATCAAACCGATTGTTTCTTGCAATCGCTTGCCTGTATTGCGATTGAGAGTTTCGAGGGCATCCCGAGAGCAAAACACGAAGTGGGGCGCGGGCTGCAAATCCAATCCCAAGGTTTCCTCGCGCTCCGGATTTTCCAAATGCAGTCCCCAACTTAAGGCGGCTAATTTCTGGCCGTACTCGTCGGAAAAGCGATCGAGACGATATTTCCAAGCCTCATTTTCCCCGTTGGGTTGCTGCATGCTGACTCCTTGATTTTTTCTTCTCATATCCCTTTAACATACCACAAGATAAGGGTTTCATGGAATTTGTCTGCTAAACCTGACAGAAAAATCGAGGTTCTGCTAAGATATGCACTATCTCTTTTGCTAATATTCGGCATCAAGAGTGGCGATCGCGCCCTACGGGGAAAGCAATCGCACCCATAAGGGGCTGTGGCTCAGCAGGATAGAGCAAGCGCCTCCTGAATGTCGGGCACCCTGAAGGAAACTTCGGGCGTGAATGTAGTCAAACTCAAGGAAGCCTAAGTTCCAACGGGAATAAGGTAATCTTGAACCAAGCCGAGGGAATACGTCATTTCCGAGGAAGGTGCAGAGACTGGTTGTAGCGAGTCAAAATAGATGGACTTTCATGTCTCATCAAAAAAAGAGCAACGGGGAATTCTCGCTGGGATGCTGTTGGGATGGGGAAAAAAAAATGGCAACAATTTTTTCATTCAACATTCTCTCTCTCAAGAGGAATATCTTTTATTTAAGAAAGCCCTCCTCGAACGCATTACGCGCAAGAAAGTTTCCTGCGATCGCAAAACCTTAAAAACGGGTCGGCGCATTATTCGCATCGAACCCAAATTAATTCCGTTAACCCGAGTCTCGATCGAGCGACTGTACCAAGAAGGTCGGCAAAAAATATCCCGCAAATTTCTGGATTTTTTAACGCTTCAAGGCATAGCCATCTGGTTTATGGATAAAGGGTCAAAATCCTTTAAACGAAAAGGCGATCGCATTACTGCTCTAGAAATCTTCCTGAATACCCATACCTCCCGAGCGGAGAGTGAAATCATTATTCGTTATTTTGCTGAAATTTGGGACATTCACTGGGGATTGAGTAAGGTCAAAGATACTTATCGGCTGCGCTTGGGTACGAAAGCGGGAAAGCAATTTTGCAAGCTGATTCAGCCCCATATTCATCCGAGTATGCGCCATAAGATCGAAACCTCCTACAACATAACGGCTACCGTCTAAGGGGATAGAGCATCCCTAAGATGAAGGAATAGTCCAGAGAGTGGGGAAACTCACGCCAATCTGAAGCGCTAGGTCGCCGGTTCGAATCCGGCCAGTCCCGCTTTTTCAATGAACAACTATCAATGGAGAAGAGGAAAAAGGAAAATTTTTTTCCTTTTTGACCCGATAAAGAAGAATTAGATGAGGATAGAAAACAACTAGCAACTAACACCTAATCGCTAAATCCTATATGGTTTTAAAGTTTCCATCTCGCTCAATTTCTTCTCCTGCGGCTTCTTGCACTCGACCTCACAAACGAAGGTTTCTGTGGTTTTGTCCGATATTGCTCGTTTGCCTTTTTTTTGCCTATAAGGAAATTCAAAGTATTCTGGTAGAACCCAGCGATATTTTTGTTTTGGGTGGCTTGGAAAAAAGAGAATTTGAGGCAGCAAAACTGGCGCAAAGTAAACCGGAGTTACAAATTTGGGTTTCTTCAGGAAGCCCGAAAGAATATGTATTTCCGGCGATATTTGATAAGGTGGGAGTCGCTCGCGATCGCGTTCATCTCGACTATGAAGCACAAGATACCGTAACGAACTTTACTGCTTCGGTTGAGCAACTACAATTGGCCGGCGTTGACAGCGTTTATTTAATCACCTCAGAAAACCATATGCTCCGAGCGAGAATTGTCGGCGAAATTGTCTTTGGCTCTCGAGGTATTATTATTAAACCTCAAGCAGTTGAATCGGAAGGAAAACCGGAACCGTTGTATAAAACCATTCGAGATTGCGGGCGGGCTTTTTTCTGGCTATTTACGGGAAAAACTGGAGTGAGTTTAAAGGATAAAATCGATTAGATTGCTTCATAATTCACCTAACTTTGCTAAAGTCCATTCTTGATTTTCCGATAACTCCAAAATCCATTGATGGTATTGTTTGAGTGTCGGTCGATGTCCGACGCTAATAAATGTTGTTTGCAATGACGATAACTTTTGATATAACCGTTGTTCGTTCTCGGTATCTAATGCACTGGTTGCTTCATCTAGTATGACGTAATTGGGTCGATTGAGCAAAATACGGGCAAAAGAAATCCGTTGTTGCTCTCCGAGAGAAAGGCGTTCTGACCAATTTTCTATGGCTTCAAAACCACCGTATCGCTTGTCCAAGTCCGGCAAATTCACTTGTTGTAAAACATCTTGTAATTCTTCATTTCTAATATCTCGATCGCCTCGAGGATAAAGTAATTGTTCTCGTAACGTTCCCATAATCGTATAGGGTCGTTGGGGTAAAAACAGCATTTCGTCTAATGGGGGTCGGGTAATCTTTCCGCTTCCTGCATTCCAAAGCCCCGCGATCGCCCGCAAAAGAGAGCTTTTACCGCAGCCACTGGGCCCGATAACCAAAACCCCCTGTCTTGGTTGTACGGTCAGGGAAAGATCCCGACATAACACGCGCTGATAATTGGGTGTTTGCAGGGTTAAGCGATCGACCTGCAAACGAGAATCTTCGATTATCTCGATTGTTGTGGCGTTCTCGGGCAGATTGTTGCGTTCTGTTCTCGGCTGTTCTAAATACATTTCAAAGGTATAAAGGCGATCGATCCCAGCCGTAAACTTCGTCAAATTTTCAAACTTTGTCACAATTTGATTGAGGGAGAAAAATATACTCAAGAAAGCACCACTTGACTCTTGGAGTTTGCCAACTTCTAATTCCCCAGCAAGGATACTCGGCCCGATCGCGATCGCGGGGATAATATAAATAGCCAGTTGATAAGGATTCGCTATCAAACCGAGTCCCCATTCTCGCCAGAAAATCAAACGATTGAAGTTATCGTACAAATCCGTAAAAACGCTTTTAGCCCAATCGATTTCTCGTTCTTCTCCTCGGTAAAATGCAATAGACTCTGCATTTTCACGCACTCGAACTAGGTTAAAGCGAAAATTCGCCTCTTTTTTGAGTTGTTCAAAATTCAAGCGAACTAAGATTTTTCCCAAGAAACCAATAGTAATTGTATTGCCAAGAAAAGAATAAACAATCAAGACATAAACAAGAAGGTGAGAAATATTCCAGAGAACAATACTAAAAGCAATAATTTGTAGTAAAGATTCAACAAAGACCAAAACAAAAAAAAGTGAATCTTGAGTAAAAGAGCGAATATCCTCAGAAAGACGCTGATCGGGATTGTCAATATCGGGGCGATCGAGCAAATCGAAAAAAGAGCGGCGATCGAAATAACGCTCCAAATAGAAATTCGTTAACCATTTGCGCCAAAATAGCCCTAATTTTTCTCGCAAATAGCGATATCCCGTAAGAAGAGGAACATAAATTGCCAATAATCCGAGATAGACCCAGACAGTCTGCCAGAATCGTTCTCCGTCCAGATCCGCAAGTGAGGAAACAAGATTTCCACCTTCTCGATTCAGTCGAACGAATAATCGAGTTGCTACAATTAGTAACGTTGATAAAAAGGCGAATAAACCCAAGGCTTTCCATTTTTCTTGTCCCAGCCAGTAGGGTTTGGCGATCGCCCAAAACCGCTGTAAAATTTTGAGATTAAATCGTTCCACTTGTCCTTTGCTTCAATTATTTTGAGTTAGAATTGCAGTGGGAAGTATTCCCAATCTACTATCATAATTGTATGAGTATCGGAGAGTCAATGATGCAGGAGAAGTTTGAGCCGAGAAACTGCAATAGAAAAAGTGTGAGAAAGGAGTTTCCGGAAACAATAGCAAAATGCACGTACTTTGAGATCGGGTGTCCTGTTCTACGAGTTGGGAATAATTGAGATGGAAACATGAAAAATTCTAAACTTTTCTTTGCTTGTCATTCTTTGTTTAGAGCGCGATTATCTCGCGATATTAGTTGTTGGGTTTTTCTGGCAATACTCGCAATTGAAATTCTCATTTTAATTCCTTCTTACCGCCGGGAAGAACAAGATCTTTTGAGGCAACTTGAAGATGTAGCCAAAGCAAAAATAAATTCTATTATCATTCTAACTCAAAGCAAGATGGATTCTTCTTTATTAGAGCAAGAAATTAACGATCTCGTTAATGAATCTACAGCTATTGCAGGGGTGACAATTTACGATCGCAATGGAAAAAACAAACAAGAGTTTGGCAAAACACCTACTTTACGATATGCCGATCTCCAACCCAACAAGATGAAAATTCAACGTCGCAGCGATCGCAGATATTATGATGTTGCTTTATCCTCGGAATATTTAGGGATCGATCGCGTTTTAATTATCCGTCACAATGCCAGCGATTTACAAATTGAATTATATAAATATGTCTTTCGGATTTCTATTCTTGTCATTATTATTGGCATTTTTGTCACGGGTGCAACGATGATTGCTGTTATCTATATTGTTATTGTTCCTATTCTACGCTTGCGGGACGATCTGCTTCTTGCGGGTGACGCATTGAGCCACGATCGCGTTAATTTAGAACTCGAATCTTTTCAGAGCGATCGCAAAGACGAACTCGGAGAAGTCATGCAAGCCTTTCAAGATATGTTTTTGCGCGTGGGTTCAGAAATTGCCGAGCGAAAAAAGGCAAGCGAACTATTAGCGCAGGAACAAAAAAAATCAGAGCAATTACTTTTAAATATTCTACCGAGATCGATTGCAGAATCTCTGAAAGAAGGTGAGAGCAATATTGCCAAAAAATACGAAAATGTAACAATTTTATTTGCGGATATTGTCGGCTTTACAAAGCTATCTTCTAAAATTTCTCCAGAAGAATTGGTGAATTTACTCAATGAAATCTTTTCGATTTTCGATCGCCTTACGGATCGCTACAATCTTGAAAAAATCAAAACCATCGGTGACAATTATATGGCTGTTGGGGGCTTACCCATCCCTCAAGACGATAATACCGCTTCTGTTGCTAATATGGCATTAGATATGATAGAAGAATTGAAAGCAATATCGCGAAAATACGAACACGATCTAAAAATTCGAATTGGCATGAATACGGGTTCTGTTATCGCTGGCGTAATTGGTACGAAAAAATTCATTTACGATCTTTGGGGCGATGCGGTGAATGTTGCCAGTCGAATGGAATCCCACGGAATCCCCGGAAAAATTCAAGTCACCGAGTCAACTTATAACTTCTTGAAAGATCGCTATCAGTTTCAAGAACGTGGTACAATTGAGATTAAAGGGAAAGGAAAAATGTTAGTGTATTTGTTGAACGGTAAAAAAGAAAAATCTTAAACATTCACAATAATTCTTACAATACCCAATGAAAAATATAGAGATTAAGTTGGTTTCTTACTCGGAAGAAATAGAAAATTTACGTGCGATCCGCAAGCAAGTTTTTCAAGACGAACAAAATGTTGCGTTTGAGCTTGAGTTTGACGGTAAAGACGAAACCTCTGAGCATTTTTTGGCTTATTGGCAGGGAAAAGCCGTCGGTACGGCAAGATTGAGGTTTTTAGAGGTAGGCTCTGCTAAAGTAGAGCGGTTGGCAGTTTTAAAAGCAGCACGGGGCAAAAATATTGCGACGCAGTTAATGGAAGCCGTCTTGGCTCGAGCCAGAGAGAAGCAGGCAAAGCAAGCGATCGCTAACGTACAGACTTACATTCAGGAATTGTATCGTAAACTCGGTTTTGAACCCGTGGGGGAACAATTTGCCGAAGCGGGTATTCCTCATATTAAAATGGTTAAGAAGTTATAGACAGACTTGACAAAATATCATTTTTATGTTTAAAAAGCAGGATTCTTTGACCCATTCCCAAGCTATTAAAATAGTGGGTATTATTTGGTTCATCTCTGCATTGTGCGATCGCCTTTGGATCGCGTTAGATCGAACCATTCCAGCATGGGATCAAAGCAATCATTTAACGGGTTCTCTCAACTATCTTCACGCTTTACAACATATACGTTTCTTTGATGGAGAATGGTGGAATTATTTCTGGAGTCTGACGAACAAATATCCTCCTTTAACTTATATTCTAACCGCTCCTTTTCAACAAATCTTGGGTCAAGGTTCAGACCAAGCACTACTGGTTAATTTACTTTATAACGGAATTCTTTTACTCTCGGTTTACTATCTCGGTAAGTCTTTATTTAACCCGTTAACTGGAGTTTATGCCGCCGCTTTTTGCGCCATTATGCCAGAACTCTATCGCTGGCGCTTGCAGTATCTTTTAGATATTCCCGTTACGGCTTTTACAGTTGCTTGTTTTTGTTGTTTGACTATTTGGATTCAGCAGAAAACCCGAAAACAAAGTTGGTTGTGGAGTTTGCTTTTAGGTGTTTTCTTAGGCTTAGGACTCATGACTAAGCAAAATATCCTCTTTTTTCTCTTTTTTCCAGTTTTATATTTAGGTTGTCGCTATCTCTGGCAAAAGAAATGGGAAAGAATCGCTCAATTAATTGGAAGTTTTCTGGTTTCGATATTATTTTGGGGAATCTGGTATCGTACCAATTTTATCTATCTATTTAGCACATCTCAAAATGCCAATGCCATTCCAGCTTCAAGTGAAGGCGATCCAGCCCTAAATACCCTCGATGCTTGGCTATTTTATTGGGATTTAATGCCGCGATCGCTCTCATGGGTTCTCATCCTCATTCCCCTTGTTGGCTTACTATTATACCTCTTTAAATTATTGTTCAAGCAACCTACCAGCAATTACCCACAAGGATCGAGTAAAGTTGAGGTGTTTCCTATTACCTCAGTTTCATGGTTGGCACTGTACTTTTTTGGTTCTTATTTAATTTGTTCGGCAATTTATAATAAAGATCCACGCTTTATCATGCCTTACCTACCTATCTTAGCCGTATTTTTGGCGTATTGTTTGACCTTATGGCGAGGCAAATGGCAATTTATACGCTGGGTAACAGTTGGGTTAGCATTTTGCTTGATGTTGGTGAAAATCTTTCCCATTCCAGGATTAAGCCTCATTGCCGATATCTTAAGTCCGAGTCCTCCCTTTCAAACTTATTTAGGCGATCGCTACCCCCATCAAGAAATTATTGCCGAAATTATCCAAAGCCAACCCTATTTAACAGCGACAGTCGGGACAATTCCCAGTACGGAAAGCATTAATCATAATAATATTAACTATACCGGGGCATTGGTTGATTTTCAGGTGTACGGACGGGAAATCGGATCGGGAGAAGAACACCTACAACAAGATGCGCGATCGCTAAATTGGTTGGTTACGCAGACTGGAGATAATGGCTTAACCAAAGATACACAACTGGCTCTTGCTCAAAGTTTGCCAGAGCATCCCGATTTTAACCTACAAAAAGCCTGGCAGCTTCCCAACGGTGAAACCCTTTCTTTGTATCATCGTAAAAATCCCCCCGTTATCGTCGAAGCGATCGCCTCTCCTCGGTCAAAAGTCCAGCTGGATCGCCTTCTTGTCCCCTCAGAAAGTCCCTCCGGTATTCCCATTCCCGTAACCTACGAATGGTCGGGATCTTGGCAGGAACTCCAACAAGGTTTGGTTTTATTAAAATGGTATCCGACAACAGGAGAAAATAACTCGTTTTGGCTGCATGATCGCGGTATTGGGATGGGATTGTTACACCGTCAACCCAATACTAAAGATTCAGATTCTTTTCGAGTCATCGAACAAACGGCGATGTTACCTCCCCAATCTATCATTCCCCAAGATTACACCCTCGAAGCCGTTTATTTAAACCGAGAAACGGGAGAAACTTATCCCATTTCCGTTCCTTCCACCACCCTCACGATCGATCCAAATGCCACTCCTTCTCCCGCTCCCGAGTTGGATTTTGTCAGTCAATTGCGAACTTTAGCGTTAGGATTGCCGAAAGGGATTGAAGGTTTAGATCCTATTTTTGAACAAATCGGGCGGTTCAATCAATACGATCCGCAACAGGATTATTTAGTACAAGCAGAAAAAACTTTAGAATATCGTTTGGAGGCAGAAAAAACAGCTTGCGAATCTATTTCTAATTGCCCTTTTCCCACGTCATTAAATTTAACCTATGGGTTGGCTTTAGCGCGAGCATTGCAAGAAGATGCACCCGGTACGCTAGAGGCAATGCAAGCGGCTGCTCGCCTCGATCCGAATAATCCTTTTGCTCATGCTTATACCGCCTTCGTTCACCTCTACCAATTCCATCCTAGAGCGGCTGAGACGGCTTTAAAACCCGCTCTCGAACTCCAACCCGATATACCCGAATTTCAGGCTTTATACGGCATTTCTGCGCTGTTGCAAGGCAGGGCGATCGAGGCTTGGAGAGTTCTTAAACCATTGGTCTAGGCGATCGCGCTGCATTGCGTTGCACTACAATCTAGAATGTCGAGTCATGGTGCGATCGCGATGTCATTTGGAGATTACAAGCAATATTCAACGACTCAACTCAAAGCGATTTTTCAAATTGACATTGAGATCGACCGAGATTTATTTGCCGATTTTCAGCCAACTAATTGCTCTTACTCTCGGTTGCAAACAACGGTCGAAAAAATGGAATCTCGGATTAACTTTTCTTCGGCGGATAATGAAGCAACGCGCAATAGTTTGTTAGTTTCTCATATTTTGTGGGAGGCTTGCGATACTTACAATCTGGGGATTTTCTTCGAGCCACCTGTAGAGGCGAAACTAGGCGGAAATTCGGATTTACCGCATATTCTCAATGGTAAATACGACTGCGCGATCGCTCTGAATAATCTGGATTTTACCGCCCCTATTATCGCGGTCGTGGAAGTAAAAAAAAGTAGTTTATCGGCGGGTTTAGGGCAATGCGTGGCTGAAATGTACGCAACGTTAAAACAATTCGAGCAAGATCGAGTTTATGGCATCATTACCGATGGTGAAGTCTGGTCGTTTTTGCTCCTTCAAGCGCGAATACTCTCCGCTCATAAAAGCCGCTATCATATTAACAATGTTGCCGATATTATCGATCGCATTGGTTATATTGCCGAACAGTTTAAACAAGAAGATAGTAAAGCAGGGCGATCGCTCGATTGAGAATCGCCCTGTTTCCGACTAAATTAGAGACAATTTATCCGTTTTCATCAACTCGTGCGGTTTGCCCACGCTTGCGGGTCAAAAAGAGGACGAGGCAGAGAAGGGCGAATAAATGACCGATCGCGCGCGGTTCTGGGATTCTTTTTGACGTTGAATTCTGGCGTTTGAAGACATCGGCGGGATCGACCCGAGGTTCGTCAGACACGGCAACAAAGGCGGTATATTTTGATAACAGGCGATAATTGAGGGCGGTTTCCGTGACGGCTTTGATGCTTTCGGGGGTTTCCCGTCCGTACATTTGGTTCATTAAATCTTCGATCCGCGATCGCCCCCATAACTGCGCGATCGCCCCATTTCCGCTCACTTGCTCGAAGTTGACATTTACGATTTTTGTATAACGCCGTCCTCCTGCCAACGTTCCGGAAATTTCCAGTTTCCCACTCCGGCGATCGCCCTTGCGTCCGTGCAATACCAAAGGTTGACTGGCAAATAAATCCGGCGCTTTCCGAGGGTAAATTTCGGGTGCTTCCCCCTCACCGATCCATTTAATTTCAATATTGGTCAGCACTGGATTGTTAATTTCGCGAAAGAATTTTTCTGCAATTCCAGCCGCATTCGCCCGAGGCGGTACCACCGTTACCGTCCCCCGTCCTACATCCGCAAGGCGATCGAGCAAGAAACGATTGGTAGAACGCCCGACCCCAAAACCATAGAGGCGATTGCCTTTTTGCAAGCGATCGCGCATCTGTCCGATAATCTGCTCGTCGTTGCCGATCAAACCATCCGTTAACAGTACGATACTCCGCAAGCGTCCGTCCGTCACCGCCGGAAAATTCAGCACGGCATTGATGCCATTCATGAATTCCGTAGCGCCATTTGCCTCTAGTTTATTAACATAAGCTAAGGCGCGGGAACGGTTGTCCGAAGTATTCGTGAGAGGTTTTTTCGAGAGGGTGCTGGCAGTATTGGCAAAGTTGACGATTGCAAAAGTATCATCTTTATTCAAACCGCCGATAAATTGGCGCATCAATTCCTTAGATTGTGCCATCGGTAATCCCGATTGGGATCCGGAAGTATCGATTAAAAAGACGACATCTTTCGGGACAATTTCCTCGGGATTGTAGTCCACCGCCGGAATTAAATAGGTGGCAAAATGGCCGCCCTGTTGATTTGATTGAGTGAGTACCGTGGCTTGGGTTTCCGCCCCCATCACCTGATAGCGAAGAATTAAATCTTGGTTGGGAATCAGATCCAGATCCGCCAGTTGCACGCGGGTGCGAGAGCCACTATTTTGAATCGCGACTTGATGGGACGGCGATCGCACTTGGGAAATTTCCACGCCCGCATCAATATCGACCGTAACCTTAATATCGCGACCGGAGCGCGTTTCCGGCATTAAAGACGCAGAAGCCCAAGCCGCACCAGGTTTGCCTTGACCTGCGGGCGTACCGGGAGTATAACGCGGTGCTACTGCTAAGGGAAACACAAATTCATAGTCGCCGCCGACAAATTCGAGGCTGTTGGTATAGCGAATGACAACATCAATTTTTTCGCCGGGTTGGATATTTGCCAGAGATTGGCTAAAGATATTGGGGCGCTTTTGTTCTAATAATCCTGCCGTTTTGCCTTCTTCTTTCGCTTTTTCGTAAATTTGCTTGGCTTCCTCGCGTTTTTTAATCTCGCCGCGAATGATGCGATCGCCGATGCGAATTTCCATCTCGTCCACCGCAGCATCATCGGGTAGGGGAAACTCATAAACGGCTTCTAAAGGGGTCTGATAGGGATTGGTAAAAGTTTGTTTCACCTCCACCCGAGACAGATTCCCGGCAACTTTCGCCGCGACTTCGGTATGTTCGAGGGGAAAATCTCGCACGGTTCCATCCTCCCCGCGACTGTATAACCCGCCCGTATCTGGAGGAGCTTGCACGACGCGATCGGCTGTTGTTCTTAACGGTGTCTTGGGGGTAAAAACCGAGACAAGGGGAGAGACAATCCCCGCCAGAGCCAAAACTGTCGCCGTCCCAGCCACTAGCCAAGTTTTCTGCGATCGCCATATCTTAACGGGTTTTGCTTGTAAATCTTGGAGAACTTCTCCCGCCGACTGATAGCGCTTATTGGTGGCTTCCTCCAGCATTTTATCGAGGATTTTCCCCAATTCTTTACTCACGGGTTCGCGCAAATAATGCCGCCACTGCCAAGTGTGTTCGCCACTGTCGAAGAGGTCAAACGGAGGCATTTGTGTCAGCAAGCGAATGCAGGTTACGCCTAGACTGTAAATATCGCTGGCAAAAATGGCTTTTCCTCGCACCTGTTCCGGGGCAGTATAAGCAGCAGAACCGATGACCGTCCCTGTTTTCCCCAACGCCGTATCCGTCACCAGTTTTGCCGCCCCAAAATCCACCAGAATCAAAATGCGATCGCTTTGACGGCGAATGATATTTTCGGGTTTGACATCCCGGTGAATGACCTGATGGTTATGAATAAATTGCAGCACGGGCAACAGATCCCGCAAGAGTTGCCGCACTTTTGCCTCGTCCCATTGCCCCTCTTGGGATAGCTCTCGGGCTAAGTTAACGCCGCTAATAAACTCTTGGACGAGATATTGACCATTCGCATCCGTAAAGTAGTCTAAAAGTGCGGGAATTTGGGGATGAGAACCGAGTTTGTGGAGGCGTTTTGCTTCCTGCGGGAATAACTCGGCGGCTTTTTCAGTATTGTTGCTCCCTTGCACCCAAAACTGTTTGATGGTGCAAGCGGGTCGGAATGGCTTCGACTCGTCAATGGCCCGAAAAGTTCTGCCAAATCCCCCTTGTCCGAGGGGTTTAACGATGCGATAGCGGTTTTTCAGTAGTAGAGGAGAGCCGCAACTGTTACAGATTTCCGCATCTTTAGGGTTTTTGGGTTGCTGGCAATCTCGATTCACGCAATAACAAACACGATCGCTTTGGGGGGCGATCTTTTTAGGGCTAAATGAACTCATAGCAATCGTTTCTCCCTCGAATTGCTGCCCGTGCGCGCGATCGCCGGGAAGCTGTTATGACTCTCTCGGGCGATCGGGGAGATTTTTGGGAATTGCCGAAAATTTTGTTATAAAACTTTATGTTCTGAGATTCTCAAGACGTGACGGCTAATTTTTCTAAATCCAGATTGTTGGCGCAGGGGCGATCGCTTTCAAAATCGCTGAGGTTAGCAAGGGTCGTGCGGGCGATTTCCGTCATCGCCTCCCGGGTAAAAAAGGCTTGGTGTCCGGTAATGAGGACGTTGGGGAAGCTCAATAAGCGCCCGAATTCGTCATCTTGAATCACCACATCGGAAAGGTCTTCAAAAAATAATTTATCTTCTTCTTCGTACACGTCAATGCCCAAATAGCCGATCTGTCCGGATTTTAAGCCGCGAATGACAGCTTGAGTATCGATTAATCCCCCTCGACTGGTGTTAATCAGCATCGCCCCTTTCTTCATGCAGGCGATCGCGCGATCGCTGATGATGTGATGGGTGGAGGGTAAGAGAGGACAGTGCAAAGTAATAATATCGGCTTTGGCGATCGCCGCTTCGAGGGGGAGATATTCCATACCCAAAGCCAAACAATCGGGATTTTCGTATACGTCGTAACCCACCAAATGGCAGCCGAAAGCGTGGAGGAGGTTGGCGACTAAGGCACCGATTTTACCGGTGCCGATGACCGCAGCCACGCGATCGCGTACGTCAAATCCCAACATCCCGGAAAGGGAAAAATTGCCCTCTCTCACCCGATTGTAGGCGCGGTAAATGCGGCGATTTAAAGCTAACATCATGCTGATGGTATGTTCGGCCACGGCGTGGGGAGAATAGGCAGGAACTCGCGTTACGGTGAAGCCTAAATTTTTAGCGATGGCGAGATCGACGTTATTGTACCCCGCACAGCGCAGGGCAATTAAACGAGTTTTTCCTTCTGATAAAGTGAGGAGAGTCGCCGCATCTAACTTATCGTTAACAAAGACGCAAACCGCCTCAAATTCTCGGGCGAGAGGGGCAGTTTCTCGATTGAGAGCAGTTGAGAGAAAAATAAGTTCGTGTTGTTCGTCGCGGTTGGCGGCTTCAAAGAACTCGCGATCGTAGGGTTTGGTACTGAAAATCGCAACGCGCATGATTAATTAAGTTGAGTTAATTGTAGTCAATATTCCACGGGCAAGATGCCATCAGTGTCAAGCTAAGCGCGATCGCAATTGTCAAGCCAACCTGCGATACTCATAAACCAATTCTCTACCTAGATGGTGCACGGGGGGTTTGGGGGCGGTGCTACGCCCCCAATGGCAGTGCGACCCCGCGTCGGCGAAAGACGCAAGCGGTCGAGGGATGCTGAGGTCCCCTCAGCATATCCAATCGACCAAGAGAGGGAACGCGCACTGTTGGGGGGACTGGGGGGGAGACCGCCCCCCCAAAAACTTCGGGTTCTAGAATAGTTTTAATGATTACTCTAACTCATATTCTTACCTGTAGATTTCAAGATTAAGTGGTCTAGATACAGTATTTTCACGTTTCAAATACACTCTAGGCTCGGTATGGAGTATGTTTCTAAAACTGAGATGCAACTCCTAAATTGCAACCACTAGAGCTAACAAAACCAAACCAAAATTAAACAAATAAAACGCCCCAACAATTTGCGTTTCAGACCAGCCGCTTAACTCTAAATGATGGTGAAACGGAGCCATCTTTAATAAGCGCTTGCCCACGCCGTCGGGCCCTTTGGTCGCTTTGTAATAACTCACCTGTGCCAAAACCGAGAGAGACTCGACAAAAAATAAGCCACTCACCACAAATAAACCCCAAAGATTGCCAGAAAGGATGCCGACCCCCGCCAATGCACCGCCTAGTGCAAGCGATCCCGTATCTCCCATAAATACTTTTGCCGGGTTACGATTGTGGAAGACAAAACCCAAACAGCCACCACTCATACAGGCGCAAAATATGGCTAAATCTGGTGTATTGGGAGCAATTAAAGCCGCCAAACCCAACAAGGCGATCGCACAGGTTCCCCCCGCTAATCCATCCACGCCATCGGTAATATTCGTCGCATTACTTTCCGCCGCAAACACGAAAACAGCCAGAAACCAGAAGAAAACTCCCAAGGGTAAAACAATCCCAAAAGGAAGGGCAACATCGGTTAAATTGCCGGGGTGCGTCACGGAGAGCCAAGTACAAAAAGCGATCGCGCCAATAAATTGCAAAATGAGTTTTTGACGCGGCGTAATACCCTTATTGGATTTGCGTTGTAGGATTTGCCAATCGTCGATCCAGCCGACAAAACCATAGAATAAAGTAATTGCCCCCACGGCGATCGCATCGGCAGAAAAACCCGCCCAAACCATTCCCAAAATCACGGCAACGGGAATAAAGAAGATTCCCCCCATTGTCGGCGTACCTGCCTTTTTTAAATGGCTTTGGGGTCCGTCTTCTTGGATCACCTGTCCGGCTTTCAAACGTCGCAAGATCGGAATGACCCAAAATCCCATTCCCGCACTCATAATCGCCGCGATCGCCAAAGGGATAACCAAAGACGAGATTTGCTCGATTTGCTGGAAATTGCGATCGAAAATCAAGGCAAAACCAATCAGCAAACCCGCCAATAGGATTAATAAATTTGTTCCTGACGGCTTTTTTAATGCCGTTGGTAGAAATAATTTTGCTTCCACAAGTCCTCACCCACTTTAAAAAATTGGTTGTAATCCTTAACCGTCGAGATCTTCTGGTTCATCAGCACCAAAATCGTCATCATCGTCGGTATTATCTATCGACATGAGACCTTCGAGATCCGGATCTTCTTCATCGGTTGCACTTGCCTCTTGCGTCTCTCTGAGAATGAGGCGACCTTCCGATTGCAACCAAGTCAACATGGAATCTTCTTGTTTGAGCGGAATAACCGCCGCTGGTTCAAAACGCGGCTCTTGACGCAAAGCGGGATTGTAAACAGTCATGCTCGAAAAAATGTCAATCGTAAACATAACGAGTGTACACTGAAAATCTGGCCTTCTGTAGAGACAGAACCGCAACAATGGATAAGAAAACTGTATTACTCGGAGCGCTTGCTGGCAAAAATCGGGGACTTCTCGCCAACGAACTCGATAAAATTGCGATTCTCGATGCGATCGCAAAATTAGAAGATGACAATCCTACACCAAACCCCGTCGAAGCCTCTCACTTACTCGAAGGGGATTGGCGTTTGCTCTATACCACCAGTCGCGAGTTACTGGGATTGGATCGCTTTCCCCTCTTTCAACTGGGACAAATTTATCAATGTCTGCGTCCGGAAGGCTCGAAGGTTTACAATATTGCAGAAGTTATCGGCGTACCATTTCTAGAAGGTTTAGTTTGCGTGACGGCCACTTTTTCTCCCGCCTCAGAACGTCGCGTCAATGTTAAATTCGATCGCTCGATTTTGGGGTTACAACGTTTCGTTAGCTATCAATCCCCCAAGGAAATCATTCAACGAATTGAATCCGGTCAAAAGTTTCCACCTCTCGATTTTAATATTGCCAGTCGCGATCGCCAGGGCTGGATCGATATTACCTATCTCGATGACAATCTTCGCATCAATCGCGGCAATGAAGGGAGTGTTTTTATCTTAACAAAAGATAAGAATTAGTGGTTTTTTTAAGGAGTTATTGAAGGAGTAAAACGACAGGAAAAGGAGAAACTATTGAGACGCGGTAGGTGGAAAATTTATGGGTTTACGGGTTCGGCGATAGTTGTGTCAGTTGTGACCTTGTTGGGTTGCGGACTGGTTTTTACCTCGGAAGGAAAAATACAGCCCATTCAAGAGGCGATCGCAGGGGTTAAGAACATTATTGACCCATCTGACCCATCCTCCAATGAAAAAACAATACAACAAGTTCGAGAGGAGCTGGCCAATCTGTTGAGCAATTCCCGCATTCAAGTTAGCGATCGCGGATTAGTTCGAGTTGCGACTGCAATGATGAAGGATGGACAGTGGCAAGCTGCCTTGAAGTTGGTTGCCGATCGCGTTAGCGATGCAAGGGAAAAAGCGGATTTTATCAGCACCATTGCTGTGAGCATACATCGAAGAGACCCCAGCCAAGTCAAAACTCAATTAGAGTGGGCGATCGCAGAGGTAGAGAAAATTGACGTACCTCCCTTCAAAACCTATGGCTGGAGTGAGATAGCCCGAGCTGCTGGGGAACTCCAAGATGAGAACGTCGCCAAGGAACTCTTGCACAAGATGCTCGATATTGTTCGGAATATGGATTCTCCATCCGACCAATCTTTATTTTTGAGTGATGTTGTTCGAGCTGTTGGAAAACTCCAAGACGAAAAAGTCGCTCGGGAACTTTTGCAAGCGGCTCTCGATATTGCCAAGAATATTGCCAAGAAAGTTGACGATCCATACTCCTTCCAATCCGAATTTTTCCAATCCCAAGCCCTGAGTACGATCGCCTCGGTCTACGGAGAACGCCAAGATGAGAAAACTGCCAAAGAACTCCTGCAAGCCGCTCTTGATACTGCTCAAAACATTGATGCCCCACACTCTCAATCCATAATTTTGAGAGAGATCGCCTCGGTTTATGGCAACCTCCAAGACGAGAAAACCGCCAAGGAACTCTTGCACGCTACTCTCGATGCTGCCCAAAACATTGATGCCCCACACTCTCAATCCTCTGCTCTGAGTGAGATTGCTCGATCTTCTGGAAACCTCCAAGACGAGAAAGCCGCCCGGGAACTCTTGCAAAGAACTCTCGATGTCGCCACGAACCTTGACGATCCAAACTCCCGATCCTCTGCTCTGAGTGAGATTGTTCGAACTGTTGGAAAACTCCACAACGAGAAAGCCGCCCGAGAATTCTTGCAAGCCGTTCTCGATCTTGCCAAGAACATGGATAGCCCATCCTCTACCCTGAGTGCGATCGCTTGGGTCACTATAGAACTTCAAGATGAACAAGCCGCCAAGGAACTCTTGCAAACTGCTCTCGATCTTGCCACTAACCTTGATAATCCAAACTCTCAAGCTCGTACCCTAAATGCGATCGCCCGGGCTGCTGGAGGACTCCAAGATGAGAAAGCTGCCAAAGAACTCTTGCAAGCCGTTCTCGATCTTGCCACCAACCTTGACCGCAAACACTCTATCCTGCAAGAGATTGCCCGGGCTGCTGGAAGATTCCAAGATGAGAAAGCCGCCAAGGAACTCTTGCAAGCCGCTCTCGATGTTGCCACCAACATTAACAACCCAGACTTTAAATATTTTGCCCTAAGTTCGCTCGCGTGGGCTGCTGGAGAACTCCAAGATGAGAAAGCCGCCAAGGAACTCTTGCAAGCTGCTCTCGATGTTGCCACAAACAGCGATAACCCATCCTTCAATTCCTCTGCTCTAGGTACAATCGCCCGAGCTGCTGGAGAACTCCAAGATGAGAATGTCGCCAAGGAGCTCTTGCAAGCCACGCTCGATGTCGCCACCAACCTTGACGACCCAATCTTCCAATCTTCTGCCCTAGGTGAAATCGCTCGAGCTTATGGAAGACTCCAAGATGAGAACACCGCCCAAGAACTCCTGCAAGCCGCCCTCAATGTCACCGCCAACATTGACGACCCAGACTCTCAATCCTCTGCTCTACGCGAAATCGCTTTGATTTCTGGAAATCTCCAAGACAAAAAAACCGCCAAGGAACTCTTGCAAGCTGTTCTTGATGTCGCCACCAACCTTGACGATCCAGACTCTCAATCCTCTGCTCTACGTGAAATCACGTGGGCTTTTGGAGACCTGACTCACTGGGAAGTCATGTACGAAATCTTACCCGATATGTTATTGGCTGCCGAAACTGCTAATGCCTCTTCTGCCTTACAAGCAATTGCGACTCAATATGCTCTACATGGAGATTGGGACAAGGCATTGCGATCGCTCCGCAATTGTTCGGAGTCTGAAAAGATTGCTGCTTTAGCATGGATACTCACCCTCTGGGTGGAAAAGAACGATCCTCGATTTATTGAGGGGGCTGTGGTTCTTAACCTTGATGTCAAGGGAACGGCCAATAACTACACCTTTAACGTTTCTCTCTACAGTCCCAATTTTGGATGTCACCTCTATACCAATTGGTGGGAAGTTCTCGGAGAAGAGGGGGAACTCCTTTATCGCCACATTCTCGATCGCAGTCATCCCAGCATTCAACCCTTTACCAGTTCCGGCAACCCTGTCAAGATTTCCGAGGATAAAACCGTTATTATCCGCGCTCACATGAAAAGGGAAGGATATGTGGCAAGGCAGGCATGGAAAGGGAGCGTTAAAAATGGCTTCCAATTCGTGCGACTTTCTGAGTACTTTGCGGCTAGTGTTGCCCAAAAAGAGCCACAGCCATCAGAATGCCGTTAAATGATATTTTTTGGGTTGACATTATTCTCTTAATGTGTTTAAAAAGGTTAGTTTGAAAGTAGGCGATCGCAAATTTTTAATAGCGTGATTGCTCCTACACCTTTAACTCGTTTCTCAACATCAGCTAACGATTGAAACTTTCCATTTTTCTCACGCTCATTAACAATTTTTTCAATATTCTTGGTAGGAATATTCTTCAAACGAGAAACTAATTCCTCAAGTTTTAACGTATTTAACGCTTCAACTGGTGGTAACGATTCTTGCTTTTCTTTCTCTAATTGTTTAAGTCGATTCTCAAAATTTTTCGTGTTTTCCTTATCTTTTTGCTCCATTTCTGCTAAACGTTTTTCAAAGCGAGATTCAACTTGGGTTAATCGGGTATGATAGCCTAATAATTGAGATTCAAACTGAGAATTATTACTAATAACAACAGGTTGAGGTGATACAGTGTCACCTCTCTTTTGATCGGTTTCTGGTGTAGCAGGGACAACAGGAACAGCAACAGAACGAGATTGTCTTAATAGTTTAACTTGTTCTTGTAAAGCCTCTTCTTGTTCGCCTTCCAAAATAAAAGCACTAACCATTTCTCCTTTACGCAGATCGATTTCTCTTGCGCGTGCTGCTGCATAATATTCAAAAATGCCTTCAACAATTTCATAAGCATCTAAACCTTGGCGACGTAAAATAAGAGGATCTACAATACCTTGTACTTTTAAAATCGCTTGAGCAAGTTTTTCAATGACATCGTCGGAAAATTTGGAACGAGAAATAGCAGGGGGTTGAATACGTCTCACCGGGACAAAAACAGGAGCGAGTCTCATACTGTTACTCCAATCTTATTCAAAACTTCCATTGCTAATAGTTCAAACTCCTGAGCAGCTTTAGAGTCTGGATTATAATCAAAGATAGAACGAGGATCGGGAATGTCTAAGTCACCAACTTCTCTAGTTTGTTCTGTACATTTTGCTAATTCATCACGATTATAAATCACAGCTTCTAAAACATTTAGTCCATAACGTTCTGGAACAACTTTTAAGCGTTTTTTGAAAGTGTGCTGAACAAATTTAGCATTTGTGGATATGTTACAGGCCACAATACCTAAAACGTCTAGAGGTGGAAAATTTATTTGCTTTCTGTATGTATTAACGTTTTTGACAAATTCCTTAACATTCAGTAATCCTTGATTCGCAAAAGGTTTTAAGTCAGATGGAATCAGTAAGTAATCTGACGAAATCAGGGCAATATTCGCATAAACATTTAATGAAGGAGGCGTATCGATTAAAACAATGTCATATTCATCTTGAACCGCAGCTAATTTTGTTCTTAACATGAATCGCGTTTGATCCAATTTTATGACATCATTTTCACTTTCCATCAACATAATATGTGCTGGAATCACATCAATTTCTGGATCGGTAAATTGCGATTTTCTTGCAACATCAGGAATAAAATCTAACTCATCAGATACCAAAACATGAAAGATATTTGAATCTTTAATATCATCATCTTTTTCGTCATCAAACTTAACCAAACCCGTTGCAAAAGTGGTATTTGCCTGACTATCCATGTCAACGATCAAGACTCTTTTACCTTTCTTGCGAAAAGCAGCAGCAAGGTGAATGACTGTTGTGGTTTTACCCACACCACCCTTGTTATGATAAACAGCAATTGTTTTCATGTTTGACTTGTTTGCCTCCAGAGCTAAATTAATAGGGTTTACAAATGTACGATCGCTATCCGACTCCTCAGAACTTTCTTGGGGAATGAGATCGCTATTTTCATCAGGACGATTAGAAAGATTACTCGTTTTAAGACTTTCTCGACCGATTAATGCTTTAATTTGGCCAAGATTATCGCAAACTTCCCAACCAGAACAGGTAAACCTTAGCGTAATTTCCTCCTCATTCCTCTCATAAATCCGAATTTCTTTGCCATTTGTCAGTAAACCATAACGGACGGATAATTGAGTTAAATATCGTCGTAATTTGCGAACGTGGTCGTCTAAATTTTCCTTGGGATGTTTTGCCTCTATCACGACAGTGGACAGGAAATCATCTTTGAGAATTAGAGGTGATTTTTGGGTTGCAAAAGCCAGAAAATCAAAACGCACGTTCTCATAAGCAACCTCTTGATACCAGCGATCGTCAGAATAACCCAACGTGGGTAAGAGGTATTGTACGATGAGTTTGCTCTCAACTTCACTTTCATTGCGACACAAATCTGGATTAAATCTAAACTCTGGGTTAAAACTCAACGATCGCCTCCTCGATAGTTTTGGTTGCGAGTGCAATCTCTTTCTTTAAAGACTCTTATCACAATAGCAACATCAATACTTTCTCAGAAGAAGAGTTTTGTAAAACCACACAAAGATTTACAAACTGCAAAAATATCAATTGACGATTCATTCAAAGGAGAGAACCGAGACCTTTTCCCAAAAATCGAGCTTCGGATTATGATTGAGATTGGCAAATACGCAACGCAGCTATATGGGATACATTGTTTCGATCGCGAACATGAAAGGGGGTGTGGGGAAAACCACCATGACAGTTAACTTGGCGACTTGTCTGGCCCGCGATCGCCGCAAGCGGGTTCTCGTCGTCGATCTCGATACCCAAATTAATGCCACTCTCAGCATGATGCCGCCATTGTACTTTGCCAAATTAAAACAAGAAAGGCGCACCCTAAAAACCCTCGTTCATCAAACCATTAGAACGGAAACCGAAGAACGACTTTCCATCGAACAGATCATCTATCGCGATATTTGTCAAGTGAAAGGTTTAGATATTCTGGCGGGAGATGTAGAATTATACGATGACTTTGTTTTATCTGCCTTAATTTCCACCAAGTCCCAATCCCATCAACAAGATTTTGAACGAACTTGGAATAATGTTGAAAACAACCTCATTCGCGTACTGCTCAAACCCATTGTCAAACAGTACGATTTAATCTTACTCGACTTTCCACCCGGTGATAGTTTAATTACCCGTAGTGCTTTACTAGCGAGTCATTATTACTTAATTCCAGCTAAAGCCGAACCCCTTTCTGTAGTCGGAATTGGTTTGCTAGAAAGTCGTATCGAACAACTGAAAAAATCCAGTCGTGCAGCGATCGAATCTCTGGGAATTGTTTACACTGCTAGGGGACAAATCAGCAAAATGGAACAGAAAGTTAAACATCGTCTCGAACAAGAATTTGGAGCAGATAAAATCTTTTCTACGGAAATTCCTCTCAATGTCGATGTTGCTCGAGCAGTTGATGATTTTCAACCTGTCGTCCTGAATAGTCCTCATTCTTCCGGTGCAAAAGCCTTTGTTCAACTAACTCCAGAATTTTTGCGGAAATTAGCAAAAATTGTTAAAAGCAAACAGAAAAAATAAGCATTACTCTACAATCAAAATACTGGCTTAATTTGATGGGGAGATTCTCTACATGGCATTAGTAATAACAACTATTAATATGAAAGGTGGGGTAGGCAAAACAACGCTAACCGTTAACTTGGCAACTTGCTTGGCTAAAAATCATTCTAAGCGCGTTCTCATTGTCGATTTGGATTCACAAATTAGTGCAACATTGAGCGTTATTTCCCCTCACTATTTTTCGCGCTTGCGGAAAGGGAGGCGAACGATTAGTTATTTAATTGATAAAGTCATTCGACCCTATATTACCAGAAAATATTCTACTGAAGATATGATCGTACAATCGGTTGGCGATGTTTCAGGATTAGATTTACTGCCGGGAGATATCGAGCTTTACGATGAGTATACGATCGCAGAAACCCTCTATAAAAAAGCCACTAAAGAAGAAAGCAACAAATTTTCCGAAGTTTGGCAACATTTTGAAAGTATTCTCCTACAAACTATCCTCATGTCTGTCAGCGATCGCTATGATTTCATCCTCATCGATTGCGCTCCCGGTTACAATCTCTTAACGAGAAGTGCCATTGTTGCCAGTAATTTCTATTTGCTCCCCGCTAGACCCGAACCCCTATCTTTAATCGGTATTCAACTATTAGAAAGAAGAATTGAAAAACTCAAAAAACAATACGATCCCCATCTCAACGTTAGTTTATTGGGCATTGTTTTTATTCTTTCCGGCGGAATGTTTAGCGGACGCTATTACAATCAGGTTATACAACGAATCGAGCAAGATTTTACCACCAATAATATTTTTAAAACCCGCGTGCCAATGGATGTCAATGTTGCCAAAGCTGTCGATCATTTTACCCCTGTCGTTCTCGATACTCCCAATTCATCCGGAGCTAAAGCCTTTCTCAAAATTGCCGAAGAATTTATACAAAAGGTTTAAATCTGTTGGTATTCTCCCCCTCTTGGGAGGGAGTAGGGGGGTGGGTTGTTATTGGTTGTTGCGATAAATCTGTTTGAGATAAAGCCGATCGCAACGCGGTGTTTCTCCTCCCTCGGCAATTTGATAACCCGAACTTTCGTACAGTTTGACGGCTTCTTTGAGCACGGTTGCGGTTTCCAACCAAATTTCTTGAAACCCTTTCCCAACCTCCCAACCCATGCACCCTGATCACCCTTCCCACCCCTACCCCCTGATAACCTTCCCCACTCCTACCCCTTAATCACCCTCCCTACCTTCAAACCGCTGATCACCCTCCCCACCCCTACCCCCTGATCACCTTCCCAACCCCCAAACCCCTGATCACCCTCCCAACCCATG
>JBCCVR010000076.1:0-30528 GCA_039194995.1 Cyanobacteria bacterium P01_E01_bin.42 | reverse complement strand
CTGAGAATAAATTTAACGGGTTTTGGCATTCCTTTGGGTTTGTCACCGATCGCAAATTTGCCCAATTTCGTCAAACTCATCAACTCCAGCGCAGACTCAAAAACGAGACGAATGGGAATCTCTTGCACCCTCTCTCGCAACCAAATCACCTGTTCGTAGTCAAACAGCAAACTGGAAAAGAAAACATCGGCATTTTTAAGGGACTCCGCAATGGTATCCGGTTGGGTGGTGAGATCGCGATCGCTAAAGGTGAAAATTTCCAAGTCTGGACACCGCGATCTCGCCAAGTCAGCAGCTTTTCGATACAAGTCTGCGTTAAAGGTTTCAAACCCGGCAATTAAAATAATGCGTTTCATTCCCTCAACCCTGTCAGTGGCTTTTACTTCCATTGTAAAGGAGGAAGAGTCTCTCAACCGCTCTCAATGCGATCGCACTGTCAAAGCTGGTTTTTTCTTCAATCTAGTGCTATATTATTAATTAGTTAAATAGAGAACAATAATCCGAACCGTGGCTAAAACTCTTAATCGTAAAAATTCTGCGGCTGCCCTTGCCCCCGTCGCCGATTATTTTAAAATGCTTTCTGAAGTGAGCCGCCTGCAAATTCTAAACTGTTTGAAATCGGGAGAAATGAACGTCTCGCAACTCTCAGAAGAAACGGGATTAGGACAGGCAAATCTTTCCAAGCACCTAAAAATTTTAACACAAGCAGGCATTTTAAACCGCAAACCCGTCGGCACGAGCGTCTATTACGAAATTAGCGATCCCATGATTTTCGATCTCTGCGAATTGGTTTGCGATCGCCTCTCCGATAGAATGCAGGAACAAGTCGATCGCCTCAATCAATTAAAAGCCTTGGGAACTCTCGTTAAATAATTGCTAACTACAAACTCGCCTAAAGCAAGCCGCGAATCGGAGGAGGGAAATGAGTCTTTTACTATCGTGGAGAGGGCTAATTTTAAGCCTTCTTCTCATACCATCAATCTTGAGTTGGGTTGCGATCGCACCCCCCGTAACAGCCGCCATTTACCCGATGCAGGAAACGCTGGGGCAAATGCTCTATCAGTCTCGCCATACCTTGCGGGATGAATTTGGAGAACCTTGGCAAGTCATTCTATTTAAACGAGAAAAAATAAATGGAGAAAATAGCGTGCATTTACGTTTAGTGGGTTTTCCCGATGTTGCCTTTTTCAATCGAGAGCAACCTTTAAAAATCTTCGTCTCGACGGGTGAATTATTAGCTGCTAAAGATATTTTTAACGCTACATCCTCGGCGGATAATGTGGCGGAATTTGACTTTCAAAAAATATTACCTCAATTACCGACTCTCACATCAGTACAGTTCCTACTAAATATGCAAAATAATGGCGCGATCGCCTTGCAAATTCCTGCTGAAGTCGTACTGGAGTGGCACTTGCTGATTGAAAGATGAAGTCGTGCGATCGCTATTCCTGCATGACTTTAGGATTGTTGCGAAATTGAGATACACACCAAAAACTTGCGATCGCGATCGCAATCTGAGGAGCTAAATTCTATGTTATGTTGGAACTTTAGCAATCATCTTTTTTCAAGTCGATTTTATGGTTTCGCTAACAGGGTATGAAGACCTAGAACAAATTCACAATAGCAATAACTCGCAAGTCTATCGCGCCCGACGAGAGAGCGATCGCGCCTCAGTTATTCTCAAACTCCTCAATTGTAATTATCCTTCTTCAGAGCAAATTCGCCGCTACAAACAGGAGTATAATTTAATTTGTAAATTAAACGATCCGGGTATTATTAAAGCCTACGATTTTGAAGAATGGAATAGAAACTATGCGATCGTGCTCGAAGACTTTGGGGGCATTTCTCTCAAACAATGGTTAAGACAGTGCAAAACACTCCCTCTCAATGAATTTCTGCAATTGGCGATCGCGATAGTCGAGAGTCTGGGATACATCCACCATCAAAATATTATTCATAAAGATATTAATCCTGCTAATATTGTCGTACATCCCGAAACTCGAGAACTCAAAATCATTGATTTTGGGATTGCAACTCAACTCAACCGAGAAGAGCCAGAACTCAAAAATCCAAACGTTTTAGAAGGCACATTAGACTATATTTCTCCAGAGCAAACTGGAAGGATGAATCGGGGTTTAGATTATCGCACGGATTTTTATTCTTTAGGTGTAACATTTTACGAGATGTTATCGGGACAACTTCCATTTTCCAGTGACGATCCTCTCGAATTAGTTCACTCGCACATTGCCAAATCCCCGCCTCAGTTCAAAATTAAAATTTCAGAATTCAATGGATCGGTTGGAAATGCTCAATCAAACTCTAACCCAGAAATCCCACCAATTTTACAAGAGATTGTTGGGAAACTCATGGCAAAAAATGCCGAGGATCGCTATCAGAGTGCTTATGGTTTAAAGACAGACCTAGAAAAGTGCAAGCAGCAGTTAGAAGAAAATGGCAAACTCGATCTTTTTCCTCTCGGTTGTCAGGATATTAGCGATCGCTTTCAAATTCCCCAAAAACTCTACGGACGCGATCGAGAAATCAAAACGCTATTAGCAGCATTCGATCGCGTTGCAGAAACAGGAAAGGTAGAATTGATGCTAGTCTCGGGTTATTCTGGGATTGGAAAATCAGCGTTAGTCCGAGAACTTTACAAACCCATTACCGCCAACCGGGGTTATTTTATTGCTGGGAAATTCGACCAATTTCAACGTAATATTCCCTATTCTGCGATCGTTGCAGCTTTTGGTGGATTAATTGGACAATTATTAGGCGAAAGTGAAGAAAAATTACAAGGTTGGCGAGAAAAAATATTGCAAGCATTGGGGAATAACGGTCAAGTTATTATTGATGTCATTCCCGAAGTCGAACTCGTGATTGGCGAACAACCTCCCATCCCGATTTTAGGTGCGAATGAAGCAGAAAATCGCTTTAATCTCGTATTCGGAAATTTTATTAATGTATTCTGCGAACAAGAACATCCGCTTACACTCTTCCTCGACGATTTACAATGGTCGGATTTGGCAACCCTCAAACTGCTGGAACGGCTGTTAATGGGAGGACAAACTCAACATCTTCTCCTATTGGGATCTTATCGAGATAATGAAGTTTCTTCCGGTCATCCTCTCGCGATCGCTCTCGCGAAACTCCGACAAAGCGATCCTATCATTTCACAAATAACCTTACAACCTCTACCGATCGAACAGATCGCTTTCTTGCTTGGAGATACGCTTCACAGAAACTCTGAAAATATGGGAGAACTTGCTGATTTAGTCTTACAAAAAACCGAAGGTAATCCTTTTTTTATCAATGAATTTTTACAAGCATTGTATGAGAACAACCTGCTTTTATTTCAAGAAAAAGAAAGAAAATGGCAATGGGATATTGGCGCGATCGCCGCTAGGGAATTTACCGATAATGTGGTAGAATTAATGGTAGAAAGGTTGCAACAGCTACCAGACGAAAGTCAAGAAATTCTATCGTTAGCTGCTTGTTTGGGGGCAGAGTTTGACTTAACGAGACTAACTTGGATAGAAAAAGAATTACCGTCAGAGATTTTCTCCTTGTTAAAAATTGCCCTCGATCGCGGCTTTATCTTTCCTTTATCCGAACTCGATGAAAATTTAATTATTCAATCCTATAAGTTTGCACACGATCGCATTCAACAAGCTGCTTACGCCCTAATTCCAAACGATAAGAAAGCACAGACTCATTACAAAATCGGACGAGTCTTATTACAAAAACTATCCCCAGAAGCCCGAGAAGAAAACATTTTTACATTGGTCGGTCACTTAAACTATGGCATAACGTTTGCAACCCAAGATGAAGAATGCGAAGAACTCGCTCAGCTTAACCTCATTGCTTGTCAGAAAGCCAAAAAGGCGACAGCATATCAATCCGCTCGAGGATATGCTGAAATTGGCTTATCCCTACTGGGAGAAACGGCTTGGACAGAGCAGTATCAAACAACGCTATCCTTTTATGAATTAGCCGCAGAACTCGCCTCTCTTTGCGGTGATTTTGAGGCAATGGAACAATTTATTGAAATTGTCAAAGACTCTGCCGCATCCGTCCTCGATCGCGTGCAGGTTTATCGGATCGGCATTGTTGCCAACGTCTCTCGGAGTCAATTAACCGAATCTATTGCTCTTGCCAAACAAATTTTACAGCAGTTGGAAGTAACTTTTCCAGAAATGCCAACAGAGCAATACGCTCGAGAAAAAATGGATGAGATAGAAAAGTTAATTGGAGAACGAGAAATCGAAGATTTAGAACATTTACCTAGGATGAAGGACGAAGAAAAAATCGCTGTTGTTGAAATTGCCAATAGCATTATGGCTGTTACCAATATGGTCGATCCGCCTTTGTTACCATTAACTATCGCCTTACCTGTTAAATTATCAATTCAATATGGGAATACTTTCTCATCAGCCTATGCCTATGCTTGGTACGGTGTTATTGCTTGTCATATTTTACAAGATATTGAGACGGGTGTTAAGTTTGGTCAATTAGCCTTTCGTCTCGTTTCCCAACTCAATATCAAAGCCATCAAAACAACGGTCTTTTGTTTGATGGGTTTTTATATCTTACATCGTAAATTTCATCTTAAAGAAACTCTCCCTTTACAGCAAGAAGCCTATGCTCTAGGTTTAGAGGTCGGTAACTTAGAATTTGTCGGCTATGCCGCCCATAATTTTTGCATTAATGCTTTTTGGTGCGCTCAACTTTTGACTCCCTTGGAACAAGAAGCGAGGACTTATTCTTATGCTTTAGCGGACTTAAATCAACTGACTACATCCAACTACTGCCGCATCTATTGGCAATCTATTTTGAATTTACTAGGACGCTCGGAAAATGCGAGTATTTTATCTGGTGAATCCTTGAAAGAAGAGGAATTTTTGCCTTTACTGATTTCCGCTCGCGACTCACTAGGCTCGTTTCTTTTCCATGTTTTTAAGTTAATGCTTTGTTACCTCTTTGGAGAAATTTCAACAGCCCGAGAGCAAGCAATTGAATTCAGACATTATCTCAAAGCAGGTTCGGGGACAATTGGCGAACCGATCGCATATTTTTATGATTCTTTAACCGCCCTTTCTAGTTTAGATGAGGATGAACGGGAGCGATCGCAAACCTTGGGAAAAGTTGAAGAAAATCAAAAGCAATTACAACAATATTGGGCGCATTATGCTCCTATGAATCACCAGCATAAAGTCGATCTGGTAGAAGCAGAAAAATGCAGAGTTTTAGGTCAAAAAGCAAAAGCGATCGAACTCTATGGGAAAGCAATTTCCGGTGCAAAAGAATATGAATATTTGCAAGAAGAAGCGCTGGCTAACGAACTACTGGGAAAGTTCTATCTCGATTGGAGTCAAGAAATTACCGCCCGTGCTCACTTGCTAGAAGCTCGCTATTGTTATTCCCGTTGGGGAGCAACAGCAAAGGTCAAGCACATTGAGGAAAGCTATCCTCAATTCTTTCAATCTTTGGACTCGAAAACAGCCACTGGAACGACCTTGAATCAAAGCGTCACCAGTAATTCTACAGAAAGTAGCCGTTTGGATTTAGCAACCTTACTCGAATCTGCTAATGCAATTTCGAGCGAAATTCGCTTGGACAAACTGCTCGCAATGTTAATGAATATTCTTGTTGCCAATGCCGGAGCAGAACGCGGCGTTTTAATTTTACCCCGGCACGAGTGTTTATGGATTGAAGCCAGCCAAGAAACGGCTTCTGGGGACGTTTTAGTGTTGCAGTCGCGTCCCATAGAGGAATACGAAAAACTCTCTAGAAGAATTATTAATTATGTCGCTCGCACGCGAGAGATCGTTGTTTTAAACGACGCAATCAATGAGGGTCAATTTACCGACGATCCCCATATTCAACGAGATCGCTGTCAATCCATTGCCTGCGCTCCCTTAATCAATCAAAATAAACTGCAAGGGATTGTCTATTTGGAAAATAATCTCACGGCTGGGGCTTTCACTCGCGATCGCATGGATCTGTTGCGAACTCTTGCAACTCAAGCCGCCATTTCCCTCGAAAATGCCCGTCTCTATAACCAACTCGAAGAGTATTCTCACACCCTCGAAAGCAAAGTAGAAGAGCGCACCGCTCAACTCCAACAAGCCAAAGAAGCCGCCGATCGCGCTAACCAAGCCAAGAGCGAATTTCTCGCTAATATGAGTCACGAATTGCGAACGCCGTTAAATGCTATTTTAGGGTTTTCACAAATTGCCATTCGCGATCGCGATCTGCCGCAAAAACATCAGGAAAATCTGAATATCATCAACCGTAGTGGCGATTATTTACTGACATTAATCAATAATGTTTTAGATTTGTCTAAAATTGAAGCTGGGAAAATGTTCCTTGCGATCGCGCCTTTCGATCTGTATGCTTTGTTCGTCGAGATAGAAGGTCTCTTACGGCTTAAAGCAGAAAGCAAAGGATTAACACTCCGCTTCAATTGGCAAGATAATGTCCCGCAATATATTTGCACGGATGAAACAAAGTTACGTCAAGTTCTGCTGAATTTAATCAACAATAGTATTAAGTTTACCTCAGAAGGAAGTATTTCAATTTCAGTTACCAGTAACTCTTCGATCCCCCCTAACCCCCCTTTCAAAGGAGGGGAAATCAACACTTCGGCTTCGCTCAGTGTCGGCAACCAACAACAAATAAAATTTGAAGTTCGAGATACGGGAATGGGGATTGCAGAAGAAGAGTTAGACTATTTATTTGAAGCATTCGGGCAAACTCAAAGCGGTCGTCAAAGTCAAGAAGGGACGGGGTTAGGACTGCCGATCTCGCGAAAGTTCGTACAATTGATGGGAGGATATATTGGTGTTAGCAGTACCTTTGGAAAAGGGACGACAATGACCTTTGAGATTAATGCAACTCTTGCGAATGCCTCCGTAGTCGAATCCGATCGCGGTTCTCGCCAAATTGTTGCTCTCAAACCGGGACAGCCGCATTATAAAATTGCGATCGCCGACGATCGCCCCACAAATCGTTTACTCTTAGTCAAATTGTTACAACCTTTCGGTTTTGAAGTCAGGGAGGCTAATAATGGACGCGATGCGATCTCGCTCTGGGAAAAGTGGCAGCCGCATCTGATTTTTATGGATATGAGAATGTCCGAGATGGATGGCTATGAAGCCACGCGAAAAATTAAAGATAGAGAAGCAGGAAAGGAAACGATTATTATTGCTTTAACGGCAAGCGTATTGGAACAAGAGAAAGCGATCGCGTTGTCTGCGGGGTGCAATGATTTTTTGAGAAAACCCTTTCGGGACTTCGAGGTTTTTGAAGCAATGGGTAAGCATTTAGGAGTTGAGTATATTTACGATGAAAAAAAACGAGAGAAAGAAACCCAATTACCTTCCTTACAAGCAGCCGATTTACAAGTCATGTCTTTAGAATGGCGAGAGCGCTTGTATGAAGCCAGCGAGATATTAGATGACGATGCCAGCTTGGCACTCATTCAAGAAATTCCCGCCAGTCAAAGTGCTTTAGCCGATCGCCTGACGCAATTGGTAGAAGATTTTCAACTCGATCGCATCCGACAACTTCTTGAAGCGTTACAATAGAGTATCTCTTTCAACTCTTTGGTTACTCAATATCCTAAAATATTGTTAGCGCAACAACGCTCCTTTCCATATCCCCAGTTTTTCATGATTGCTCTTGCCGGATACGAGGATTTTCTGCAAATTCACAATAGCGCTAACTCGCAAATCTATCGCGCTCGGCGAATGAGCGATCGCACCGCCGTCATTCTCAAATTTCTCAATCGCGATTATCCTTCCTCGGAGCAAATTCGCCGCTACAAGCAAGAATATCATCTGACTTGCCAGTTAAACGCCCCCGGAATTATTAAAGCCTACAGCCTCGAAGAATGGCAGAGAGGCTACGCGATCGTCCTTGAAGACTTTGGCGGCATTTCTCTCAAACAATGGCTGAAACAGCGCGAAAAACTCTCTCTCAAAGAGTTTTTAAATTTGGCGATCGCGATAACCGAGAGTTTGGGACAAGTGCATGCCCAAAATATTATTCACAAAGATATTAATCCCGCCAATATCGTTTTTAATCCGATCGCTAAAGAATTAAAAATTATTGATTTTGGGATTTCGACCCAACTCAATCGAGAAAATCCCACCTTGAAGAATCCCAATGTTCTAGAAGGAACTCTAGCTTATATTTCCCCAGAACAAACCGGGAGAATGAATCGGGGCTTGGATTATCGCACAGATTTTTATTCTTTAGGCGTGACCTTTTACGAACTGCTGACCAGAAAATTACCTTTTCTGACTGAAGATACGCTGGAATTAGTTCATGCTCATATTGCTAAATCCCCTCCGACTCCTCAACTTTCGACTGACGAGTTCCAACTGCCGACTGCTCTTGTCAATATCGTCATGAAATTGATGGCAAAAAATGCTGAAGACCGCTATCAAAGTGCTTGGGGATTAAAAGCCGATTTAGAATATTGTTGGCAGCAATTAGATTCAACCGGAGAAATTCTCTCATTTTCCTTAGCCAGTCAAGATATTTCCGAACGCTTGCAAATTCCGCAAAAACTCTATGGACGAGAGCAAGAAATCGAGACTTTATTAACCGCTTTTCAGAGAGTTGCCGATACGGGAAAAGTAGAACTGATATTAGTCGCGGGATATTCGGGAATTGGCAAATCTTCCCTCGTACAAGAATTATATAAACCGATTGCGGCACATCGGGGCTATTTCATTTCGGGAAAATTCGACCAATTTCAACGCAATATTCCCTATTCTGCCCTCGTAGCAGCGTTTCGAGGCTTAATCGAGCAGTTATTGGGAGAAAGCGAAGAACAATTGCAAATCTGGCGTAAAAAATTATTGGAAGCATTAGGAAATAATGGGCAGGTGATTATTAATGTTATCCCTGAAGTCGAACTGATTATTGGCAAACAACCTCCCCTGCCCGAGTTAGGGGCAAATGAAACACAGAATCGCTTCAATTTGACAATCGGCAATTTTATGCGCGTATTTTGTTGTAGAGAACATCCCTTAACCTTATTTCTCGACGATCTACAATGGGTAGATTCAGCAACTTTGATATTAATGGAAAAGTTGTTAACGGATACTCAAACAGGATCGTTATTGTTGTTGGGAGCATATCGAGATAACGAAGTATCGATCGCTCATCCTTTGCACCTTTCTCTCGAAAAAATCCGACAGAATAATGCGACCATCACGCAAGTTCGCCTCAATCCTTTGCAACTATTCGAGATTGGTGATTTGATAAGCGATGCTATCGGGCGGACTTTCAATGAAGTGAAGGAACTGGCGCAGTTATTGCAAGATAAAACCGGCGGCAATCCTTTCTTTGTGAATGAGTTTTTACAGGCTTTGTACGCTGAAAACTTACTAAAATTTGCAACCAAAGCGAGGCGTTGGCAATGGGATATCGAAGCGATCGCCGCCAGAAATTTCACGGATAACGTGGTTGAGTTGATCGTCGAAAAACTGCAACAATTACCCCAAGGCGATCGCGAAATCTTATCTCTCGCGGCTTGTTTGGGGTCGGAGTTCGATTTAATGACCTTGACATGGATTGTAAAGCGATCTCCGCAAGAGGTGTTTGAGTTATTAAAAACGGCTCTCGATCGCAACGTTATTTTTCCCATATCGGAATTAGACGAAAACTTGCTGATTCAATCCTGCAAATTTGCTCACGATCGCATTCAACAAGCTGCCTATGCACTCATTCCTGAAGCAGAAAAAGCCGAAAAAAATGTCGCGATCGGGCGCATTCTTTTAGAACAGATTCCAGAGGGCGATCGCGAAGAAAAGCTCTTTGATATTATCGATCTCCTCAATCGCGGCATTGCTTTATTCACCGCTTCTGAAGAGCGAGAAACCATCACTCGCTTAAATCTACAGGCAGGATGCAAAGCGAGAGAAGCGAATGCTTACGGAGCGGCGATCGCCTATTTTGAGAGGGGAATCTCCCTGCTCGAGGCGAATAGTTGGGACGCTCAATACGAATTGACCCTCGAGTTATATCAAGAGATGATGAAAGCGGCTTATCTCAATACAGAGATCGAACGCATGGAAGGATTGGCAACGATTATCGATCGAGAAGCCAAAACATCTCGCGATCGCCTCGAATTAGCACAAATTAGAGTTGATGCTTATACCAATCAAATGCGATTGACAGAAGCTCTCGATGTAGCTTTGCAGGCGTTACAAAATTTGGGAATTGAGTTTCCATCCCAACCCTCTCAAGAAGATTTGGTCACCGCTTTTGGTGAAATGCAAGTATTAGTTGGCGATCGCCAACCTACCGACTTTGCCAATTTACCTCAAATGCAAGACGAGCTAATGTGCGAGGTATTGGTGCTTTTAGTGAAGATTGCTCCAGCGATTTATTTGACCAAACCTGCTTTGTATCCCCTTGCAGTTTTCAAAACCCTCGAACTTTCAATTCTTTATGGTAATACATCTGCTTCTGCATTTAGCTATGCAAGTTACGGAATGATTTTATGTGAAATAGGGAACAATTTTTCTCTCGGTTATGAGTACGCCCAATTGGCCTTAGATATCCTGACTCGATTTGACGATAAGAAATTTAAACCTGCTATTTTCCTGATCGTTTATTATTTTATCTATCATTGGAAAAATCATATCAAAGAAACGTTCAATTCATTACAGCAAGGTGTAAAATTTGGTTTAGAAATTGGGGACTTAGCTTATAGCGGTCATCTTGGTGTTTGTTATTGTATTCAGCTTTATTTAAGCGGTTGTGAATTGTCTGAAGTGGAAAGAGAAATCGAACGATATTGTAAAATTTTTAAGGAAATTGGTCAAAAAAGTTCGCTAGATCTTATACAAATATATTGGCAAACAGTTTTAAATTTACAAGGAAAATCGGGTTCTCCTTCTCATCTCACTGGTTTGGCAATGGATGAGGTTTCATTGATTGTAGAGTGTCAGAATAATAATAATAATGCCATGTTGGACAAGATCTATTTTCAAAAAATAATTCTGTGTTATTTATTTGAAGATTTTACTGAATCTCTAATTGCAGAGATCGAGAGATCGGGGATTTTACTTAATCCGATGAAAAGTCCTTCATTTCCTCTATTTTGTTGCTATTATTCTTTAATGAAATTAATGGATTCTCAAACAATAGATCGGACTACTTTAGACGAAGTTCGAGAAAATCAAAAGAAGCTGAAAATTTGGGCAGAATCCGCCCCCATGAATTATTTACATAAATTCTATCTCGTTGAAGCAGAATATTATCGCGTCTTAGGCGAACGAGTCAAAGCAATGGAGTATTACGATCGCGCGATCGCTCTCGCGAAAGAAAACAAATACATTCAAGAAGAGGCTCTCGCTAACGAACTTGCCGCTAAATTTTATCTCAATTGGGGTCTCGACTGCGCTCGACCGAACGGCTTCGACTCGGCTCAGCCTTCGACTGAGCGAAGCCGAAGTCCGAACGGTAAAGAGAATATTGCCTGCTTATATTTAAAAGAAGCCCATTATTGCTATCAACGCTGGGGGGCGATCGCCAAAATCAAACATCTCGAAGAAAAATATTCCCATCTATTTTCTTTGACAGAAACATCAGATTCAAACGTACTACAGAAAGAAAAAATAACTCCAACAACAACTACCTCAAAAAGTGGCGAAAATCTCGATTTGGCTTCGGCTCTCAAAGCAACCCAAGCAATTTCTAGCGAGATTGTTCTCGATCGCTTACTCTCGGCTTTAATGGATATTCTCATCGAGAATGCTGGAGCCAGGAGAGGGGTTTTACTCTTGTCGAATGGAGAAAATTTAGTGGTGGCTGCAACCCAAGAAATGGAGACGAAAAAAGCGATCGCATTAGAAGGAATTCCTCTCGAAGCATTTACAGCCATTCCTACCCGTATTATTCGCTATGTTGCCCGCACTCGAGAAGCGATATTTTTAGACAATGCGACCCGCACGGGGGACTTCACCGAGGATGCTTATATTCAACAATACCAATGCCATTCTCTGGCCTGCATTCCCTTAATCGATCGCGGAAAACTTCAGGGGATTATCTATCTGGAAAATAATCTCATTACGGGGGCTTTTACCCGCGATCGCGCGACCTTGTTGCAAACCCTCGCCACTCAAGCGGCAATTTCCCTCGAAAACGCTCGTCTTTACAACCAACTCGAAGAGTATTCTCATACCCTCGAAAGTAAAGTTGAAGAGCGCACCGCTCAATTGCAACAAGCTAAAGAACAAGCCGATCGCGCCAACCAAGCCAAGAGCGAGTTTTTAACGAATATGAGCCATGAATTGCGAACCCCTTTAAATGCAATTTTAGGTTTCTCGCAAATTGCCATCCGCGATCGCGATCTGCCGCCAAAACACCGAGATAATCTCAACATCATCAATCGCAGCGGCGATTATTTGCTGACTTTAATTAATAATGTTTTAGATTTGTCGAAAATTGAAGCCGGTAAAATGACCCTCGATCGCGCCCCCTTCGATCTTTACGCTTTACTGACAGAAGTAGAAGGTCTCTTGCGGCTCAAAGCCGAAACAAAAGGATTAAAATTGATATTCGAGCGAGAAGAAAGACTCCCGCAATATATCAGTACAGACAAAACCAAACTGCGTCAAGTCTTGCTCAATCTCATCAACAATAGCATTAAATTCACATCAGAAGGAAGCATCTTAATTTCAGTCACCAGTTATCAGTTATCAGTTATCAGTTATCAGCGATGCTCTGAGCGTGCTGAAGAGTCACCAGTTACCAGTCACCAGTCATCCCCCCTAGCCCCCCTTTGGAAGGGAGGAAACCGGAGGCGGGGGGATCGACCAACAACCAACAGCGAACAACAAATAATATTTGAAGTGCGAGATACGGGAGTGGGAATTGCCACAGAAGAGTTAGACCAACTGTTTGAAGCCTTTTCTCAAACTCAGAGCGGGCGGCAAAGCCACGAAGGGACGGGGTTAGGACTGCCAATTTCGCAAAAATTCGTGCAACTCATGGGGGGAGAAATTGCTGTTAGCAGCATCCTTGGAACAGGCACGACCATGACCTTTAATATTCGTGCCACACTTGTCGATCGATCGGAGGTACAATCCGATCGCAATACTCGCCAAGTTATTGCCCTCAAACCGAGACAGCCGAGTTACAAAATCGCGATCGCCGACGATCGCCCCACCAATCGTTTATTGTTGGTTAAATTGTTACAACCCCTCGGTTTTGAAATCAGAGAAGCGAGTAACGGACGCGAAGCGATCGCACAATGGGAAAACTGGCAACCCCATCTAATTTTGATGGATATGAGAATGCCGGTTATGGATGGTTATGAAGCCACGCGACAAATTAAGGAAACGAAAGCCGAAAAAGAGACGATTATTATTGCCTTAACAGCAAGCGTATTGGAACGAGAAAAAGCGATCGCCTTATCAACGGGATGCGATGATTTTCTCAAGAAACCCTTTCGAGAATCGGAAATTTTTGAGATTCTCAGCAAGTATTTAGGGGTTGAATATATTTATGATGAAGAAGAACGAGGAGAAGAAACGCAATTATCTCCTTTGCGATCGTCCGATTTGCAAATCATGCCTTTAGAATGGCGGAAACAAATGTATAAGGCCAGCGAAGCCTTAGATGATGAAGCAATTTTGAAACTCATTCAAGACATCCCCACCAGTCAAGCCGCTTTAGCCGATCGCTTGACGCGCTTGGTAGATGACTTTCAACTCGATCTCATCCGACAACTCTTGGAAGAGTTACAATAGAGGATGAAGCGAAATCTTGCAGTAACTTAATGTTAGGATTATTGTTAGAGAATCGCGCTCTTTTCTTTCCGTTTCGAGATTGCGATCGCGCCATTGCCGGGGCGCGAGAAAGCTAATATCTCCAAGAAGAAGCACTCACCAGCGAACTCGCCGCCCGCTTCTATCTCGACTGGAATAAAATTCCCATTGCTCGCATCCATGCAATTGAAGCCCGCTAGCGAAGCCGCACGATGCTTTGCAGAATGCTTGGACAATTGCCAAGGCGATCGCGCTGCTCTTAGTTATTTAGAACGCTGTCAGCAGTCTATTGATGGAAATTCCATGTTAAAACGAGAATAACACTCTTTCTCTCCCAGCCTAACATTTCATGGTCTCTCTTGCCGGATACGAGAATTTCATTCAAATTCACGACAGCAGCAACTCGCAAGTCTATCGTGCTCGACGAATTGAAGATGGGCAACTCATTATCCTCAAATTTCTCAACCAAGATTATCCTTCTTCAGAGCAGATTCGTCGCTATAAGCAAGAATATTATTTAACTTGCCAGTTAGAAGCTCCCGGAATTATCAAAGCCTATCGCCTCGAAGAGTGGCAACGAAGCTACGCGATCGCTCTCGAAGACTTTGGGGGCATTTCTCTCAAACAATGGCTGCAAGAGCGTAAGAAACTCTCTTTAGAAGAGTTCTTAGAGATTGCGATCGCCATTACCGAAAGTTTGGGACAAATTCACGCCCACAATATCATTCATAAAGATATTAATCCCGCCAATATTGTTTTTAACCCCGAAACCAAAGAACTGAAAATCATTGATTTTGGCATTTCTACCCAACTGAGTCGAGAAAGTCCAACGCTAAAAAATCCTCACGTTTTAGAGGGCACGCTAGCTTATATCTCTCCCGAACAAACTGGGAGAATGAACCGAGAACTAGATTACCGAAGCGATTTTTATTCCTTGGGTGTTACTTTTTACGAATTGCTGGTCAATCGACTCCCTTTTGTCACCAGAGAGCCAATGGAGTTGGTACACTCCCACATCGCCAAGCAACCAGAATCTCCTCACGAGAAAAAGATAGAAATTCCCCGAGTTATATCCAATATCGTGATGAAATTGATGGCAAAAACAGCCGAGGAACGATATCAAAGTGCATGGGGATTAAAAGCCGATCTAGAAACCTGCTTCCAAGAGTTACAAAGGGGCGATCGCATTTCCGAATTTATTCTGGGGAGTCGAGATCTGTCCGATCGATTCCAAATTCCTCAAAAACTCTACGGACGACAAGAACAGGTCGAGCAATTGCTAGCTAGCTTTGAACGAGTCAGCGAAGGGGCTGCGGAAATGATGCTAGTAGCGGGTTATTCTGGGATTGGCAAGTCAGTTGTAGTGAACGAAATTTACAAACCCATTACCCGACAAAAAGGATATTTTATTTCGGGTAAATTCGACCAATTTAAACGAGATATTCCTTATACCGCCTTAATTCAAGCATTCCAAGAATTGCTGAGACAGTTGCTAACAGAAAGCGAGAGGCAACTGCAATGCTGGCAGCAAAAATTATTAGAGGCTCTCGGTAAAAACGCTCGGGTCATCATCGATGTAATCCCCGAAGTAGAACTGATTATTGGCGAACAACCAAGCGTCCCGCAACTGACACCTACCCAATCTCAAAATCGATTTAACTTCGTTTTGCAAAACTTTATTGGCGTGTTTGCTCGAAAAGAACACCCCTTAGCTATTTTTATTGACGATCTCCAGTGGGCCGATTTAGCCTCTTTGAAGTTGTTAGAGTTATTGATGAGCGATCGCGATCGCCAATATCTGTTCCTCATCGGCGCTTATCGAGATAATGAGGTCAGCACCACTCATCCTTTAATCCAAACCCTAGAACGCATTCGAGAACAAGAGGCAAATGTCGAAGCGATCGCCCTCAAACCTTTAGAGATAAATTGGGTTAACCAGTTAATTGCCGACACCTTAAAATGCTCTATAGAAGAGTCGCACCCCTTAGCGGAACTCGCTTTCGATAAAACCCACGGAAACCCTTTTTTCTTAACTCAGTTACTTCAGTCTTTATATAAAGAACGCTTGCTCTCATTTACTTCAAATAGCGGTCGCTGGCAGTGGGATATCGAGCAAATTCAGACTGTCGGCATAACTGATAATGTTGTTGAATTAATGGTCGGCAAGATTGAAAAACTAGCAGAAGAAACTCAAAATCCTCTCAAAATAGCGGCTTGTATTGGCAACCAATTCGATTTAGAAATTCTCTCGTTTGTTAACGGCACATCAATGTCGGATACGGCGATCGCATTACAACCAGCTTTAGAACAAGGTTTGATTTTGCCTCTGAATGATGCCTACAAACTGCTAATCCTGCCCAATGATGAAATCCCCAGAGCTTCAGAAACATCCCCTGTTTCCATCCCCTACAAATTTTCGCACGACCGGGTACAGCAAGCTGCCTACGCTCTGATCCCAGACGCGCAAAAACAACAAGTTCACTTGCAAATCGGTCAACTGCTACTACAGAATACTGCTCCTGATGAATGGGAAGAAAACATCTTCGATCTGGTCAACCAGCTTAATATCGGAGCGGATTTAATCGCTGCTGTTTCCCAAAGAAACCAACTCGCTCGATTGAATCTAATCGCTGGCAAAAAAGCCAAGGAATCTACAGCCTATCAAGCGGCTGCTCGATATTTAAATACAGGTCTGCAATTGCTAGCGTCGGATAGCTGGCAGAGGGAATACGAACTCACGTTAGCACTGCATGTAGAGGCGATCGGCGCCGAATATTTGAATGCTGAATTTGCCAGAGCCGAACAACTGGCTGCTGTCGTTCTAGAGCGATCGCGAACGACTCTCGATCGAGTCGAGGTGTACGAGATTCAAAGCCAATCCTATCGCTCCCAAGGTCAATTTCAAAGAGCGATCGATATTACCTTAGAAATTTTGGCACAACTCGGAATCGTTTTGCCACCCCAGCCGGATCGAGAAGATATTGAAGCAGAAGAAAAGGCAGTAGAACTTCTTTTACAAGATAAACGGATTGACGATCTGGCTAATCTCCCAGAAATGAAGGATCCTCGCCAACTTGCTGTAGTAAGAATGTTATTATCCATTATTGTTGTTTCTCTTTTGATTAATTATTCGTTACACTTAATGATAGTTTTTAGTCTTGTCAAACTGTTTATTCAATATGGAAACTCTAGTCTCTCTGCTGGAGGATATATTTTTTACGGACAGTATTTGTCTGGAAGAAAAGGAGATACAAATGCTGGATACGAATTTGGAAAATTGTCTTTGAGCTTGCTCGATAAGTTTGAATCTTGGCAGCTTAAAGTAATGTGCCGTCACATCTTTGACGGTTTTATCAAACACTGGAAAGATGATGCAAGAGAAACAATAGACTCCGTTCGAGAAGACATTAACCAAGGAATAGAAAATGGGGATTTAGAGTATTCTGGTTACAGCATAGCACGATATAATATGCATATGTTGCTAACAGGAGAAAATTTGAAAAAGATAGGAATTGAATCGGAAAAATTCATCAAAACAATCCGTAAAATCAAACAAACTTCTGCTTTTATTCATACCGGAATAACAAGGCAAGTCGTTCTAAATTTATCCAAAATATCGGACTATCAGTTAAAACTAATCGGAGATAATTTTAATGAAGAAAAGAATTTACCAATCCTAATTCAAGCCAAAAATATGATAGGCTTATTTTGGTTTTATACTGCTAAGACCATGCTTATGTATTTATTCAAAAATTATGAAGGAGCAATTGAAAATGCGAATTCGGCAGCGCAATATCTATCTCCTTCAGCAGGAATGATCGTGACAGTCGTTTATAATTTTTATGATTCTCTCGCTAGTTTAGCGATCGCAGATCGCCAACAACTGACCGAACGTCGGCAAATCTTGAAAAAAGTATCGTCGAATCAAAAACGCCTGAAGAAATGGGCAGATGGTGCGCCTATAAATTACCGACATAAATACGACTTGGTGGCAGCAGAGCAAGCGAGAGTATTAGGGAGAAATGCGCTCGCGAGGGATTATTACGATCGCGCCATAGAAGGAGCAAAAAAACACGGTTTCATCCACGAAGAAGCGATCGCCTACGAACGAGGAGCCGAATTCTATTTCGCGATCGGCAGGGAAGAAATCGGTTGGCTCTACATAAAAAACGCTCATTACGCCTACCAACGTTGGGGCGCAGTTGCCAAAGTACAAGACCTAGAAGTAGAATATCCGGAACTTTTGCGCCCCACAACATCACCAACGGGAAAAGTTACTATTACTTCTAGCAGTGACAGTAGCGATGGAGAAGAACTGGATCTAGCCACAGTCATAAAATCTACCAATGCACTTTCGAGCGAAATTGTTTTGGAAAAATTACTGGCCACTTTAATGAATATTCTCGTCGAAAATGCTGGAGCAGAACGGGGAATTTTGATTTTACCTCGCAGCGAAAATTTATTGGTCGAAGCCACCAAAGAAACTGACTCGGAAAACGTTTCTATTTTGCAGTCGCTACCGATCGAGGAGTTTGCCAGACTCTCTACCAAAATTGTACGTTATGTCGCCCGCACTCGCGAAACTGTAGTTTTGAACCACGCTATTAATAAAGGCAACTTTACCGACGATGCCTACATTCAACAGTATCAATGTCAATCCATCGCCTGTACGCCTTTAATTAACCAAAGCAAACTTCAAGGCATTATCTACTTGGAAAATAATCTAACGACCGGAGCTTTTAGCGAAGGGCGAATGGAATTATTACGAACTCTCGCCACACAAGCAGCAATCTCTCTAGAAAATGCCCGATTGTACGACGCTTGCGTGCGTTTCGTTCCCGGCCAGTTTCTGAGCCTTTTAGAGAAAGAGAGCATTGTTGATGTGAAACTCGGCGATCGCGTCGAACGGGAAATGACGGTTTTATTCTCCGATATTCGCGATTTTACCACCATTTCCGAACAGATGACCCCAGAAGAAAACTTTGCTTTTATTAACGGTTATTTGGGACGAATGGAGCCCCTCATTCAACAATATGGCGGTTTTATCGATAAATATATCGGCGATGCGATCATGGCACTTTTTGGCAATAGTCCCGATGATGCCTTGCAAGCTGCGATCGCCATGTTAGAAGCGTTAAAAACCTATAATGACGATCGCCAAGCTAACAATCGTCCTCCTATCCGCATTGGTATCGGCTTGCATACGGGTAGATTAATGTTAGGAACTGTGGGAGGAGCCGATCGCATGGATGGGACGGCGATCGGCGATTCGGTGAATTTATCCTCGCGGGTGGAAGGATTGACTAAAACTTATGGTATTCCTCTTTTAATTACTCATCAAACATTTCTGAGTTTAAAAAACCCCTTTGAATATGACTTCCGGTTTATCGAACGAGTGATGGCTAAAGGGAAAGCCAAAGCAGTGAGTTTATTTGAGATATTTTCTGCGGATTCACCGGATTTACGAGAGAGAAAAAATGCCACGAAAGGGACATTTGAAGCCGGTGTAATGCTCTTCCACCAACAAGCATTTAGAGAAGCCGCACGCTGTTTTGCTGAATGTTTGGAATACTGCCAAGGCGATCGGGCTGCTCGTAGTTATTGGGAACGGTGTCAGCAGTATATTTCTTAGAATTCTATGTTAAAACGAGAATAGTATTTCCTTGCTTCCCTCTAGCATTTTATGGTCTTTCTTCTCGGGTATGAAGGGTTCTCGAAGATTCACGATAGTGCCAATTCACAAGTTTATCGTGCTCGTCGAGTTCGGGATGGGCAACCTGTCATTCTCAAATTTCTCAATGGCAATTATCCATCCTCAGAACAAATTCGTCGCTATAAACAAGAGTATCATTTAATCTGTCAGTTAAATGCTCCGGGTATTATCAAAGCCTATAGCCTCGAAGAATGGCAAAGAAGCTATGCGATCGTGCTTGAAGACTTTGGTGGGATTTCTCTCAAACAATGGCTGCAAGCACGAGAAAAACTCAATCTCAAAGAATTTTTAAATCTGGCGATCGCTATAACTGAAAGTCTGGCACAAATTCACGATCGAGAGATTATTCATAAAGATATCAATCCCGCTAATATTACTTTTAATACTGACACAAAAGAAATAAAAATTATTGATTTTGGTATCGCCACAAAACTGAGTCGCGAAAATCTTTCTTTAATGAGTCCTAATATTTTAGAAGGGACGCTGGCATATATTTCTCCAGAACAAACTGGAAGAATGAATCGGCTCTTGGACTATCGTACGGATTTTTATTCTTTAGGGGTTACGTTCTATGAAATGCTAACCGAACAATTACCTTTTAGAACAGAAGATGCTTTAGAATTGGTACACTGTCATATTGCTAAAACACCTCCTCAATTCAAAATTCAAAATCCGGAATTTAAAATCTCACCAATCTTACAAGAAGTGATTGGAAAATTAATGGCAAAGAATGCCGAGGATCGCTATCAAAGTGCTTCTGGATTAAAAGCCGATTTAGAATATTGTTTGCAACAATTAGAAGTCACTCGAGAAGTCTCGAATTTTGCTTTAGCCCGTCACGATATTGCCTCTCACTTGCACGTCCCTCAAAAACTCTACGGGCGAGAGAAAGAGATCGAGATTTTACATTCGGCATTCAACCGAACGATCGCGATGGGAACAGTAGAATTGATGTTAGTATCGGGTTATTCTGGAATTGGAAAATCTTCTCTGATACAAGAACTTTACAAACCCATCACGGCAAGTCGGGGCTATTTTATTTCTGGAAAATTTGACCAATTTCAACGGAATATTCCCTACTCTGCCCCTATCGCTGCATTTCGCGGTTTAATCGGTCAGCTATTAGGAGAAAGTGAAGAAAGGTTGCAGGTTTGGCGAGAAAAGTTATTGCAAGCATTGGGAAATAACGGACAGATTATTATCGATGTAATTCCCGAAGTCGAACTGATTATCGGCAAACAAGCTCCCGTTCCCGTGTTAGAAGCCAATGAAGCACAAAATCGTTTTAATTTGACCCTCGGTAATTTTATCCATGTTTTTTGCAGTCGAGAACACCCCTTAATTTTATTTCTGGATGACTTACAATGGACGGATTTAGCGACTTTAACGCTGATAGAGCGATTATTGACGGATGCTCGCGGTGAATCTCTTTTGCTGTTGGGGGCTTATCGCGATAATGAAGTTTCTGTCAGTCATCCTCTAACACTAACTCTCAAAAAACTGCAACAAAATAATGCTGCGATCCGCAGCCGTATCGCTCGAATTACACTGACACCATTGCCTTTAGATGAGACTTGCCGTTTGATTGGCGATACCTTCGGACAGCCATCCGATCGAGTCGAGGAACTGGCACGATTAATCCAAGAAAAAACGAATGGCAATCCTTTCTTTATCAATGAATTTTTGCAGGCATTGCATGAAGAATACTTATTAGTCTTTCATCCTCAAACGCAAAATTGGCAATGGGATATCAAGGCGATCGCCGCTAGGGATTTCACGGATAATGTGGTTGAATTGATGGTCGAAAAACTGCAACAACTCCCCCAAGGCGATCGCGATATTATCTCCCTTGCTGCTTGTTTGGGAGCAGAATTCGATTTAACGACCCTAACATGGATGGTCAAGCGATCGCCCCAAGAAGTTTTTCAGTTGTTAAAAACGGCTCTCGATCGCAACTTTATTTTTCCCATCTCGGAATTGGACGAAAACTTACTCATTCAATCCTATAAATTTGCCCACGATCGCATTCAACAAGCCGCCTACGCACTGATCCCCGAAGCAGAACAGACCGAGAAAAATGTCGCGATCGGGCGCATTCTTTGGGAAAAGACTCCCGAAAGCGAGCGAGAGGACAAACTCTTCGATATCGTCGATCGCCTTAATTACGGGATTTCCTTGTTGCAAGACTCTGAAGAGCGAGAAAGATTGACTCGCTTAAATTTGCAAGCAGGATGCAAAGCGAGGAAAGCCAACGCTTATGGGGTGGCGATCGCGTATTTTGAAGCGGGAATATCCTTGCTCGCGGAGAATAGCTGGGAAAGGCAATATACCTTAACCTTCGAGTTATATCGAGAGGCAATGAAAGCCACCTATCTCAACGCAGAGATCGAGCGCATGGAAACCTTTGCCGCAGTTCTTGCCAAAGAAGTCAAAACCCTTCGCGATCGCCTTGAAGTGGGTAAAATTAAGGTTGATGCCTATGCCAATCAAGGTAAATTTACGGAAGCCCTAGCCGTGGGTTTGGACACTTTAGCCGCTTTGGGGATTCAGTTCCCGCGAAAACTCGCGCGTCCGGATCTCAAACCCCCACCAAGCGATTCTTCGATCCTGCAAAATCCTTTCAGTCGTCGCCTGTTGTTTGCGATCGCTAAAAGAATACCGGATCGGTATTTAACCAACTCGACCTTCTATCCTCTCTTAATGTTGAAAGGACTCGCAAAGGTGCAAGAGACGATTGGCGATCGCCAACCCGCCGAACTTGGGAGGCTGCCAGAAATGCAGGACGAGCTAATGCGCGAGATTCTAGGACTTTTAGTGAAAATTGTCCCGGTTATTTATCTAATTTATCCGACTTTAGCTCCCCTCGCCGTGTTCAAACAGCTTGAAATCTCTCTAACTTATGGGAATGCGCCGGCTTCCGCCCTTAGCTATGCAGCTTATGGGAGTTTGTTATGCAGGATGAGACAGGAGTTTCTCGGTTACGAATACGCTCGCGTGGCTTTAGATGTCTTTCATCGGTTTGATGACAAGCAATTTGCTGCATCTATCGGCATGATGATCGATCATTATGTCACGCCTTGGACAAAACATTTACGAGAAACGCTTTCTCCATTACAGCAAGGCTTTGCTTTGGGTTTGGAGGTCGGAGATTTGCATTATTGTGGTTATATTAGTAATGCTTATTGCATCCATCTTTATTTTAGCGGTTGCGAGCTTTCTGAAATCGAGAAAGAAATCAAGCATCATCGAGAAATACTCGAGGCGATCGATCAAAAAATCTCGCTGCAAAATACCTTAATGTATTGGCAAAATATTTTAATTTTACGGGAAGGCTTCGATATTTCCTATCATTGGAATGGTGCAGAAATTAATGATGCTTTATTTCTCTCCTTTTTTCAGAACAATCCTGTTTTTCTGTTTGAGACATTGATTTTTAAAAGCATACGAGATTATTTGTTTGAAAGGTTTGAAACTGCAAAAGCTACAATCAATTCAGCCAAACAATATTTAGAAGAATCAGAAGGAACTATTCTAGTTTTAATTTTTTATTTTTATGATTCTTTGATTCGGTTAGCCGATCTTAGAAGAAACCAGAAAAATACTCTCAAAGAAATAGAAGAAAATCAAAAGAAGATCGAGAAATGGGCAAAGTCTGCCCCGATGAATCATTTACATAAATTCTATCTCGTCGAGGCAGAATATTATCGAGTTTTAGGAAAAAAGACCAAAGCAATGGATTTTTACGATCGCGCGATCGCCCTTGCAAAAGAGAACAAATATATCCAAGAAGAGAGCCTCGCGAACGAACTGGCCGCTAAATTTTATCTCCATTGGGGCAAAGAGAAAATTGCCAACTTATATGTAAAAGAAGCGCATTACTGCTATCAACGTTGGGGAGCAACGGCGAAAGTCAAATATCTTGAAGAAAAATATCCTCATCTGCTGGTTGAAGTAACGCCACAAACCACCCGATCGCTCCAACAAAAAATAACGAAAACCCTAACTCGAAGTGATTCCCAAAGCCGAGAAAGTCTCGATATTACTTCAGTATTCAAAGCCACTCGCGCCATTTCCAGTGAAATACTCCTCGATCGCTTACTCTCGGCTTTAATGAAAATTCTCGTCGAAAATGCCGGAGCGCAAAGAGGGATTTTACTCTTAGCCAATGAGGAGTATTTAACCGTCGCTGCTATCCAAGAAATCGAGACCACAAAAGAGATCGTTTTGCTTTCAACCCCCCTCGAAGAATTCCCCACAATTCCCGTTAGTATCGTCCGTAATGTTGCTCGCACCCGCGAAGCCGTATTTTTAGACGATGCAACCCAACCTAATTCCTTTACTGGCGATCCCTACATTCAACAAAATCAATGCCATTCTTTGGCTTGCGTTCCTTTTATCAATCAAGGTCAACTCCAAGGTATTGCTTATTTAGAGAATAATCTGACGCTTGGTGCTTTCACGAAAAAGCGAGTCGAAAGCGTACAAATCTTAGCCGGACAAGCCGCGATCGCGATTAGTAATGCCCAACTCTACGATCGCCTCAAAGCCAGCAAACAACAAATCCAACAATTGTATGATGCCTCTAAGCGTTTTGTCCCCGAACAGTTCCTCGGACTGTTAGAAAAACAGAGCATTATCGATGTGGAATTGGGCGATCGCGTGGAACGAGAAATGACGGTTTTATTTTCAGATATTCGCGATTTTACCACTATTTCCGAACAGATGACTCCCAAGGAAAATTTTACCTTTATCAATAATTATCTGGGGCGAATGGAACCTCTAATTCAACAGTATGGCGGCTTTATCGATAAATATATCGGCGATGCGATTATGGCACTTTTTAGCAATAGTCCCGATGATGCCTTGCAAGCGGCGATCGCTATGTTGGAAGAGTTAAAAATCTACAATAAAATTCGCCGCGAAACCGATCGCATACCCCTGCGTATCGGGATCGGCTTGCATACGGGACGGTTAATGTTAGGAATGGTCGGAGGAGCCGATCGCATGGATGGCACCGCGATCGGGGATGCGGTCAATTTATCCTCGCGGGTGGAAGGATTAACTAAAACCTACGGCATTCCTCTTTTAATCACTTATCCAACTTTTCTAGAGTTAAAAAATTCTAGTGACTACGACTTCCGTTTTATCGAACGAGTGACGGCGAAAGGGAAAGCCAAAGCAGTAAGTTTATTCGAGGTATTTTCTGCGGATCCGCCAGAGGTGCGAGACGCAAAAAATGCCTCGAAAGAAGCATTTGAAGCAGGAGCAATTCTCTTTCACCAACAAGCCTTTAGCGAAGCCGCACGGCTATTTCGAGAATGCTGGGAAAGTTGCCCGGGCGATCGCCCCGCCCGCTATTATTTAGAACGATGCCAACAGTATATTGACTGAAATAGTGCTGCTTGACGTTCTCCTCTGCCTAAAAGCGAGAGGTTAAGCTCTTGACGCTTCTCGGCACTTCCCTGTTATCGTAGAGAATCGGTACATTATTTTAGCGATCGCCTCCCATGCTCAAAGCCGGAATCGTCGGATTGCCCAACGTTGGCAAATCAACCCTCTTTAACGCCCTTGTCGCCAATGCTAAGGCAGACGCGGCGAATTTTCCTTTTTGTACCATCGAACCCAATGTCGGGGTGGTTGCGGTGCCTGACGAACGCTTGGACGTTTTGGCGAAACTCTCGAAGTCCAAACAGATCGTCCCGACTCGCATCGAGTTTGTCGATATCGCCGGACTAGTGAAAGGGGCGAGTCAAGGGGAAGGTTTGGGCAATCAATTTTTAGCTAATATTCGCGAAGTCGATGCGATCGTTCACGTGGTGCGCTGTTTTGATAGCGAAGATATCATTCACGTCGCCGGTTCTGTGGATCCGATCCGAGATATCGAAACCATCGATTTAGAATTGGGGTTGGCAGATTTGGCACAGGTGGAACGGCGGTGCGATCGCGTTCGCAAGCAAGCACGAACGAATAAGGACGCACAGGCAGAACTCGAAGTTTTGGAACGGTTAAAAACGGCTCTCGATGATGGCAAAATGGCGCGTCAAGTGGGGTTAGATGAAGAAGAAAAAGAACTCATCAAACAGTTGGGTTTATTAACTTTAAAACCGATTATTTATGCCACTAATGTTTCCGAAGACGACCTCGTAACCGGGAATGATTGGGTGAAGGAAGTCGAAAAATTGGCAGTTAAAGATAATGCGAAAGTGGTCGTGGTTTCGGCGCAGGTCGAATCGGAATTAATCGAACTTTCCGATGAAGATAGCAAGGATTTTTTAGAGGCTTTAGGGGTGGAAGAAGGGGGATTAAAATCCTTAATTCGCGCCACTTACGATCTGTTGGGATTGCGGACTTATTTAACGACGGGGGAACAAGAAACTCGTGCTTGGACGATTATTTCCGGCATGACGGCTCCCCAAGCTGCTGGGGTCATTCATACCGATTTCGAACGGGGTTTTATTCGGGCGGAAACCGTGAGTTATAATGACCTCGTGACTTTGGGATCGATGACGGCGGCGAAAGAAAAGGGCTTAGTTCGCAGTGAAGGAAAGGAGTATATTGTTAAGGAAGGAGATGTATTATTGTTCCGTTTTAATGTTTAGCTTGATATGCTAGGCTGGCTGCTAGATACGAAAATAAACTCTCATCATAAAGAGATTTCATGTAGATGACTAATGCCAAGACGTTCGATTTTTGAGCGATCGCCATATTGGAACTTTATATAGGCATTGAGATGGGTAATGATTTCTTGCCACTGTTCTTCAGTGACATCTCCAACAATGGTATAGTCTAACGCCTGCTCAATTGGAATGTTGATATTTTCCATTACTATCAATGAAACATAGGATAATATCATTTCTGCTTGCTCTCGTTCGATATTATCAGCGTAGAATACAAGCGATATCTGGTTACAAACACGATGATAGGAAAGTAGCCGATTAAAGATCTCAACAAATTTTAACCCTAATATTTCCTCATCAATTGACCAATCCGGAATTAGTAGTATATTAAACTCCCGCAGTTGTAAAGGAAGCACAATACTTTCTAGGGATTTACTGGCTTGTTCGACCGAAGTAATGACTTCTGAATCTGCATAATCTATAATGGAGCGAATAGCAGCGAGTTGAGTAATTCCTCGCTTGGCTAAATGAGGCAGATCGATCAAACTTTCAAGAATTACGTTAGCAGTATTGTAAGCTGGGTCACTTGCATAGTTTTGGGTTAAGAAGAGCAAAACTTCTAGTGCGTAATCCATAAACCCGAGCATATCTGCAAGGCAGGCTAATTTCATTAATTGTTGAGGCGGGGCCGAACTTTGTCTCGTCGGGGCAAGTAAATCTTGAAAATAGTAGGCATCCGACCAGACTAAGCGCTGAGTTCGCAATTCTTCCAAACAAGTACTGTTTTGCCAATTTACCTTTCCGCCTTCGGGCAGATTAAAATTGAAGAGTGAAAAACCTTGCTGGTTCAGAAAGCGATCGATGTCGCCAAATAAGGGCTGTTGACGATAAAGCGGTAGAAAATTGACTTCTGTCATTACCCCTAAAATTCCTGTTTGAAACATTTTTCGCGCCCCATCGAGTACATTCAGTTCTCCTCCTTGCACGTCGAGGTGGAGAAAATCAATGCTCTTAATGCCTTGCATTTGACAGAATCGATCGAGCGTTGTTGTTTCAACTTGAATGGTTTCTCTGGGAAAAGGCCCGTCAAAAAGATATTCTAGAAAACGTTCGACTTGTAAAGTTTCGAGAGGGAAAAGAGAACTGCAACCAGGAGGCTCGGTGAGGTGAAGAGTTTGGATGCCTTCATTATCCCACAGTGCAATAGGAACGTGGATTTCCGTCCAGTTTTTTGGGCTGCGAGCAAAGTTTTGATTGGCGATCGCACAGGCTTTTGCATCAGCATCAAAACCGTAAATCGTTAAGTTGGGTGCAAGAATACTCCAACCGCTAGTCCCCCAGTCGTCATCGGGAACAATTTGGCGCGATCCTATGAGGCAGAGGGTAAAGTGCAAATTATCGAGATGCCCTCTACGCTTGAGATGGGGAACGAACAACATAGATTCAGTCGAGATAGAGAAGCGATCGAAAGACGATCGCGAATATTTACAAATACTTTATATATCTTGAAATCATGCCATTTTCTTTTTCATCAGTCAACCCAACCCAGTTTTGTGCTGAAGCGATCGGACTGGGGGAGGATTGAAACTTGCAGGATATTTAACCCACAATTTAGATTGCTGAATTCCTTTACAGATCTAGCATTTATTTTTCGACTTGATAGCCCAGTTCTGCTAATTGTAGGCGAGATTGTCGCCATTTGGGTTTGATTTTGACGAAGATTTCTAGATAGACTTTCCCTAAAATGAGCTTTTGAATTTGCTCTCTCGCAGCAGTGCCGATCGCTTTCAACATTCCGCCTCCTTTCCCAATTAAAATTCCTTTTTGGGATTTGCGTTCGACGCTAATGGTGGCAAAAATGCGGGTAATATTTTCTTCTTCGAGAACCTTTTCAATGGTGACGGCGACGGAATGAGGAATTTCTTCTCGGGTGAGCAATAGAATTTGCTCGCGAATGAGTTCCCCCATGATAAAACGTTCCGGGCGATCGGTAACAAAATCGGGCGGATAATAATACGGCCCCGTTTCTAATTTTGCGATAATTTGTTGTTGTAGATTATCCAGTCCATCTCCAGTTAAAGCCGAAAATTTAGCCATTTCCCACGCTTTTTCCTCTCGTAATTCTGCGTAACTTTCATCATGATTTTGGGTGGCGCGATCGCTTTTATTCAGACCGATGATAATTGGCGTTTTACTATTTTTGAGTAACGAGGCAATATAGCGATCGCCTCCCCCCGCAACGGTGGAACTATCGACGACAAATAAAACGACATCTACGGCTTCAATTGCCATTTTTGCATTTTTTACCAGCACTTTTCCCAGTTCGTGATGGGGTTTGTGAATACCGGGAGTATCGACAAAAATAATTTGTGCTGCGGGTGTGGTTAAAATGCCTTGCAAGCGGTTGCGGGTGGTTTGAGCGATGGGGGAAACAATGGCAACTTTTTGCCCGATTAATTGATTCATTAAGGTGGATTTTCCGACATTTGGTCGCCCGACAATACCCACAAATCCCGATTTGAATTCGGGGGAGGCGATGGGGATTTCTGTTATACTGAGTTGTTGCTCTAGATTCATAAGTTATCCTTTAATTTTTAACTGAAATTTCTGAAGATTGGATGACAGGTTCGACGAGGGGTATTTCGTCGCGATCGCTAACTACCGTTAGAGTTAAATCGAGTTCTTTCAACCAACTCACTAAAGCAGGAATCACTTCAGTTAATTTTTTTGCTTGCAATTGCTCTAATTTTTTGGCGTGTAATTCAAAGTTTTGGGGAGACATTTTTGATTTTCCTCTTGCTTCAGCAACATCTTGCAAAGTAGAAATTAACAATTCGGGTTCGGGATTTTCTTCTTGTAAAATTGCCCAAAGATATAAGGCTGCTTCTTGGGGATCTTTCAGAGATTCGATTAAATATTCTCGATAGCTTTTAGTTTTTGGTTTCATCGATTTGACTCCGATAATTGTTCCAATATTCTTTAGCAGTTAGAATATCGCGATTTTGACTGCTTTTGTCACCAGCACAAAGAAGTAAAATAATTGTTGCTCCCACTCGAGCAAAATAAATTCGATAGCCTGCTCCAAATTGAATTCTGAGTTCAAACACACCATCTCCAACCGATCTGTAATCACCTAAATTCCCTTGTTCGACTCGCTTTAAGCGTGCTTTGATTATAGCACTGGCTTTGCGATCGCGTAGAGAGTCGAGCCATTCTATAAAAGGACTTTTCCCTTCACTTGTTAAATGATTTTGTAAATCTAGCGGCTGTATTTCTATTTTTCAATCTCAGGATGCGCGATCGCGATCGCTTAGAGAACATTAGCATAGCATTGTAGATATCCTAGAGGAGAGCGATCGCGCCGAATTTGACGGTTTTTGAAACAATGGTATTGATGAGGGGTGAATGATGCGATCGCTTGTCGAGTTGAGAGGGTTTTCCTTTATCGTCGATCCGTCAGGGATTCAAAATCCCTTCTTACTTGGTTGGATAAGCTGAGGAAACCTCCGCATCCCCCAAGCGCTGCCTCATATGCAAAATCCATTAAAATAGATTGTAATCGCGAGATTTTCCCTTAAATTTATGAGCATAGTCCTCTTGAGAGGACTTCTTGTATGAGACGGGGAATTTGATTCCCCGGCGGATCTTGATATATGAAACCAACCTCGAACAAGAGATCGCACCAAATCTAATTATTTCCGAACAAAAAAACATTGATGAGAGGCAAATCGACCATTTTTTGAATTGATAATTTTGAATTTTGAATTGATAAAGGTTATGGCAAAGAAGAAAACACAGAAAAAAGGATTTGGCAAGAAAAAGGAAATACCGACCAGACCAACGCGAGATTTTATACTGGCGTTTCAAGAGCGTATTGAAAAATATGGCGAAAATTCAACTAAGGTCTATCAGTTGGTTGAAGCAAAGTTAGATGAGTCGATTTTGGAGGCTTTACCTTGTACATTCGATCAATTAATAAAAGGTGAAACATCAAAGAAACAGCAAAATATTGCAGGATTATTTGTTAATTTTGGAAATTTCTTACAGAAGTTTCCTAGAGGCGATCGCCAACTCAATCTAGAAGTCAGTATTACAGCTTACGAACAAGCTCTAAAAGTATTTGATCACTCTGCATTTCCCAAAAAATGGGCAATGACGCAAAATAGCTTTGGAGTTGCCTACCGTAACCGAATCAGAGGAGAAAGAGCCGATAATCTCGAAAAAGCGATTGCCGCTTATGAGTTAGCCTTGCAAGTCTATACTCCCTCTGCATTTCCCGAACAATGGGTAATGACGCAAAACAACCTTGGGGCAGCTTACAATGACCGAATCAGAGGAGAAAAAGCCGATAATCTCGAAAAAGCAATTGCCGCTTATGAGTTAGCCTTGCAAGTCTATACTCCCTCTG
>JBCCVR010000075.1:0-30566 GCA_039194995.1 Cyanobacteria bacterium P01_E01_bin.42 | reverse complement strand
GTTTTATTATTGAGAATTCGAGGGTTTGAGAGGATTGACTATCGAGAAAGAGGTGAAAATTAACACGACTTTTCTTATCCTTTACCCTTCATCTTGTTGGAAGTCATTAATTTTTCTTTCGGGAAAAAGCGTCAATAGGAGTTGATTGACATAGACTTTGCCAAAAACTGGCACTCCAGATGGTTTTTGCACTTCTGCTGCTGGAATTTCGATTGGCGTTTCGATCGCTGTTTCGGCGGCAAGTTCTGCCATCTCTTCTTCTGCCGATGTCCAAGGATCGTCGATCTCCAAATCTGTTGGAGATTCGGCGATTTCCTCGGATTTTTCGGATTGTTCGTTGCTCTGTTCGGATGAGGCGGATTCTGATATCGGTAAAGACTTTTCTGGCTCGGAAATTAATTCAACGCGACGGGACGGATCGCCAATGACCGAACCGGCTGGAATGACTTGTAAAGCATCGAGATCGGCGTTATAAATCGTTGTTGCACCGCCAATGCAAGTATTTGCTCCAATTTTGCTGCAACCCACAATTAAAACCCCCGCCCCCAAACTCACTCCCGCTTCCAATTCGATCGCGCCGCCGTAAGCATTGAGAATCGCTCCCATACCCACGCAAGCCCCGGCAGCAATGTTAATTTGGCTATTGGGGGCCGCTTGTAAAATCGCACCGGGGGCGATCGCCGCACTAGGATGGATTTTCACTTCTCCCACAATGCGAACGTTGGGAATATTGGCGAGTTGCAAAGGTTGCAAAGACATTCAATTCAAAGTTCAAAATTCAAAATTCAAAAATTGTCACAATTTTGAATTTAAGTTGACAGGATGACGGACAGAGGATGAAAGATGAGGAGAAAAAGCAATGGGGAAAAAGCAACTTTTTCCCCTCATATGCCTACGGTCTTTGGATGATTTTTTCGAGAACCCGTCGTTTGGCTTGAGAATCAATCCCCAATAAACGCACGTATTCGCCATTATGCTCGCTCAAACAATCTTGCAAGTGCGAGAAAACTTCCCCTTCTTGCTGGGATTCAATGGGGGAGCAAGGCTGCCAAGATTTAGCGCGGAAGTGTCGCTTATCGGCGTGTTCTGTACCGATGCGATAGCCTTGACGCAACAAAGAGCGGACTTGCTCTTGTAGATCGGACTCTAAACTGCTGTAGCTGACTCGTCCGTTACTCGAACCATTGTGCGAGCCATTATACGAGCCATTGCTCGAACCGTTGGAACTGTAGCTATAACTCGCAGCAGGTGCAGAACCATTGGTCGCAGCAATTGGAGCATCTCCCGGACGTTGAATAATGGTTTCGGAAACCCGCCGTCTGGCTTGGGCATCGACTCCGATTAAACGCACGTATTCTCCCGCACATTCTGCCAAACAAGCCTCAATTTGAGCGATGAGTTGTCCTTCGTTCGTTCCGTCAATGCCGGAGTAGGTCAACCAATATTTAGTTTTAAAACGGCGCTTGTCAGCGTGTTCTACGCCAATTTTGCAACCTTGACGCAACACAGAGCGCACGGCTTCGACGGCTTCCGCACTCAAACCACTGCTTGCAACACTGCCACCATTGTAGGAGGCAGAAGGTGCGGCATAACTTCCCGATGCCCCGACTTTGGCTTGACCGTTGGGACGTTGAATAATCGTTTCCGAGACGCGCCGCTTGGCATTGGCATCGATGCCGATCAAGCGGATGTACTCGCCAGCGTGTTCTTGCAGGCAATTTTCCAATTCTGCAAAAATCGATGCTTCGTGAGTCGATTGAATTTGCGGGCAGGTTAACCAAGATTTGGTTTTAAAGCGGCGGCTGTCGGCGTGTTCCGTGCCTAATTTGCAACCTTGACGCAGTAAAGAGCGCACTAGCTCTTTTACTTCTGCACTTAAACCGCCACTATTGCTGCTGCCATAGCGGGGAGCACTACCAACCGAATTTCCCGAAGAGCGCGGGCGTACCACTTTTGCACTGCGAGTGCGGGCGGGCGTACCATCGGGACGCTGTACGATCGCTTCGAGAACACGCCGTTTAGCTTGGGGATCGACTCCAATTAAGCGAACGTATTCGCCCTCGTGTTCTGCTAAACGTGCTTCGAGAGCTTGCAGAACCTGACTTTCGGTCGATCCGTCAATCCCTTCGCAAGTCAGCCAAGATTTGGAACGATAGCGACGCTTATCGGCGTGTTCCGCACTAATTTTGTAACCCTGTCTCAGGAGCGATCGCACCTGTTCGACTGTTTCCGGACTTAACATAATTTCTGTAAACGATGGATATTCAACTTCAATCGCGCCATTATGACCGTTACTGTGACCGTTACTGTCAATGGGCGCTTCATTTTCACTGCGAAGGGGAATCATGCACTTGGGATCTTCGGCGCAACGATATCCCACTCTGAGGGCTTCGTTCACTTCCACAACGTGGTGAGCAAAAGCGCGATCTGCCTCTTGAACGTCAGGTAAGCGATCGGCTTGTTGCTGATGGGTAATCACCGCCCCTGACGGCACGTATTTGCCCGGGGGAATTTCCACATCTTGAATCAGGGCGTGCATCATGATGACGCAGCCATGGCCCACGCGAGCATTAAAAACCGTCGAACGAAAACCGATAAAACATTCATCTCCCACATAAACCGGCCCGTGAACCAAGGCCATGTGAGTAATACAGGTATTTTTACCGATCCAAGCCGAATAACTTTTGCCATCGTCGCCAATGACCCGGCCTTTCTCTAAGCCGTGAATGACTACCCCATCTTGAATATTGGTATGGTCGCCAATAAAAAAGGGAAAGCCTTCATCGGCACGAATGGATGTTCCCGGCGCAATTAATACGTTAGAACCTACACGAACATCTCCAATAATATTGGAGAAAGAATGAACGAAGGCTGTTTTGTCAATATTCGGCTCTGCTAAGTCTCTCGACCAAGGGGTAGGGGGAGCCGCCCGCTTGCGGACTACCATGTTACATCTCCTTTGATGTCACTTCTTTTCATATTTGTCTGCGGTAGAGAATTTATCTCTAAATTTATCTCTACCGACCGCCCAATCGATAGCGGGATTCGTCTCTTTTGCTATAGAGCAAGCCATCTTCTACCGATACGGTATCGATAATACCGACCACCAGTGCATCGATAGGAGGGCGCTCGTCTCCTTGCGGATCGGGGGCGATCGCGCGGCGGCTGACCAATACCCACTCCCCTATTCCCGCACCCACGTTATCGACCGCGACCTCGTATTGGGGTAGATCTTTTCCTTCGCGATCGATGAGTTGCAGCATGAGCAATTTTTTCCCCGTCATGCTTGGCAATTTTTGGGTGCTGACTACCGTACCGCAAACTCGAGCGATTTGCATCTCGACCTTAAATCCCGATTTATCGTCTCAGGACGGGATTAACGCTCTCCCGGAACTGCTCTACAGCTTCGGTATAGCGAATGGGGAGAACGTATTCGAGGTTTTCGTGGGGGCGGGCGATAATGTGAGTCGAAAGAACTTGACCGCCATTCACGCGCTTGACGTTTTCCATGCCCGCAGCAACGGAGGCTTGGACTTCGGAAACATCACCGCGAACGATAACCGTGACTCGTCCGGTACCGATCTTTTCGTAACCGACAAGAGTAACGCGAGCGGCTTTCACCATTGCGTCAGCAGCTTCTACAACGGCTGGGAAACCAAGGGTTTCAATCATTCCCACTGCAATTGACATGAGTTTTCTTAAATACTCCAAAAAGTTAATAATCAAAAAATGAGATCGTCATCATGAGATCTATCGCTCGGCGAACGGAGCTAGGGGAAGAGACTTCGGCTATCTCCCAACTAATAAGTTCGGAACTGCTCTACTTCTTCGGTGTAGCGAATGGGGAGAACGTATTCGAGGTTTTCGTGGGGACGAGCGATAATGTGCGTGGAAAGAACCTGACCGCCGTTAACGCGATTGGCGGCATCCGTTCCCGCAGAAACCGAGGCTTGAACTTCCGAAACGTCTCCGCGCACGATTACGGTAACTCGCCCGGAACCGATTTTTTCGTAACCGACGAGCGTAACGCGAGCGGCTTTCACCATTGCGTCAGCAGCTTCTACAACGGCTGGGAAACCAAGGGTTTCAATCATTCCTACTGCAATTGGCATATTTCAAACTCCTAGCGAGCAAACAAAACAACAATAAATTTAGGGGTTCTAGTTCGCGGACGCACAAGTTACAAACGATATCCTCGGATGACATCAAAAGACGACATCAAAAATAGCGATCGCTATTTTTGGCAGAATTCCACAAGAATAGTCAGGAATGCAGACAAGCCTCATTCCAATCTTCAATCTCACATCAGCATTCGAATTTGAATTCGCATCCGATCGCGTCGTTCCTTGTTTTCGTCAATTTCCCCGCCGCGTGCCAGACTCTTGCACGAGTTTTGGGAAATATTTTTTGGACGAGTCCGGCTTCATCTTTCACCTAAAGAAAAGCATAGGAAACCGCATGTACCTTTGACAATATAAATCTTTATGATTTTTTTAAATCTTTTGGTTAATAAATTGTAATGTATTGCGGCAGGGGCGATCGAGACCGGGATCTCGCGCTTAACTTTGCGGGGAGGGTCGCAATGTTTTATAATTTCTTTATCTTGACGATTAAGACGCTCTTTCCAGACAGGGAGAATCTGTCTCGGAGCGGACTAACAAAATTTTCCAAGGCAGCGCGATCGCTGAGTCGGCACTCGCAAAACCGTAAAGAGATGTTCTGAATCCCAAGAAGCGCGGGAGATTGTCGAATTTTCCCCATCCCAATAAAATGCAGCCTCGGCCGGATTTTCAGTTGTTCTCAGCCGAGAACTGATGAGAAAAATCCCCCCTCGAACAAACTCGCGAGAATGTCACGATATGTTTGCTCGAGCAGAATTTTTATGGTCTATCTTTTAAAAATTTTTGGGCGAATCTGTAGATAAAATCTCTTGTTTTAGGTTGTAACGATGGCCGATTTTTTCTTGGCAAGTGCTTGGTTTATTCCGTTCTATGGCTTAATCGGCGCAATTTTAAGCCTTCCTTGGTCAGTGGGTATTATCCGACGAACGGGACCTAGACCAGCAGCTTATTTAAACTTATTCGTAACACTGTTGGCTTTTATTCATACTTCCATTGCCTTTGGTGCAATTGGGAATCAGCCAGCAGAACAATTAGTCTTTCATTGGCTGAGGGTTGCAGATCTCGATCTCTCCCTCACCATCGAACTCTCTCGAGTCAGTTTGGGAGCATTAGAGCTGGTGGGGGGCATTAATTTGCTGGCTCAACTCTATGCTCTCGGTTACATGGAGAAAGACTGGTCTCTGGCCCGATTTTACGGGCTGATGGGCTTTTTTGAGGCAGCTTTGAGCGGGATTGCCCTCAGCGATTCTCTTTTATTAAGCTATGGCTTATTAGAGATGCTGACCCTATCTTCCTATTTATTGGTTGGATTTTGGTACGCCCAGCCCCTTGTAGTAACGGCTGCACGAGATGCTTTCTTAACGAAGCGGGTGGGGGATATTCTTCTGCTCATGGGTATTGTTGCCCTTTCGAGTTACGGAGAAGGATTGGATTTTAGCGATTTGGCCACTTGGGCGGATACTTCATCCCTCCCTCCCCTCGCGGCGGCTTTGTTGGGACTATCCCTCATTGCCGGACCGACGGGAAAATGCGCTCAATTTCCTCTCAATCTTTGGCTGGATGAAGCGATGGAGGGTCCCAACCCGGCGGGAATTATGCGGAATTCCATCGTTGTCTCGGCGGGGGCTTACGTGCTGATTAAACTGCAACCCGTTTTCACCCTCTCCCCTGTTTCCTCAGATGCTCTGATTTTATTGGGATCGGTGACGGCGATCGGGACTTCTTTGATGGCGATCGCGCAAATCGATATTAAGCGCACCCTTTCTCATTCCACCAGTGCTTACTTGGGTTTGGTGTTTATTGCCGTAGGACTGGGACAGGTTGATATTGCGTTCTTATTGCTCTTCGTCCATGCGATCGCCAAAGCCTTAATGTTTATGAGTACCGGTTCTGTTATCCTCACCACTAGCTCGCAAACGATTACGGAAATGGGAGGATTGTGGAGCAAAATGCCCGCGACAACCATTGCATTTGTGGTGGGTGCCGCCGGAAGTTTAGCGATTTTACCCTTGGGAATGTTTTGGACAATGCAGCGCTGGTTTAGCGGAGCATGGGAAATCCCCATTTGGTTGCTGGCGATCGTTTTATTTGCCAATGCTTTAAGTGCAATTAACCTCACGCGGGTTTTTCGCCTTGTCTTTTTGGGAGCAGAACAACCCAAAACCCGCCGAGCGCCAGAAGTGCCTTGGGCAATGGCTCTACCGATGGTTATCTTAACCGTAATAACCTTATTGGCTTCTCTCGCTCCCCTACAGTGGGATCTGTGGTTGAGTTTGACAACCCCTCTCGATAACTCTGGCTTATTACTCTATCGTAGTGCCGTACCACTTTTAGTTACCTCTGGTTTAGTTGGTTGTTTTATCGGGTTTAAAATCGAACTCCGGCGAGCTTGGTCGCGACCTACGCAAAAATATCTGCGCTTTTTCCAAGATTTATTTGCCTACGATTTCTATATCGAGCGAGTTTATGAGATGACGGTAGTGGGTGCTGTGAGTTTATCTTCTAAATTTATGGCTTGGTTCGATCGCTATATTGTCGATGGAGCGGTAAATTTAGTGGGTTTAGCGGCCATCTTTGGCGGCAATACATTGAAATATAATGTTTCCGGTCAATCTCAATTTTATTTGCTCACCATTTTAATCGGCGTTGCCTTGCTCTTTTGGCTAGTGTTTAGCGGTCAGTGGTCTTTCGTTGTCGATTATTGGTTATCGGCGATCGGGAATTTCAGCAATGTTGAAGCGTATATTTAAACCGATTGGAGGATTTATCATGCCTTACAGCGAGTTTAAAACAATTGCGGAGGTGCGCGATCGCTTTAACTTGAATGTTGAAGAGCGGCAGAGTTTGTTTGTGGATATTCCTCCAGTTAATGTCAGCGACTTTCTCCAACACGCTTTAGAACGAAATATTCCCCTTGCGAATGCCATTAACACCGAAAAAGCACGCTCTGAGTTATTAATTGCCCCCGCTTTATTGGAAATTCGAGAAATATTTCAAAATGAAGTCGGCTTTTTTTCCGGTTCGGAATTTAATGTCGAGCCGGAGTCGGGATTGACGGGTTATTGCGATTTCATTTTAACCGCCTCGCGGGAAATTTATGAAATTCGCCGCCCGGTCATTACCCTAGTCGAAGCCAAGAATGAAAATATTAAAGGCGGTTTGGCACAGTGTATGGCAGAAGCGATCGCGGCACAGCGATTTAATGCCAAAGATAATATCAATCTACCAATTTATGGCACGGTCACAACGGGCACGCTTTGGCAATTTCTACGCTTGGATGGCGATCGCGCCTGTATCGATCTACGCGAATATTACATTCGAGATACGGCTAAACTGTTGGGAATTTTATCTTATCCCTTCCGAGAATATTTCGCGACTCTGAATTAAAAATTTTGACTTCTGGGGGAATAAACAACCCACTCTTGACCGACCCCCCAACCCCCTCCCAAGAGAGGGAGCCGGAATGTAACTAACACTTCGACTTCGCGGCTGCTGAGCACTTGTACTGAGCTATGCCGAAGTATATCGAAGTACAGTGCAAGTAACCAATAACTAATAACCAATAACTAAATGTTAAGTATTTTAATTTGGATTCCGATTATCAGTGCCATTGCGATCGCCTTGCTTCCGAAAAGTTGGGGTTCGTTGCAATGTCGTCGTGTTGCCTTAGCGATCGCGGCTCTCCTTTTGCTTTGGACATTGTGGTTGGGAACGCAATTCGATCCCCTGCAAACTCATCCGCAATTTTCCGAATATATTCCTTGGATCGATTGGTTGGGATTTAACTATCATCTCGGTTTAGATGGATTATCCTTCCCGCTTATTTTTCTGAATAGCTTTTTAACTGTCGTTGCCATTTGGATTAGCGATCGCGACAAAGAAAGACCCCGCCTTTATTACTCTATGATATTTCTCTTGAGTGCTGGAGCAGCAGGCGCATTTTTAGCACAAGATTTATTATTATTCTTCCTCTTCTACGAACTGGAGATCGTCCCCCTCTATTTCTTAATTGCCATTTGGGGAGGAGTAAGACGGGGCTATGCTGCCATGAAATTCCTGATTTATACTGCACTTTCAGGCATTTTAGTATTAGCATCCTTTCTCGGTTTGGTTTGGTTTAGCGGTGCGTCAACCTTCGATTACGAACCCTTACAGCATCAATCTCTCCCCCTCGAATTGCAATTAATCTTATTAGGAATGCTCCTGATCGGCTTGTTTATTAAGATTCCCATTTTTCCCTTTCATACTTGGCTTCCCGATGCTCATGTGGAAGCCTCTACACCAATTTCGGTATTGTTAGCAGGGGTATTGTTGAAACTGGGAACTTATGGATTGTTGCGTTTTGGCGTAGGTTTATTCTTCGAAGCATGGGTTGTTCTCGCACCTTGGCTGGCAATTTTAGCGGCAATTAGTGCCTTGTACGGAGCCTTTACCGCGATCGCGCAACAGGATATGAAAAAAGTGGTTGCCTATTCTTCAATTGCCCACATGGCTTATATTTTATTGGCAGCAGCAGCAGCAACACCGTTGAGTTTAATTGCCGCAGAATTCCAAATGGTCAGTCACGGTTTGATTTCGGCTTTACTCTTCGCCTTAGTTGGCGTTGTTTATAAGAAAACGGGGACTCGCGATATTAATATTCTGCGCGGTTTATTAAACCCAGAAAGAGGATTGCCCCTGACGGGAAGTTTAATGATTTTGGGCGTGATGGCAAGTGCGGGAATACCTGGAATGGTGGGATTTATTGCTGAATTTTTGGTTTTTCGCGGTGCATTTCCCATTTTTACGATTCCAACAATAATATGTATTATCGGCACGGGATTGACCGCCGTGTATTTCCTTCTCACGATCAATCGTGTCTTTTTCGGTCGTCTATCCGCTCAATTCTCCCAACTTTCTCCCGTTGCCTTAAACGAACAAATTCCCGCATTGGCATTAACAGTTTTAATTTTTCTCTTTGGCATTCAACCCGCTTGGGTCGTTCGCTGGAGTGAAGCACAAACTAGTGCTTTGATCGGTTCCACATTACAATCGATACAAATAGAAGAAACAGAAGCGATCGAACCGCAAATCGTTCCGATTGGTTAATTATTTTCTCCCTTGTCTCCCTATTCTCTTTAAAAACATGGTTAGTGCCGCACAGAAAGAAAAACAACATCCCCTTGATGAATATATTCATCGCTTAGAAACCGGGCAAGCACTTCTCAAAGATACGCCAGAAAATCTGATCGAAGTTGTGGGCGTTCTCAAAAGTTACGGAGTGATTTTAGATGCTTATTCCCATAATCTCATCTACATTGCCGAAAATCAATTCTTGGTCTTGTTTCCATTTTTTAAATATTTTAATGGCAAGATTACCTTTCCCAAATTGTTGCGCTATTGGTGGCACGATCGCATTAACTACGAATATGCAGAATATTGCATGAAAGCGATGCTGTGGCACGGGGGTGGTGGTTTGGATGAGTACCTCGATACCAACGAATTTAAAGAACTTGCAGAAAGCGCTATTCGGGCTAAATGGAAGGGTAATCCCATGATGTTAGGATTGCACGCGGGCTTCCCGAATTTTTGGCTCGAACAAGTGCGACAGATGGCTTACTATAGCGGCTTGGGACAATTTTGGCGGGTGATGGCGGATATTTTTCTAAGTTTGAGCGATCGCTACGATAATGGCGAAATTACATCCATTCCCGAAGTCGTACAACACATTCTCGATGGTTTAGTTGCCGATGCAGCTAAACCCATTACCTATTCTGTAGAGTTAGGAGGAAAAGTTTACGATCTCCTGCCAAAATCGGCAGGTTTAACCTTTTTGATGGATACGGGAGTGCCTTACGTCGAAGCCGTTTTCTTTCGCGGCACGCCTTTTTTAGGAACCGTATCTTATAACGCCCAAGCCTATCAAATTCCCTACGATCAAGGAATGTTTACTTATGGGGCATTGTACGCGGATCCCCTACCCATTGGCGGATCGGGAATTCCACCAACATTGTTAATGCAGGATATGCGCCATTATTTACCCGATTATTTACAGCAAGTTTATCAAGCGGGAATTCGTAACGAAGATGACGTGCGGGTAAAAATTTGTCAGAGTTTCCAAAAGTCCATGTTTTGCGTAACGACAGCAGCCGTTAAAGGTTTGGCTCCCCATCCTTTGGATACTGAAGATCTCGAAGAAAAAGAAGCAAATCGAGCCTATCTTAGAGGTTGGATGAATCGTTTTTTAACCTCTCGCTTGGTGGAAGCAAACCGTTAAATACAGGGACAATAAAAACGAAGAATTGAAGGAGAATTTTCATGGGCGATCCTTGGCGCGGTTTCACGCAACAACCGTGGACATTTCTAGTTAAAATTGCCGGGCTAACGACCGCGATCGCCCTTGCGATCGACTTGTTATTAATTGCCTCCTTTCTCACCGATACGCCCCTGAGAGACGCTCTCGAAATTATTTATAACAATCCTCTCAGCCCTCTCCTTCCTTTCGCGACGGCTATGGGATTTGGAGCTTTGGGCGTAACGTTGTGCGATCGCTGGCCGGAGCCTATCTATCTCAATACCGCACGGTTATGGGCTTTAATTCTGTGCTTGTTGGGGGGACTGGCTTGTAAAACGTTGTTGCCTCTGCCTTTAGAATTCGTACAACTCTCTCAAGGCGGATTTATCGGCACGGTTGTGGGCGTATTTTGGAAAGGTCGTCCCCATTGGGGGTAAAACTCGCGAAGCCGCTATCCTACCAAATCCGCTTACTTTTTCTTAGGCTTCTCCTCGTCTTGTTTCGGATTGAATGCTTGCGATCCGGCTCCCCAATCGGGAAATTTCCCCATGAGTGCCAAGTAACCCGAGGGAAGCCCCCAAACAATAAAACCCATTAAGGCACGAGGGAGATTATCAGTATTGAAACTATCGACAACATAGACAGCATAAGCTAGAAATATCATTGTCCCGATAATTCGTAAGGTAATGGGATGACTTTTGGGAAAAACGCAGGCGATCGCGATGATAACGCAAAAGGCAGCCAATCCATAAAAAACAGACGGACTCGCAGGAAAACCGCTATCGGGATCGAGGGCAGTCATTAAAAAGATAGAGCTACAAAGTAAGGCGGCTATAGCAATAGCAATGCGGGCTCCCCTACTCATCTTCGACTTCTCCAGATAAATCTTTTTCTCATTGTGGGGTAAAGGTAACATCCGCACAACCCAGTGCTGGGTAACGCAGAAAAGGAAGGATTTCAGACAGATTATCCTCGGTGACCACTTTACTAGATTTGCCCCGATCGTGGAATCGGACGGTAAAAATAGCAAACTTTCTGTAAACTCTATAGAGACGAAAATTTTTTGTTCGAGACACGCAAGGAGCGATCGTGAATAGATTTACCGACACGCACCGTTGGATTTCCGTGGGTTTAGTGGCTTTGGCTCTGATTCTCAGTTCTTTGCCCAGCCAAGCGCAAACCGAAAGAACTGTTAATTCATCGCAGGAAAGCACCCGGGGATTACCCGCCCTACCACCCCTGCCCCGAGTCAGTTCCCCCACGCAAAACGCGATCGCCCCGGAAACCCCCAAACCGGCTGCCTTGCCCCGCATCCAGCAGCCCCCCGATCGCACCAAAATTCTCCCCAAACCCCAGCGTAAAGTTCTTTCTCGGACGAATACCCGACTCGAATCGACTTCCCGCAGAGCGCGATCGCGCCAAACAACCGCCACAAACCAGTTAAGAACCCAACCCGCATCCGTCGAGAATCGTTTGCGTCCCCAACCCCAACTCGCCCAAAATCCAGCCGTGCGCCGTCGCTACATCAATCCGCCCCACAGCTACATTGGTTTGGGAGGCAACGTGGGTTTATCCAGTAACGGCGTTACGGATTTAGGGAAAAGTTCCTTGGCGATCGATGCCAAAATTGCCCTCACCGATTACCTGTCAGTGCGTCCGGCGGTCTTGATTGGGGACAGCACCACATTTTTATTGCCCCTGACCTACGATATCAATATTCAAGGGAGCGATCCGTTTAAACCCGCCGTCATTCATCCCTTCGTTGGTGGCGGTTTGACTCTCGCCACCCGAGATTCAGAATTGAATAATAATGTTGCGCCCTTGGCAACGGCTGGAATTGACTTCCGCGTTAGCGATCGCGTTGTCGTGTACAGCAATCTCAGCGCCGGATTTTTCGGCACGCAAACGGAAGTCGGCGCGCGTTTTGGGATCGGTTACGTCTTTTCCGGCGGACAAAAATAAGAGAGGAGACCAACCAACAACCAATAACAAATAACAAATAACCAATAACTAATAATCAATTTTGAGATACGATCGCAGTGACGACCCCCTCCCCATTACTGCGTCATGCCTAAAATTGTCGCGATTCATTCATTTCGTCACGGTACGGGAAAATCTACGCTCACTGCTAATCTAACGGTTTCGATCGCTCGGGCGGGTTATCGAGTCGGCGCGATCGATGCCGATGTCGAACTGATGGATCGGAGTCAGTTTCCGGGAATTTACTCCTGTTTTGGCTTGCAGAAGTCCCAACACCTCGGAGACTATCTGCAAGGGCGAGCAACATTAGCGGAGATCGGGCAAGAGATTGATAAAAAAATATGGTCTCTCCCCCAGACGAACAGCACGACAGGCAGTATCTACTTGTTTTCCCACGATATATCGAGACAAGGACGCATTAACTGCCCAGAATTTTCCGACATCAAAATTCTGAGCGCGCTTCTCGACAAAATTGTTGAAGAGTTTAATCTCGATTACCTTTTTCTTGATATTCATCCCGGACTGAACGAAACGACCCTACCTCTATTAGCCTTATGCGATTTACTCTGTTTGCTCTTGGGATTGGAGCGGGCCGATTTTCAAGGAACTGCCGTCACTCTCGATATCGCCAAACGGCTTGAAATTCCGCAAACGTTTTTATCCCTCGCGCGAGTTCCCCCGGATATCGATCTGACATGGTTTGGAGAACAAGTGGCTTTAGCTTATGATACGAGCGTTGTGGGAGTACTCCCCAAGCTCGATAGCCTGTCGGACGATCGTCGCCAAGACAATATTTTTGCTTTGAGCGATCGCGACTCCCCCTATGCTTCAGAATTTCAAAAAATAGTCGCTCGAGTTGTAGAGGAGCAAGAATTTGTTGGCATTCCGAGGCAAGAACGGCAAATCGGGATGGGGTTGAATCTACTCGATCTGCTCGAATTGCCCGAAACCGAACGCCATCTTTTAAAGTCAACGTTGCGCCAGAGGGCGAGTACCTTCGAGCAAATTTTGCAACAAGCCGGACTCGAACCCGATGCCCTGCGTTCGGTACTCAAAGACCTGTTGGCAAGGGGATTGCTCAAACAAGTCGAACGCAATGGCGAGGTGTACTATCGACCTTATCTCACCCCCAAACAGGGCAGAAAGTTGAATTCGCGAATCTGGGATGCGCTGAGCGAACCAGAAACGAGTGGAGAGTAAGAAATCGAGCTTTGGTTGAGTGTCCAACAACCAACAACTAACAGCGGTGCGACCCCGCGACGACGAAAGCGGTCGAGGGATGCTGAGGTCTCCTCAGCTTATCCAATCGACCAAGAGAGGGAATGCTGACCAAGAGAGGGAACGCGCACCAAGACAACCAATAACAAATATGCAACATTTTCTCTCGCTTTTGGAGCGATCGGCGGAGGAGCTAACCCAACTCATCTATCGCGCTCTCGCCCTCAAACAAAAACCCGGTTCGGAGGAGAATGCCTCGGTTTTACAAGGGCAAAACCTTGCTTTAGTGTTCGAGCGGGCTTCTTTGCGCACCCGCGTCAGTTTTGAAATTGCCATGCGGCAGTTTGGCGGTAATTCTCTCTATTTATCGGGTGAGGAGATCGGCTGGGGAGAGCGGGAATCCATTCCGGATATCGCTCGTACTTTGGGAAATTACGTGCAAGGGATTGTCGTGCGAGTTAATGATTACCAAAGCCTGCGGGAATTGGCGCAATGGTCTCCCATTCCCGTTATCAATGGGTTAACTGCATACAATCATCCCTGTCAGGCAATGGCGGACGTTTTGACGCTTTATGAAGAATTTGGTCGCTGGCAGGGTTTAGAAGTGACATACCTCGGACGCAGCAACCAAGACGTAGCGCGATCGCTCTTATTTGCGGCGGCTAAATTGGGGTTTTCCCTGACGATTAGCAGCCCCGAGGCTTATACTCTCGATGAAGAGAGTCTCAATCTGGCTCGTTCCCTTGCCGGAGAAGGAGTCGTGCGACGGGTTGACGACCCCGAGCGAGCTGTAAAAACTGCCGATGCCCTTTATACCGACGTTTGGATCTCCCGGGGAAAAACCGATGAAGTCGAAGCCGGACATCGCGGGCGCATTCTTGCCCCTTATCAGGTCAACGATCGCCTGCTCGCGGCGGCTCCCGATCGCGCCATCGTCCTGCACTGCCTGCCTGCCAACCGCGAGCAAGAAATTACCAACTCCGTCGCCGACGGCGATCGCTCTCGTCTCTTCCAACAAGCGGAAAATCGCTTGCACTTGCACAAAGCCCTTTTACTCCAATTACTAACATGAAGGCATTTTTAAGCCGTCTTTTTCGCCTCAAATCCGGAGAAAGCAAGCTCGTCCTTATTTTGGGTGTTTTGTTGTTTAGTAATTCTCTAGCCAGACAAATTTCGGATGTTGTTGCCGTAAGCGGTTTTTTGAGTACCGTCGGACCCAATCGCATTTTGTTGGTTTGGCTGGTGGATATGGGGCTGACTATGGCCCTTGCAGGAGTGCAATCCCTATTTGTGGATCGCTTTAACCGTCGCAATTTGATGGGAGGGATGTGTTTTGCTTACGCCCTGTTATTGCTAATTCTGCGCTTGCTGTTTGCGTTTCAAGTGCCGAGCGGCATTAACTATACCTTGTTGTATTTGCTGGCAGAACAACAGCTACTCTTTTTTCCCCTCGTTTTTTGGATTTTAGCCAACGATATTTTAACCCTAGCCCAAGCCAAACGCCTATTTCCCATTATTGCTACGGGTAATTTTGCCGGGCAAATTCTCGGTCTGGCGATCGCGGCGATTTTCCCGACCTTTGCCAATTATTTTGGCCTGCAAGTTGAAGAATTGCTGTTATTGAATGTTGCGATCTATTTAAGCGCTTATGGAATTTTACAAACGGGATTGAACGATTTTCTCTTGCGACCCACTCAGCGCAAATCTGGCAATCTACTCGAAACCCTCACGGAAGGCGGTGGTTTTGTGCGAGAGGTTCTGTCATTTCGTTATCTCACCCTTGCAATTATTGCCATTAATATTTGTTTGACGATTTTTGAGTTTCGCTTTCTAGTCGTCTCCAATGAAAGTTTTCCCGATTTTTATAGCTATCAACGATTTTATAGTCTTTATCGGTTGGGACTCATTACAGTAGCGTGGTTTGTACAAGCATTTTTAACCAGTCGCATTCTTGAATTTCTGTCCTTAAAAAATAGCTTTTTTCTCTTACCTTTGGCACAAGCGATCGCCTCAATTGGCATGATAGTCTTCCCCGGAGCGATCGGCGGGATTGGCGGCTTTTCCCTATCTAAAGTCGCTCAATTAACTATTGACGAATCTGCTCGTAAATCCATGCAATCTCTCGTCCCTTTGGAACGTCGGGGTCGAGTGAGCTTATTTATGGATAGCTATCTTTTTGCAACGGGAACAATTATTGGCTGTATTATTACGGGGGCGATTGTTTGGCTGGGCCACGGGCAAAGGTCTGGGTATTTTTACATTTATCTCGCGATCGCGGTTTTAACGTCTCTATTCACCTTGTGGTCGATCTGGCAAATGCGAAAATATTATGATGTGAGTCTGCTGAATTGGCGATTAAAGCGGAGGCAGCGCGGCCAAAGCGTAATTGATAAACTAAAATTTTAAAGGTCTGGAGAAATAAGAATGAAAAAAATAAAACCAAACAATAAATTATTTAGCTTTGTTAGTCTAAGGATCAAGATGCTCCTGCTATTCACGATCGTGTTTAGCGGTGTATTTACAGTGGCTTATTATTGGTTTTATCAATTTGCGACGCACACGGCTTTGCGGCGAATTAAAGAGGATCTTCTCGATACAATGCAAGCTGCTGCCCAAGGTGTTAATGCAGAAGAATTACTGGCATTATCCCAAACGCGAAAACCGAAACGGAAAGGATACCGCGATGTGACGGATTCGCGCTATTGGGAGCACGTTCAATGGCTGGCGACTGTGGAGAGAATAGAGCCTCGTGCTTATGTTTATACTTATGTCAAAGGCCCGAATCCCAATACAGTTGTCTTTGTTGGGAGCGGTAGCGCAGCTAACACATCTCGGAATTTTCAGGGGGCGAAGTTTTTAGAATATTACAAACCGACAACGACAATCTATCAAGGGTTAAGCGAATTGACGGTTAGAGATAAACCTTATAGAGACCGTTGGGGCAGTTGGATTACCGGCTATAGCCCTCTCGAAAATGAAGAAGGAAAAAAAGTTGCCGCGATTGGCGTAGACTTTAAAGCCGATTATGTCAATGAAGTCCAGCAAGCCGTGCGAGGGCGAATATTTGTTGCCTTCACTGTTACTTATGGTACGCTTTTTGTGCTGGTCTTATTGATTTCCGGAGTTATCACAAAACCCATTGCTAACTTAACGAAAGCAGCAGAACAAATTGGGGAAGGGACATATGACCTCGATTTGTCATCGTTTATGCAAAGGCGCTTTTCTGATGAAATTGGAACTTTGGCTTCTGTTTTCGATTTGATGGTGGAAAAGGTTCGCAAGCGCGAAGAAAAGCTAAAGGAAGAGGTTAAAGTTCTGAAAATTGAGATCGATCAGGTGAAGCGAAAACAGCAAGTCGATTCGATTGTCGAATCGGACTTTTTCCAAGATTTACAGGCCAAAGCACGAGAATTGCGAGGTCGCAATCGCAGCAGGAAAGGATAAAATCTCATATTCCATGTTGAGGTAAGGGCAATCCAAGTTGGAGAGTAGCATTAACTTGGAATCGCGATCGCCCTCTTCTTCGAGAAGAATTGTTCTTATTCTGACTTCATTTACAAATCTTTACTTTATTTTTCGATGAGAGCGTCAATCCTGTAAACACCTTATCCTGTATGACTCAAACCCTCCTGAGATCGCCCCATTTTCTGGCTCGATCGAGAAAACTATCTTTGGTTCTATTAACAAAACTTTGTGTTTTTGTATACTAAAGGTAAAGAATCTTTGCACTCGAGAGGTCAAAAAATCTTGTGAGTCAGTACCAACTTGTTTCGGATGAGGGCCAGCCACCGCGAGAGCGATCGCGCCGTTACGATCCCCAAGCGATCGCGAGACAATACCGCTGTAAGCCTTGGTTAATCTTTTGGCGTGCCTTTGTTATTATCTGGTGTCTTGGCGGTTTTGTACTTCGCTTCCTTCTCGACCGTTGGCGAAACGTCTCCGAAAAAAACAAGTTGAAACGGGCCGCAGATTTGCGTCAAACCCTCACCCGTTTGGGAACGACCTTTATTAAAGTCGGTCAAGCTCTCTCTACGCGACCGGATCTGGTGCAAAAAGACTTTCTGGCAGAACTGATAAAACTGCAAGATCGCTTACCTCCCTTCGACAACGAAATTGCGTTTGCCACGATCGAGAAAGACCTCGATCGCACCCCCGAAGAAATTTATCGCGAAATTTCCCCCCACCCCGTCGCCGCCGCCAGTCTCGGACAAGTTTATCAAGCCGTCCTGCACAGTGGCGAAAAGGTCGCCGTTAAAGTCCAACGACCGAATTTACGCCCCACTATTACCCTCGATTTGTATTTGATGCGCTGGACGGCGGGTTGGATCGCCCCTTGGCTGCCTTTAAACTTAGGTCACGATCTCACCTTAATTGTTGATGAATTCGGCACGAAATTATTCGAAGAAATCGACTACTTTAACGAAGCGCGCAACGCGGAAAAATTTGCAACCAACTTTCTCGACGATCCAACCGTTAAAGTTCCGGCAATTTATTGGCGCTATACCAGCGATCGCGTTTTAACGTTGGAATGGATTGATGGCTTTAAACTGACGGATACGAAGCGCATTGAAGCCGCAGGGGTAGACCCCAATGAAATTATTAAAATTGGCGTGGTTTCGGGACTGCGACAACTCCTAGAATTTGGCTTTTTTCATGCCGATCCCCATCCAGGAAATTTATTCGCCATGGCAGACGGACGCATGGCTTATATTGATTTCGGCATGATGGATCAGTTAAACGAACAGACCAAAGAAGCCTTGGCTGCTTCCGTCGTCCATCTGATCAATCGGGATTATTATCGATTGGCGGATGATTTTAAAACCCTCGGATTTTTGGCATCGGATGCTGATATTACCCCCATTATTCCCGCGATTGAAAAAGTGCTGGGGAATGCAATGGGCGAGAAAGTGAAGGATTTTAATTTCAAAACCATCACCGATGAATTTTCCGAGTTAATGTACGATTATCCCTTCCGCGTCCCGGCTAAATTCTCCTTGATCATCCGATCGCTGGTCACGCAAGAAGGATTAGCACTAACTCTAGACCCGGAATTTAGCATCGTCGAAGTAGCTTATCCCTACGTGGCCAAACGCTTGCTGCGAGGTGAATCCCCCGCCATGCGGCGTCGCTTGTTGGAAGTACTCATTCAGGATGGCAAATTTAAATGGGAACGACTAGAAAATATGCTGGCGATCGCCCAAACTGACGGCAACTTGGACTTACTTCCTACCGCACAACTGGGACTGCAATACCTTCTTTCTGAGGAAGGGCGCTACTTACGCCAGCAAATCCTTTTGGCACTGACGGAAAACGATCGCTTGCATACCGCAGAAGTTCAGCGACTTTGGGATTTAGTCAAAGACGAATTTCAACCCAATCGCATTTTCGATGTTGCTTGGAATGCCATCAAGGAAATATCTAGCGATCGCGTTGCGGCGTTGATGACCATCGGTAAATAGACGTAGGGGATGCAGAAGCTAAGTCCCTACATTGACAACAAACCCACCCCCCAGCCCCCTCCCAAGAGGGGGAGCTACTCACAACCAACTATAAACAAATGCACTATAATAATTACCGGAAGCATTGAAAATGCTAATAAGTGGGGGGAAAATCGAGAAATAACCTTAAAATTCGGACTTTTTGCGATCCAAATTCGTCTTTCTACGCTTAGAATAATGAGCGTGAATCTTTGAGCCTACGGGGATTTCAGCACCAAACGTGGAGAAATCCCCGCAGGCTTTTCCAAACTAAACTAACAAGTGTTAACAAAAGCACATCAGAACACGGGAGATAAATTTCATGAATAAAGGGGAATTAGTGGATATGGTGGCCACAAGAGCCAGCGTAACCAAGAAAGAGGCCGATTCAATCATCAGCGCCACCATTGAAACCATCATGGAAACTGTCGCTGATGGAGAAAAAGTGACTTTGGTGGGCTTTGGTTCCTTTGAGCCTCGCGATCGCAAGGAGCGAGAAGGCCGCAATCCCAAAACCGGGGAAACCATGATCATCCCCGCGACCAAAGTTCCGGCGTTTTCACCGGGGAAACTTTTTAAAGATAAAGTATCTCCCAACAAAAAATAATTGTCCCATAGCCCGATGAGCGAGTTTTCTTGCCGACCCAAGCACGGAGGTAACTTGAATTGGGCAGCCGCGATCGCGGGCTGTTCTTCCGAGGAGATATTGGATTTTTCAGCCAGTATTAATCCCTTGGGACCGCCTCCAAGCGCGATCGCGGCCATTCAAGCTAGTTTGGCTTCCCTCTCGCGCTATCCCGATCCCCAATATCCTCAATTGCGATCGAGTCTTGCTCAATGGCACGATCTCTCGCCAGATTGGATTCTACCGGGGAATGGTTCGGCAGAACTCCTCACTTGGGCCTGTCAAGACCTCGCTCAACAGGTAAGGGTAATGTTGCCAGTTCCAGCGTTTGGCGACTACCGACGCGGTTTAGAGGCTTTTAGGGCGAATATACGTCCCTATCCCTACATCATGGAAGATGATGAGTGGTCTGTATCTCTCGGCCCGCTTTTATTGCCTCCACCGCGAACGGGGTTATTACTCAATAATCCTCACAATCCTACGGGACATCTCTGGCCGATTAACCAAACGTTAAGTCTTGTAGAAGTTTTTGACCTCGTAGTTCTGGATGAGGCGTTTATGGACTTCCTCTTGCCTTCAGAACAGCAAAGTTTGGTAGGGTACATTCAAGACTATCCAAATTTGGTTATTCTGCGATCGCTGACCAAGTTTTACAGTTTGCCGGGGTTGCGTTTGGGTTACGCGATCGCCCATCCCGATCGCCTGAAACGATGGCAAAAAATGCGCGATCCCTGGTGCGTGAATGCCCTCGCAGCAGCAGCCGGACAAGCAGTATTAAGCGATCGCCAATTCCAGCAACAAACTTGGGATTGGTTGCCTAAAGCACGGGATTTTTTATCTGGCAATCTTGCCGCTTTACCCGGTCTGACTCCTCTTCCGGGAGCGGCTAATTTTTTGTTAGTCAAAAGTAAATATTCTTGTTCCCAATTACAATTACAATTATTAAAGAGAGAGCAAATTCTCATTCGAGATTGTCTTAGCTTTCCCGAACTCGGCGATCGCTATTTTCGTATTGCCGTTCGCTCTCCCGAAGAAAATAATAGATTAATCGAAGCATTATCATCGGCGATCGCAGAACTCAAAAGTAACGAATAGCTAATAACTAATAACTAATAACCAATAACTAAAACAAAATGCCTGTTGAGTATGACTTGGTGATTATTGGATATACTCCTGAAGGGGTTCGCGCAGCGTTAAATGCTGTATCTCTTCGGGCGCGCGTCGCCTTAGTCTCTCAAAATTGTTCGGGGAGTTGTAAGGCGTTTTACAGCTATGCTTTGAGGAATTTAGGTCAGCAGTGCTACCAAAGGGATGATGCACCAAAATTGGGCTTGTTGCAATCCACTGACGAGATCGATCTAACCCAAGAGAGTGCGAGAATCGATCGCGCGATCGCGACAATTGCCGAACAGAATTCTCCGGCAGTTTTAAGTGCTGCGGGGGTTGATTTTATTGAAGGAACGGGGGAATTTTGTCGTCGCCCTCATCTGGCTTTGATCGTAGGAGAACGAAAATTAAGATCGCGTTCCTATCTCCTTACTACAGGAACGAATTCTCTTCTCCCTCAGAACGAAAGTTTACAAGAAGTGGGCTATTTAACCCCCGATCTCTTATGGCGATCGTGTAATTTACAACAACTGCCACAAACTTTAGCGATCGTTGGTGGAACACCTTTAGCGTTAGAATTAGCGCAGAGTTTAACGCGACTGGGAAAAAAAGTCACATTGATTATCGAGGGCCAATTTTTAGCTTCAGAAGAACCCGAAGCAACTCGCATCATTCAAGCCCGATTAGAAATAGAAGGAATTTCGATTTTAACCCACAGTCCCGTTACTCAAGCTCAAACAATCGAGCAAAAGAAATGGTTGCAAGTTGGCGATCGCGCGATTGAAGTCGATGAGATTATTTGGGCAGTTGGCGAAGGACTCAATCTAGAGCACTTGAATTTAGAAGGATTGGGCATCGATCCTCAAAATCCCCACGTGAATTCTAAATTACAAACCCGTCATCCGCAAATTTATCTGTGTAGCGGTCTTGAGGAAGGATACGAACTTCCTCATCTCTCTCAATATCAAGCCGATATTGCCCTTGATAATGCCCTTTTTGTTCCGCGTAAAATAAGCAATCTCGATCGAATTGCTCGGGTTGTATTCACGAATCCAACTTTAACGCGGATCGGTGCAACCGAATGGGAAGCCCGACAAAAACACGGCGATCGCATTTTGGTCTATCACCATCATTTTAAACAAGTTGCCAGAGCCATTCTTGAAGAAGAAATGACGGGTGTATTTAAAATAATTCTCGATTGCAAAGGACGGATTTTAGGGGCCACAATTGTAGGAAAAGAAGCAGAAGAAGTCATTCATTTATTGGCTTTTGCCATACAGAATCGCAGCCATATCAATCGCTTGGCTGAATTATCCGCTATTGCCCCAAGTTTTTCGGAAACTATCGCTCAGATAGCGAGAGAGTGGCAGCGCGATCGCATCAGAAAAAACACATTCGGGAATGCTATCCGTCGCTTTTGGTTGACTTGGCGGCGTGGAAATTAAATTCATTTATATTGATAGATAAATCTCTTGATTAAAAAACAATAGAACCCGATACGATTTGCATCATTTCTCTATTGCTGGAGATTTGTGTTCAGTTCAATTATTTTTAGTGAGATTAAAGAGAAAATTCAATCCTAGAAAATTATCCTAACTTGAAGAGAAGACGCGATCGCAACCTAAAGTTGATAGTTCTTAGCTGATATGGGATAATTTAAAGTATTCTTGCATTTTTAATTGATACATTTTGCATCACAAGTAAATTTTTTGCGAGCAAAGACTCATTCAAGGCTTTGCCTTTCAGTCGAAGTATCGATCCTTGCCAGCAGTGTGTGGAAATGACTCCAGACAAACACAAACGTTTTTTAGATTTACTCGCAGAAGCGCAACAATTCTTCAAATCCGAACGCCAACTGGCCAGACAACTCAAAGTTCCCAATAGCTATCTTTTGCGTTGGAAACAAGAAAAAGGGAGTCCGGATCTTGATGTACACGAGCGTTTGGCTGGAATCTTAGGATTGGATATGAATACTTATAGCGCAAGATTGAACGGCCATTCCGTCAACCCTTTTGAAATTTGCCTCGAACTCTTGCAAAAAAATCGTGCCGTTCCCGCAGATCTGCCGAGATTGAGCTTCATTGCCCAAATTTCTTTGGAAAAATCCCAAGAATTGTATCAATATCCCGTCATGAAAGATCTGCCCCAGCATTTGCGCTTGATTCAATTACTTGAAGGCGCGATCGCTTTTTTAGGGATTGAGGAAATTCAACAGAGAACCGAACAAGAAAATAGTCCCATGGACTACCAAACCTTTCAAGCCATTCGCAAGGGTGTTGTTGCGGTCACAGAACTAGACACATTAGGAGATTTAATTAAGCTACTCGATCCTAATTTAGAAATTTTTCCCAAGGAACGGTGGCTGAAGGTTTTGGAATATTAAACCAAGGCTTGGCACATGGCTTGGAGTTTGAGGCGAACTTCTGCTAATTCTCCTTCAGGTGAAGAGCCGGCAACGATACCCGCACCCCCATACAGTCGAGCGCGATCGCCAATAATCGCAGCCGAACGAATACCAACAATAAATTCGCTATTTTTGCCAGCATCGATCCAGCCCAAGGGAGCGGCATATAAGGCACGGTTGAAATGCTCGTAGCGATGAATGCTCTCGCAGGCTGCTTGGGTGGGAACTCCTGCTACTGCTGGGGTTGGGTGTAATTTCGCAACGATATCGAGAGGATCGAAGGTGGGGGGAACGCAAGCGGAAATCTGAGTATGGAGATGTTGAATATTATCCAATTGCAAGACTTGTAGGGGCGATCGGCGTATTTGTAAGTTGAGTTCTGCAAAGCGACGGCTGATAAACTCGCTCACGGCTTGATGTTCTCGCCGATCTTTGTTGCTGTTCAGTAATTTTTGAGCTAGAACGCGATCCTCTCTTGGGGTTTGCCCTCGAGGTGCGGAACCTGCTAAAGCATCCGTAATTAATTGTCCATCATGCAAACTGATGGAACGTTCCGGACTGGCTCCAATAAAATGATGGCCGCGATCGTTGGCGATCGCAAAAAGATAGCAATTGGGATAATTTTGACGTAAATTAGCCAAAGATTCAACGATTTTAAAGGGAACGGGAGAGATCAAATCGAGGGGATGAGCAAGAACAATTTTACTTAATTGCTGAGTTTGAATGGCTTGTAGGGCAGCGCGAACGGCTATTTTAAAATTGTGTTCGTTTTCTTCCTTTGTACGAGGATGAAAATAGTTTTCCCGAGGGCGGGGTGCAAGTAAAAAGTTGAGGGGAGCTTGATAAAGTTTTTGTAGGGTTTGTGAAATCTCTTCCATTCCGCGCTCTGGATTTAGCGTGTTGTCTACCGCCAGATTGGCCACAAACAAACAACGATTCTTTTTCCGAATGATTTGGAACTGAGGCAGAAAAACCGTCGCACTGGGAAAGGGATAATCGGGACTTTCAGCAGTTGCAAAAAAGCTGAAACTACACAAAAAGTAAGGATGGGCAACCGCACGATAGGAAGGCCCGGGGTAGACAATTTGTTGCAAGCAATCTTGTATGAAGTTCCGAACGCGGACGAAGCGATCGCGATCGAAAAGCTCGTTCGAGGCATTAATATCTGACGATTTAACTGCACCAAAACCTAAGACAGCTTCCTCTCTCTTCGGACATTCCCAATAGAAATGGCGGCGATTATCTCGAATTAGAGCTTGCAAAACAGCAAGGGTATCGATGTCATCGAGAGGTTGAGAAAAACTCACAATGCGAGGGATATTTGTATGGCAATACTCGTCATAACAAGCATGGAGAAATTGATAAATGGCTTTCTCTTCTTGAAAGAAATCGCTGGATTGATTTTGAACTATCATGCGATGGGAAGTATCAATAGATATCAATTAGAATGTAAATTTTCGTAATCTGTAGATTATTATAATTAACTTTAGGATACCTTATAAGGGGAATGACAGTCAAGAGACTGCTTCGATTGATTGTTAATTAAATTGATTGTCAAGAATTTATGGATTTAATAGGAGATATTTAACGGATAACCATTTTAACACCACCCGATGGCGCAAAAATCATACCCCTACGGACAGGTTTGGCCGGATGCTTTTGAATGAGTTCTAAATGAGCCTGTTGCAATATTTTGACTAAAACTAATTTCATTTCAAATTGAGCAAAAGCATAACCCAAGCAGCGACGATGACCGCCACCAAAAGGAATGTATTCGTAAGGAGAGAATTGACGTTCTAAAAACCGTTCGGGTCTAAATATTTTTGGCTCTGGGTATAAATCTGAATGATGGTGGAGCAAGTAAATACAGGGCTGTACGTTTGTGCCTATAGGAATGTCATAACCCATGATTTCAAAAGGAATCTTAATGCTGCGGGCCGGGCTAAAAGGGACAGAAGGATAAATGCGTAGCGTCTCACAGCAAAAGGCATGAAGATAAGACAACTTCATGATTTCCATCGGCTCGGCATCGGGAGCTAAATCTGCTAATTCCTCTAGCACTTTTTCGCGAACTTCCAATCGCGAATAAAGCCAGTAGAATGCCCATGCTAAAGATGATGCTGTCGTTTCATGACCTGCAAAAAGCATGGTTATTAACTGATCTTTTAACTCGTCTTCACTCATGGCTTTCCCGGCTTCGTCTCGTGCTAACAAGAGCAAGCTCAAAATATCCTTTTGCTCGGGTTGCAAGCGTCGTTCTCGAATGACATCTGACAAGAAAGTATAGATTTTTTGTTTGTGGCGAACAAATTTTCCCCAAGGACTCCAAGCGCCCAAATCCTTCTGTAGTTGGGGCAAAAATAGTGGTAGAGAACGCAAAGGGGATTCAAATATATCTAAGATATCCGTCAGTAATTGCCTCAAATATTGGTAGCGATTGTCTTCTTCTAATCCAAATATTACTCGCAGAATGACTTGCGAACTAACTTTCTGCATGGCCTTATACATGCTAAAAGGTCTATTGGGCTGCCACTCATCGATCGCTTGTTGCGTAATCTCTTGTATCGTTCGACCATAGGCTTGAAGGCATTGGCCGTGCAAGGATGGCATCATTAATTTGCGCCGATTTTGATGGGTTGTGCCATTTTGTAAAATGAGAGATTGGGAACCTAGAAGCGGTTGCAATAATTGATTGGTAATCGGCATATCAAACCCATTGGGGTTGGCTGTAAATAGGGTTTGGATTGCGTGGGGATGGCTCAAAACCACAGTGTTGGGAAAAGCTGACGCTCTCATTCTGAAAATATCGCCGTAGCGATCGCGCAATTCTTCTAAATAGGAGATTGGCTGTAGGATCGCGCGCATTGACTGCCACAGGGGAGAACCTTCTGGTTCCGGCAGTTGTTGGCTTAACGTATCGAGAGTTGTACCTTTCATTGCTATTCTAGAGTAAGAGTCTCTTCCTTCTGCTAAAAGATATCGGCGGGATCGGCCGCACTGAGTTTGCGGACGGCGATCGCGCCAGAGCCGACACACATCACGAATGTTAAAATCAATACTGTACTGGCTTTAGCAACATCCATAAAAACAGGCAAAGCCGTCGCATTTGCCGTTAAGAAATAAAGCAAATTTGAGAGAGCAAAACCGGGAATATATCCCACTAAAGCCAAAATAATTGCTTCTTGAAAAACGACTTTTAATAAATAAAAATCCGTATATCCCATCGCTTTTAACGTTGCATATTCCGGGAGATGGTCGGAAACATCAGTGTACAGAATTTGATAGACAATCACCATGCCGACAATAAAGCCCATTCCCGCCCCTAGGGTAAAAATAAACCCGATTGCCGTACTTTCTTGCCAATATTTCTTCTCGAAATCAATAAACTCTTCTCGGGAGAGAACTAAAACATCTTGCGGGATTAACTTATTATTTTCATCGCGGATGTAAAACTCTTCTTGAATTTTCGCCAAAACTAAATTAACATCAGCATCCTCTCGAACTTGAATGACTCCCATTTCAATTAAATCGAGATCGCTGTCTGCAAAAATCCGTCCGTAATTCAGATCGCTGGTGACAATATTGCCATCTGCTCCAAACGAAGCCCCCATTTCAAATAATCCACCGACTTTCACGCGCCGCTCGGCGACTTCTGTTTCCACGGGGTTGCCACTCTCAAATAGCACTGGAATGGGTCCGAATTCGGGACGGGAGAAGCGATCGAAAAGAACATAGTCCTCTAGTTTAATTTTCGATAAATTGTCTTGTAACCCCGGCAGATCGAGAATATTTTCCATGGGATTGATACCAACGGTCATAATACTCCGCGTCGCACTATTTTCCGGGTTCTTCCAAAGTGCAAAACCAATATGAATTGGATAAACGGCTCGAACTCCTTCAACGCCTAAAGTTTGATGCAAGCGACGCTTGGAAAAGTTGTCCATAGCAATCAATGCCGTAGATTGAGGACTGAGAAGAAAAATATCCCCTTTGATTTGTTTATGAAAAATAATTGCACTTTCAAAGAGTGCATCTTGAAAGCCAAACTGCATGAACATGAGAATATCCGCAAAACTGATTCCTGCTAGCGCAATCAGCAAGCGAATTTTTTCATGGGTCAGCTGCATCCAAGCGAGGGGGATTTTCATTTATTGGTTATTGGTTATTGGTTATTGGTTATTGGGATTTCTCGTGACTTGCTTCCTCATTACAATACAATTTCGACATATACTTTCGCATTGGTTAAAGCGGACACTTTGCGACTGTCTTCGGGATTGAGTAAAATATCTACTTCCACGACGCGGGCATCCACATCAGCAGCCGGATCGGTATCGAGTACGTCTCTTTTGCCAATTTGCAAGCCGATATTGCTCACTTTCCCTTCGATTTCCCCTTCAAACGAACCATTTTCGCTCGTGATAACCGCGTCGAGATCGAGACGAACTCGACTAATATCGCTTTCATAAACTTCGGCTACGACAACCATGCGATCGGTCTTGCCGATCGCCATAATGCCGTCTTCCAATGAGGTCACTTCTCCTACTCGGGCGTTGATTTCTAAAACTTGTCCGTCAATGGGCGATCGCACCACGCTCAATTCTAAATCTTCTTGTGCTTGTCGAACGGCAGCTTTGGCGAGGTTAACGCTGGCGGTTGCTTGGCTGACTTCCACTGGACGCACTTCGGCAATGCGATTTAAGGTGGCGATCGCCTCGCGAATTTGCCGATCTAAGGTAGATTCGGTGCGAAGTTTATTGGCTTTGGCTTCAGCCAAACGTTCTCGGGTCGTCGCGAGAGTGAGAAAGCGGCTATCCCGCTCGGAAGTGGAAATGGCTCCGTCTTGATGTAACTGTTCGTGGCGAGAGAACTCGGTTTCGGCATTGTTTAACTCCGCTTCAATGCGGGAAACCGTTGCGGCTTGCGTCGCACTTTCCCCCCGCAATTGTTCCCGCAAGCGCTGAATGGTTGCTTGTTGCGCGACAATTTCCCCTTGTTTCGCCCCGGCTTTGACCACGGCCAGATTGGCTTCGGCAACGGAAACATCTTCCTCCGCGCGATCGAGGGCGGCTTGGAGACGACCGTAATTATCGAGTCGAGCCAAAATCTGCCCGGTGCGAATGCGATCGCCCTCCTCGACGAATAGGCGCTCGACTTTAGCCCCACCAGTGGTAGAGGAAGGGGAAGGAGCGACTTGAATTGCTTCTCCTAGGGGTTCGAGCCTTCCCAATGCCGTTACGGCTTCAACTTCGGGAAGTTCTGGAACGTCCAATTCTGCTGTTGTTGAAGCGGGTAGCTGTTGCAGAGTTCTCGTCCCGTAGACGACCGTTGCACCAACAGCTAAAATGCCCGCAACAGCCAAGCCGAGCGTCCACTTTTTTCCCGTTGCGGTTAATAGCGATCGCTTGTCCATAACATCTAAATAGAATGGCGATGCTCTATTCTAACGCGAGTATCGAGGCAAAACCCTCGTCTCGGAGAACTACATCTTAAAATAAGAATTGCGTCCTCAAAAGTCCACCATAAATAAGCGGATTGCTATTAAAATTATTGGCATTAAAAACGCCAAAAATTGTGGGCATGATGGAAATATTATCATTGATGGGAAAAAAGTAGTTGGCACTGAGATTGATTTGTGTTCCGCCATCCCCATTTCCCGAAATTACGAAATCTCGCCCCGATAAAATATTAAAAGGAATCACTGCATCAACGGTTAATAGCGCTCCTTCCTTCCAGAGATCGGGAAAGGCCATACCGAGTTGAAAGGCCTGAACATCGATATCGCCTTCGCTGCGACCGGCAGTTCTTGGCGTTAAATGATAGGTGCTATAGGCATAACGTCCGAAGAGAGCAAAACGCTCGGAAAGTCTCCAATCAAAGTTGATGAGAAAATTATGGGAAAACGTATCTTTTAATTCTCCCCCGAACCCATCATCGGCAGCTCCTAAAAAGCCATTGCTCAGCCTTACCGGGATACCCGAGCCGGGGGCAGCACCTTGAATGAGAGAGCGATCGTAACCCAATCGAATGGTTGCACTATTACTGGGAGAATAGCTCAATTGAAAAGTCAGATTGGCAAATTTTCCCAAAGCATCGAAGAACCCTTCTTGACTTGCTTCTTCTCTATCGACTCGATAACTCGCATTGAACTGCCATTGTGGACTAATTTGCCAACTCGCGATCGCACCAGTCAACCGAGAAACATCGAGAAATAAAGGAGAAATCAGGGAGCTTAGCATTCCCGCTCCACTGATATAGTTCGTGTAGGGATTCGTATCAAAATACCGATCCGCGCGAACTGCGGAACCGATTGCCATATTGACGGAATCTCCAACAGGAAATTGATAAAAGGCTTCCGCTATACCAAAACTCCCCACTAACGGAAAAATTGGATTTGTTTCTGTTAAATGAAACCCAGTAGATGGAAAATTAGCTGAATGATAAGCAAAGGATGGCGGATCGTTATCAATTTGAAAGACATTCAACGAGAGCATATCTCGACCGGTAAAAGAGGTATTGAAAAACAACAGGGTTGCCTGTGATAGGGTAATTCCTGGAGAATCAGTAACGGTTTCAGTGACGGGTCGATTCGTGACGGGATCTCGAGCGGCAATCCGAAATGTACTAAAGCCTTCTACAGGAACGGATATCCCTTCTGCAGTAATATCACCTGCGGCTGTAATTCCGCTAACCGTGAAGAAGACTTGAGGGTTAAATTTCGTTGTGGTTGAAAAGGCATTCTCTTCAAGTTGAGTCACACGACTTTCGAGGGCATCCACTTTTGTGCCAACAACCACTAATTCTTCAGCAAATTCTGCGTGCAATCGTTGCAAGGTTTCGATATCTTCTTGTAGCGCTAAATCCGATGTTGTCTTGGCAACAATTTCTTCAATCCGACCGGTTAATGTATTGATGGCTGCGGCAAATTCATAGCGGGAGAGAACGCGATCGCCCCTAAAGGTGAGATTGGGATAGCCGGCAATCACTCCATAGCGTTCCATCAACGAGTTTAAGGCTTCGTAAGCCCAATCCGTCGGTTCGACATCGGAAAGTTGACGGACGGAGGTGAGTTCTGCGAGGGGATCTTCTTCTAAGGTGTCGATCGCTTCGCTATCAATGGGATCGAGGGGAAATATCTCGACGGCGATCGCGCTATTGAGACTACACAGGGCGAAACACAGGGCGATCGCGCTCGATTTTGATAGGATCTCGCAAAGTTTGAACATGAGCTACCGGGAGTTAAAAATTCTGTCCCCCCCTTGATAACAAATCAAATCCATTGCGACAAGAGTTTTTACTTTTTTTATATTCTTTCTTAAAAAGAAACTAGTCGCTTATAGTAAGGCGAAGAATGTGTCTGAGT
>JBCCVR010000074.1:0-31011 GCA_039194995.1 Cyanobacteria bacterium P01_E01_bin.42 | reverse complement strand
ATTGTCCGCACTTTCGGGATCGTAATAACAAAAATTGAGTAAGGGTTGGAGAGACTGTAAAACACCCATCGAAAGCCCGATCGCGGCGGCAATATCTTCGATACATAAAAACTGCATCCCCATCCCCCGCAACTCCACCAGCGATCGCGCCATATGTATGGAGATTCCAGGCAAGCGCAACCAATCATCCACCGTCGCGCGGTTGACATCCAATTTTAAGCCCAATTCTGCGGCGATCTGGACTTCCTCAAAAGAACGCAGGCGATATTGAGGATCGTTGAGAATTTTGTTCCGAATAGCAGTCCGTTGGGAACTCAACTGAGAAGAAAGTTTTCCGAAAGAATTCAACCAATTCATATTCCCCTAGCAGTCGAGAAGTTGACGGCGTTTTTGCTCGAATTCCCCTTCCGATAATAGCCCCTCCTGCCGCAATCCTTCTAATTGGCGCAGTGCTTCGGCGATCGCCCCGACTTTTTCGGGATCGAGGGTATTTTGAGAGGATGGGGATGGATTGGAGATTAAGGGCGTATTGGGGATGATCGCGCTAACGCCTTGATTAAAGCGGCGATCGAACTCCTCTTGTTCTAAAAATAAATACCAAATTGCCTCGATCGCGCTGGCAACATGGGGAATAGGAGTGGCAAAGAGAACCAGATAGAAGAGTCCCCACAGGGGTTGGCGCAAATAGAATTTGTGCAGCCCGACAATCGGCGCGATCGTACCGCTTAATGCTAGAATGACTGCAATTTTCTGATTTCTGGGTTTTTGCCAGAGCGCATTGAACATAAATTTTTCAATCGATTGCCTTCAATACGGAAAACCGAATCGTTCCCCGACTTTTCTCTAGCCTACAATAAATGTAGATTGAGAAAACATCTATTAAAGTACATTAACAAAAGCAATTTACACGAGGAATTATGGGATTTTTTGATTCAGATGTCGTTCAACACGAAGCCAAACAATTGTTTTCGGATTATCAATCCCTCATGCAGTTGGGAGGAGAATACGGCAAGTTCGATCGCGAAGGGAAAAAGCTATTCATCGATCGCATGGAAGAACTGATGGATCGTTATAAAATTTTTATGAAACGCTTTGAATTATCTGATGATTTTATGGCCAAAATGACCGTCGAACAACTAAAAACCCAACTTGGTCAATTTGGCATGACTCCCCAAGCAATGTTCGACCAAATGAACACGACCCTCGAACGGATGAAATCGGAAATCGAGTAACATCCGGTTATTAATCTTTCTCAATCTCATCGAATCATTGACTTCTTGACAAAGAGATTGCCCCGGAAAAATAACGGCGCGATCTCTTTTGTTCAAAGCAAAAAAATCCGGACGCATAACGCCCGGATACCGTTCTCTGAAAGAGACTCAAGGAAAAGGGAAATCTAAATTAATTCGCCGGGAGGGTGCCGACGCGCACATTTAAGGCAATTTCGCGATCGTTGCGTCGAACCGTGAGGGGGAGTTCGTCCCCGATCGCCAGATCGCTAACAATTTGCTGAATTTGCCCCGCATCGGCGACATTGCGATCGCCGACTTTTTGGATAACATCCCCCGCCTTTAATCCCCCTTGTTCCGCAGGAGAAGTGGGGACGACGCGGACGATTAACACGCCGCGATCGGCTGAAATTCGTTGACCGCTACTATTTTCAAACTGGCGGATGACTTCCGGTTCGAGAGGGGTCATTTGAATGCCTAAATAAGGATGATCCACGCTGCCTTTCGCAATCAATTGGTCAGCGATCTGTTTGGCGCGGTTGATGGGGATAGCAAACCCCAATCCTTGGGCATTGCGGATGATGGCGGTATTCATGCCGATGACGTTCCCTTCTGCATCGATGAGGGGTCCGCCGGAGTTCCCGGGGTTAATAGCTGCATCGGTTTGAATGAAATTAACGCGCTTATTGCTTACGCCGATCTCGTTACTGGATCGTCCCGTCGCGCTGATAATTCCCGTTGTGACCGTATTATCCAAACCGAGGGGGTTGCCGATGGCGATCGCCCATTCTCCCGCTTGCAGGCGATCGGAGTTGCCAAGGGTGACGGCGGGGAGGTCTGCGGCATCAATTTTAACGACTGCAACATCCGTCGTCGGATCGCTGCCCAGTACTTCCCCTTCAAAGCTGCGCCCATCTTTGAGGGTAACGGTGACAGTATCTGCCCCAGCGACGACGTGGGCATTGGTGAGGATTTTACCATCTTCGCTGAGGATAAAACCGGAGCCAGAACCCTGTTGCCTCCGTTCTCGAGGGACGGATCCGAAGAATCTGTCAAACGCGGATGTTTGCGATCGGCTGACGGTTCGAGATGCATCGATGCGAATGACCGCATCCCCCACGTTTTCCACCACTCTGGCAATGAAATTATCGCCACTGCGGGGAGAGAGTTGAATTGCCGGGGTTGCAACTCTGGTTTGTTCTTCTGCTTCGGTTAAACTTGCATCGGAAAGAATGGGAGTATTGGAGGCTGTTTGTTGCGAATAGAGATATCCCCCTCCAAAAGACAGCCCCAAACCGAGGAAAATAAGCGCGACATTGTTGAAGCGAATGCCTTGCTGGGGTCGATTTTTAGTATCTTGCATGGTTGCAAATCGATCGGAATGATTGATTTTCATTGTTGTCGGTCAAGTGAAACAGTGAGTGTTGTTTGCACCTTTCCATGAAAAAAACAGGGGTAGACAGTCCCGCGTCTATCAGGAAAAGTGTCATCAATTGGAGGAAGGAAAGCCAGCCCGAGAGCAAGAGTTTTGCGATCGGAAAGTAGATTTCGGGCTGACAATTTCTAATGTAGAGAGGAAATTTGACGGCACCGTGACAGGGTTTTGACAATGTTATGACGAATTTTGTTTTGTTGTTGGTTGTTGGTTGTTGGTTGTTGGTTATTGGTTTTTGGTGACTCTCCTTCTTGCTCTCCCTCTCTTGCCTCCCCTCCTCGGAGGGGCTGGGGGTGGGTTTATTGCTTGTCGGGTTTCTCTGGATTCCAAAATTCAGAGTTAGGGAAGATTCTCCGAGTCAATGTTAGCGGCTTTGAGACGATCGCGCAATTGTTGCAATTCTTGTTCGGCGCGATCGGCGCGTTCTTGTTCCCGTTCAGCGCGTTCTTGTTCCCGTTCAGCGCGTTCTTCCCCGGTTAACAACAAGTTTCCTTCGCTATCCCACCAACGCAACCACGGCAATTCTACATTTTTATAGCGTCCTTGCCAAATTCCCAACTCTACGCCCAAGGTTGCGATGGGAAAGCGATCGCTGCTATTCGCAGGAATGAATTGATAGCGACCTTGCACCAATTCATACACTTCAACTCGTCCTCGCCTGACTTCATAAATCCCGTAATAGGGGGGACGAATTGCCGTTTCGTACACCCAAAATTTGCCCGTCCACGGGGTTTTATCTCGTTCTTCCTCACCATTCCCCGAAACAAATTCGAGAACGATTTGGGGGGGAATAATTTCTTGCCAAAGAACGTAAGAACACCGCATTTGCCCGTCTAGGGTGGGGGGAACATTAGCAACGTAAAACCAATCGGGGGCTTCCGAACCATTTTGCGGGGGATTCGTCATGCGCCAGTAGATACCGCTATCTTGACCGATACAATATTGGCCGTCGGGATGCAGGCGATCGAGTGTGGGGGTAATTGAATCCGTTAGAAGTATACTTTGGGGATGTTCTTGGAAGTTTTTCACGAAAGTACCATCTTCGCAAGGGAGTTGCGTATGATCTGGTAGAGGAGTAAATGTTTCTGTGGAAGTCATGGCCGTATAGGGAACGGTTTAGAATAATTGTATCATAATTTTTGAGGGCGGGATGCTTTGCGATCGCACCTCCCACTATCCTGCCAAGGGAGATTTACTCCTCGCTAATCACTTTCAAGCGCACCAGCTTTTCCCCCGCATCATCTAACTGTACCTCAATGGTTTCCCCGGTCAAGCTCTCCAAACAGGTCAACATCGATCGCAGGTGCGGGTTACTGGCTCCGGTATCCACATAGAGGCGATCTGCAAGGTTACTCAAGCGCTTCCAAGTCGTAAAGAGTTTGGCTGCCATTTGTTCGAGGGAAGTGGCTTGTTTGACGATATCGGCCGCAGTATTCAAGCAATCGATTCGCAATGCCTCTTCTAACGCCATTTCTAGGTCGATCGCGCCTTTTCTCAAGGTTTGCACCCGCGCTGCCGAGTCGAGGTACTTCGAGAGATTTTTCGCAGAAGAAGTGAGATTTTTTACCGTATCGATATCAGGATTTTCCGAAACTTCCCGTTGAATTTCCTTAAGGTGAGTGTCGGGCAACTTCTCCATCTCACGTACAAGAGGAGCGAGGTGACGGGGTGGCAATTCTCCCCCCGAGGCTTTTTCCTTCACTTCTTCGGGCAATAACTCCGAACTCATCGCCGTCCATTCATCCGCCAACTGCTTCACTTCTCGCCGAGTAATGCGATCGCCCCCCAATGCGGCTTCCGAGACCAATTTTTGCACTTCTGGGGCGGCATTTGCCGTCTCGACAAATGCCCGCTTGCTAAAGTTGTTAATTGCCTCGGGGTCGAGTTGTCCTTCGGCGAGGAGAGTATCGGCACTATTGGCGAGTTGAATCAGAGCATATGCCTGACTTTTCGTGATTTCTCGTTTCTTCAACCAATTGATAAATCCCGTTCCTCGTCCGTCGCCGCCTCGTTTTTCGCGATCGCGCACCGATCGCAAGACTCGCCCCCGCCAAATATCCGTTTGCAGGTCAAATTGTTCGCAAACCTTCCAAACGCGATCGAGTTGTTGTTGAAAATCGTGTTCTTGGATGTCCTCGTCTTCAGGATCGGGGAGTTGGAAGTTAAAATCCGTCGGCGTTTCTAGGGCGGCGGCAATTTCTTCGGTTGAGGGTGACGAAAAAGACTGAACCATGAGACACGAATCGAGAGGACAGCCGCACTATTATTGCATATTCTCGGGGAGCAGGGCGTTTTTTCAATGAGCAATAAACAATGGTCATGGATAATGGGCGATCGCGGAAAGTAGGAGTCTAAGGCCGGGAGTTGCGATCGCGCGGGAAGAAAGATCGGTTAAAGTTGAGGAAGTATTTCCCCGTCGTGCCAATGAAGCGAGAGACTGTCGATTGGGTTCAATATGTCGAGCAAGCCTCACAATTATTGGACTTGCCTATTGCTCCCGATTATTTGCCCGAAGTTGTCGCCAATTTAGAAAGCATTGCCGCGATCGCCCAATTGGTGTCAGAATTTCCTTTACCCGAAGATATTGAAGCCGTAACCATTTTTGAGCCATGATCCCGGATGTGAAGACTGCGGATGCGATCTCCCTCGCTCGGGCGATTCGAGACAAGGCCATAACCGCAGAAAAGGCGACAGAGGAAGCCTTGGGGGAGATCGATCGCCGAGATCGCGATCTCAACTGTTTTACCGCGTTATTGGCAGAACGGGCGCTCGCCGACGCTCGGGGTATCGATCGCGAAATTGCCGAGGGATACAATGCCGGATTGTTGGCGGGGGTTCCCTTAGCAGTTAAAAATCTCTATGATATTGCCGGAGTCGTCACCCTTGCCGGGTCGAAAATTAACGAAGATCGCTCTCCTGCGTTAGAAGATGCCATGGCGATCGCTCGCCTCAAACAAGCGGGGATGGTGTTGATGGGCGCATTAAATATGGACGAATACGCCTACGGTTTCACCACAGAAAACACTCACTACGGTATGACTCGCAATCCCCACGATCTCGAGCGGGTGGCAGGAGGATCGTCGGGAGGCTCGGCGGCGGCGGTCGCGGGCGGATTCGTCCCTCTCGCCCTCGGTTCTGATACCAATGGCTCCGTGAGAGTTCCGGCGGCATTTTGCGGCATTTATGGCTTTATTCCCACCTATGGGCGAGTGTCGCGATCGGGGATGGCACTCTTGGCAGGGAGTTTGGATCGAGTTGGTGTTTTTGCCCGTTCCGTGCGGGATATTGCTGCAACGTTTGACTTTTTGCAGGGGGAAGATCCCCGCGATCCCGTCTGTTCCCGCCTTCCTCCCGAACCCTCTCTCTCACAAATCAATTTAGGTCTTGGCGATCTGCGCATTGCTGTCGCCGATGGTTACTTTGCCGAAGGGGGAGAACCAGAAGTTTTTGCCGCCGTGGCGGAAGTGGCTGACTTTTTACAAGTGAGCAGAAAAGTGACGATTCCGGAAGCGCATCGAGCTAGGGCGGCAGCTTATACGATTACGGCTTCAGAAGGGGCAAATCTGCATTTAGCGGAGTTGCGATCGCGCCCGGAAGATTTTGACCCCGCCACTCGCGATCGCTTTTTAGCTGGGGCGTTAATGCCGGCACATTGGTACTTGCAAGCACAGCGTTTTCGCCGTTGGTATCGCGATCGGCTGCGGGACATTTTTCGCCACGTTGACATTATCCTTGCCCCGACGACTCCTTGTTTTGCCCCTCGTATCGGTCAGAAAACAATAACTATTGCAGGGGAAGAAATACTGGTTCGTCCCAATATGGGGCGTTTTACTCAACCCCTTTCTTTTATTGGTTTACCTATTATCTCAATTCCGGTGCATCTTCCGAATACATTGCCGTTGGGGGTACAAATCATTGCGGCACCTTTTAACGAGTCCTTGGTATTGCGCGTGGCTTCAGTAGTGGAGCGTCACTGGCAGTCCTGCTGAATGCCTCGGCGATCGCTCCCACACAATAGAACTGAGATATTATAGTCAGAGTGCTTTAGTTTGCAGACTATCAAATTATCATGCAATTGAAAACCCTGAAACCGTATAAGCCGAGTGGAAAACTATCTGTATCCAAACTGATTTGGTTGCCTCTTGTTTCAGTCCTAGGAGGTGCCACGATTGGCGGAATCGTTCATTTCATTTCCTTACTCGTTTATCTTGTAATCTTATTTCCGCTTGCAATTGGGTTTACAGGAGGTCTTGTCACGGCTTTTGGCGTGCGCCTCGGAAAAGTCAGAAATCCTGCGGTTGCCATGCTGTTTGCCCTACTCACGGGCTTGACGATTTATGGCACGATGAATGTATTAGCATACTCCCGATTCAAACAGACTGTCGCCCGAGAAATTGAAGAGACAACAGGGGAACCGTTCACTCAAGGGGAAGTGAATGAGTTCATCGAGGTTTTTTTGCAAGAGCAAGTCTCCGATAGTGGCATTGTCGGCTACCTCAAGTTTAGAGCCAAAGAGGGGATTGGTTTTCGCAGACGTGGGGCTAGTTTTAATATTGGCACGACGGGAACTTGGATTTACTGGGCGATCGAACTCGCGCTCATTGAAGCAATGATTGTCTTTTTAGCGAGTTCCTCGGCTCGCAATTGCTTTTGCGAACAATGCGAACAATGGTACGATCGCCAGCGCATCGGCAGTATCCAACCCCACTCGTCCGAAAATTTCTTGTCTTTGTTAGAAGGAGGTCAATTTAACGAAGCCGGAAAGTTGGTCGATCCCTCACAGGCTGTTGTTGTATCCGGTTTAGAGTTGAAACAGGAAAATTGCCTGTCTTGTCAGGATAACGATGTTTTCTTGAATATCGAGACTGCTTATTAAGACCACAAAGGAAATTTCAAACTCAAACGACTCTCTAGCGGTATGCTTTCACCTTGGGAACATCGCCAACTCACCCAAGATATTGCCGAACCTTCTTCTGAGGCCGAGACTTCTTCTGAGGAGGAACAAAAACCATCATAGCCCGTTTGGACATTCGCGATCGCTCATTTTTTGGGATTCATGCCGGCAAAGTGTTCTAGTAACAACCGATGAATAAAAATATAACCGCCGCCAACTTTCTGCATAAAAATTAATTGCGTGGCATAATCCAAAAACCGAGCATAATTCCAAGGAATGGCGCGATCGAAGTATAGCAATATTCGTAATATAAAATGCTGCAAACAGGCAATTCCTGCCGGAGAAGCCATACCAAAGACTAACCCAAAAATTGCACCAAAGAGCAAGGGCAAGTCTAATAAACCAGCAAGAGGAGATAAAGAAAGAACGCCAATCAAGGCAAAAAATGCCATATTTTTCGCGGATTGCCAGATTCCTTGATTGGGGATAGTCCGCTTTTGAATTCCTCCTCCCATTAACCCGCGCAATAAAATAAACACGACACCCGTTCCTAAACCACTAATTACATAAAGACAACCTTCAATGAAGTAACGATTCCAGTCTAAAAACCAACCAAAACAAAAATACGCAAATAAGGAAACAATAGAGACAATAATGCCAATTCGCATTCCCGGTACAAGTGCATCTTTTGCTTTTGTTGAAGACCATTTGACCATCTCCACGGGTTCAATATTAGGAATCACAAATCCGAAAATCGAACCCACAATAATTCCTCCACATAATCCTAAAATTAAGCTGACAGCGATCGCATTACCGATTCCTCGAGTTAGTGTTAAATTAAGTCCGGTGAAACTACCCGAAATCAATCCTCCTAGTAATCCTACGCCTAATGCGTAACTCCAGCGCTTTTTACGAGTGTTTAACCATGCAGGCTGCATTCGTTCAATTAAAAATATCGTTTGGGATTCTTGCACCATTTGTTTAGCAAGAAAAATAAGCCAGCGTTGCGCTTCTTGTTTTGTATAAATTTGCTCGGCAAAACGGCGATCGAACATCCTCTCAACATACGTGTTAAAAAGATTAGTTCGCAATTCAACGATATTTTGACTGGGTAATTCTTGCAGATTCATACCTCGATAAGCGAGAGTCATGATACTTAACATCAAAGGCGATCGCGCTAATTCCTGGAAAGATTCATCGGTATTTAAGGCTTGGTGAATCGCAGTCAGTCCCGAACCGATCGCGCTTAAATATAGACGAATTTGTTCTAAAGTTAGAGGTTGTAAATAAATCGCCGCTTGGAAGCACAGGCGATCGGTCAGTCTTTCATAATCTTTAATGCGGCTACAAACTACTAACTCAGTTTGCCCCTTATTCTGACAAAATTGATTCAAGGCTTTGACGCAATTTTGTTGTTTTTCCAGGCTGACTTCATCTAAACCATCTAATAATAATAAAAGTTGCTGTTCTTCGATCCAATTTTTCCCCAACTCTGGAGAAACTTGATACTTGCGATGTAATTCTTCAATTAACCAATCTTGAATAGATTGTTGTTCTCCCAACCATGAAGAAAGATTAAAAATAACGGGTAACGGTTGACTTAAATTCACTTCTCTGCGTTTAATTAAATCGCGGGCGAGTTCGAGCAGAGTGGTGGTTTTTCCCGATCCAGGTTCTCCTAAAATCAGTAGCGTTCTTCCAGTTCCCAATTCATAAAATTTATCGATCGCTCGCATTTGAGAAGAGAGATTTTCCGCATCGCATTCCCTCGTTTCCCACACCATTCCCCAAGGTTGGGCGATCGCGTCGGAACGTTCCTCAATGCCTAATTCTAACAAAACTCGACCGTGTAAGGAGTTTTCTAAAACCCCTTTAATCCAATAATTTTTAACTTTATTGATTAAAATTTGGCGATTGCGAAATTCTTCTCGAGAGGGGGTGGGAGTAGGGAGAGATTCTGGGGGGAGTTGGGTGCGATCGCTGGGTTGAACGGGAAGATTTACTTCAGGTTTAGAGACTAATAAAGGTTGCGTGGTGGCATCGGCCGCACTGGTATTGCGATCGTGATATAATCCTTCTAAACTTTGCAGGGCAAAAGTAGCATTCTGATGGCGCTGGCGATAATCGTAGCGGGTTATTTTATTTAAAAACTTGACAAAAGCATCGCTAATGGGAACGGGAGTTTGTAGGAGATTGCAGGTTAATTCATCATTGCGATCGCGGGGAAGTTCGGTTGCGTGCAACCCGCTCAATGCTCGCATGGCAATAATTCCAATTGCATACAAATCGCTGCTAAAATGAGGCTTAGCAGCTTGTTGTTCGCTCGGCATATAGAGAGGAGAACCAATCACGATAGTGTAACTGGTTTCTCCAGAAATTGAAGTGACTTGACCGACTTCTTTAACTGCACCAAAATCGATCAAAACGATCGCGCGATCGCCTTCCCGACGAATCAGATTTGCAGGTTTGATATCTCGATGAATGGTATCGCGATCGTGAACGAATGCCAAGACTCTGAGAATATCTTGGACTAAGGCGATCGTTCTCTCTTCGGTCCAAGGTTTTCCTTGAAACAGTTCTCGCTCTAATGTTTCCCCGCGAATGTATTCTTGGACTAAATAAAACTCATTATTTTCTTCAAAATGCGCCAATAAACGGGGAATCTGGGGATGTTCTCCCAATTTATAAAGGGTTTCGGCTTCGCGATCGAAGAGTTTTTTGGCAATTTGTAGGCTACTGCTGTCATTAAACTTCGGTTGGAGTTTCTTAACCACGCAAAGGGGATTTCCGGGTAAATGAGCATCTGTCGCGAGGAATGTTTGCCCAAATCCTCCCCCACCTAAATGCTTTAAGACTCGATAGCGATTGGCTAGAATAGTTTCCATAGTATCTTCTATGTTATCCAATTTCGGCAAAATATTCCAATAAGAGCCGATGAATAAAAATATAACCGCCGCCGACTTTTTGCAGTAAAATCAATTGGGTGGCACGATCCAGAAAGCGGGCGTAATTCCAAGGAATGCGATCGTCAAAATACAGAATTATTCTGATAATGAGATGTTTGATACAGGCTTCTCCACCACCAGCAGCTAAACCGAAGACCAAACCGAAACAGCCCCAAAAAATAACCGACCAAGCGATCGAATGTGCGGCGATCCCAAAAACAATAAAGCCAATTGAACCAAAAAGCAAAGCACTTTTTGCCGATTGCCAAATTCCTTGATTAGGAATAGAAACGATTTCTATTCCGGGACTTTTGAAACCTTGAACGATACCAAACATAATCCCGATACTTACACCAAAAACCAAACCTCGCACCAGAATATCTTCGTTGCTCTGTAACCAATTCTCATTAAAAATTCGCCAATGTAACGGATTCGTGAGAGCTTCGTAGAGAAGGCGAATCGTAGTTCCCAATGATGCACCGAGAATCGTGCCGAGAAAAATATTTTTTCGTCCCCGCTTCCACGACCATTTTAAGGCTTCAATGGGTTGCACTTGATAAATTCCAAAAATTGACCAAGATAAACCCGCACCAATGAATAAAATTACAATTAATTTATCAGGCGGTAAAAAAACATTAAGGAATACACCTGCAATCAGAAAATATGTTAAAATCAAGCTGAGTAAATAAACAATTCGATGTCTTTTTTTCTTCAACCAATCCGGTTGAATGCGTTCGAGCAAAAAAACAGTTTGCGAATTTTTTATCATTTGCTTTGCCAACTGACTCAACCATTGTTTGACTTGCTGTTTGGAATAGCGATCGCAATTACCACGACGATTAAACATTCGTTCGATATAGGCATGAAATAAATAATTTCTCTGTTCTTCGAGGGTCTGTTCTGGCTTATCCTCAAAAGGCATATCCTGATAGGTTAAAGTCATGATACTTAACATCAGAGGAGATTGTGCCAATTCTTGTAAGGTTTCATCCGTTTGTAAGGCTATTTTTAATGTATAAAAGCTCTCTCCCATTGTTTGTAAATAATCTTGAATTTGTTGTTGAGTTAAAGGTTGCAAATAAATTGCGGCTTGGAAGTATAGTTTTGAGGATAAATTTTCATAATCTTTAATCCGGCTGCAAACGATCGTTTCGGTCTGTCCAAATTGTGTGCAAAATTGATTGAGGGAATCAATGCAAAGTTGACGTTTTTCAAGGCTCACTTCGTCCAAACCATCGAGAAGCAGTAAGAGTTGCTGTTGCTCGATCCACTTTTTCCCAATCCCTTTTGCAACTTGATATTTTGTCGTGAGTTCTTCAATTGCCCATTGCGCGATCGATCGCTTGCGATCGCTCCAAGAAGAGAGATTAAAAACGACAGGAATGGGAAGGGACGGATCGCGATCGGCCCGTAGAATTAAATCTCTTGCTAATTCTAATAAAGTCGTAGTTTTCCCCGAACCCGGTTCGCCTAAAATCAAGAGAGTTCTACCCGCTCCCAGTTCGTCAAATTTATGAATCAGGCGAATTCCCGAAGCGAGAGGTTGACGGGGCGTATTGCTACTTTCCCAGATTAAACCCCAAGGGCGATCGACAGCATCGAGGCGTTCTTCTAATCCCAACTCGATTAATGCTTTACCATGCAGAGACGTTTCTAAAACACCTTTAATCCAATAATTTTTAACCTTGTTGAGCAAGATTTTACGATTTCGAGATTCTTCTCGGGAGAGGGTCGGAGCGTGCAAAAAATTGTGATATTCTGGAGGAGGAGAGGTCGGTAATTCTTCTATTTGTTTCGAAGTAAATTCGATTTGTTTTGCTTCTGCGATCGCGCCCAAATCTGCGATAGTTCCAGAGATTATTCCGATTTGCGGTCGTTCTGGCTCGAAACAATTATCTACACCAATCCTGATTTGTCTTAAGGCTTGTAAGGCTTCAGGTGCATCGAGATAACGCTCTCGGTAATCGTACCGTACCATGCGATCGAGGAAGTTCGCAAACTCCGGACTCACTCGATCGGAAAAATCAAATAGACGGGTGTAAATTTCCCCATTTTTACTACAGGGAAATTGTACGGGAGATAAATGGCTTAAGGCTTGTAAAGCCAGAATTCCCACTGCATAAATATCGCTGCTAAACTGAGGCTTAGAATATTGCTGTTCGGGAGGCATATAACCGGGAGTGCCGATCGCGACAGTTAGCTCGCTATCGCTTTGGGAATGGACTTGTTTCACCGCACCAAAATCAATGAGAACGATTTCGCGATCGCGTTTCCTGCGAATGATATTAGCGGGTTTAATATCCCGATGAATGACACGAGATTGATGCACGCAGACCAGAACTCGTAATAAGTCACGAACTAAAGTTATAACAGAACTCTCCAGTCCAAGATTGCCATTTTTAAATTCTTGGGCGAGGGTTTCTCCCTCAATATATTCTTGAACTAAATAAAATTCTCCTTTCTGCTCAAAATGTGCCAACAAACGGGGAATTTGGGAATGTTCTCCCAATTTGTAGAGGGTTTCGGCTTCGCGATCGAAAAAGTGCTTTGCCATTGCTAAACCCGCGTCATTCTCTAGGTTAGGTTTTAGCAGTTTGACAACACATAAAGGATGTTGGGGTAAATGAATATCTTTGGCTAAAAAAGTCTGTCCAAATGTTCCCCGTCCTAAATTTTGAATGATTTGATAGCGACCTGTTAAAATTTCATCCATAAAACAATTATTCAGTTGTCAGTTATCGGCGATCGCCCGCCCTATTCTCATAGCTGCACCATTGAAACACTTTGATTTTACTCGCTATTGACTCAGCTCGCTCTATTTTAGGTCTGACCTGCCCTTGAAACTCTCGTCCAACAGCGACTCATTCCCGACTCGGGTTGCTCTTTCCCATCGCGATCGCCGATCGGTTTGATGTCCGCTAAACAATATTTCTCAGCGAGGTGCTGGGGAATCATACCAAATCCATATTGCTGAGGATGTATTTCAGGATGTGCCGTAGAGACAAGGCATGCAGAGACAAGGCATGCCTTGTCTCTACCAGATTTCAGGTCGGGTGAATATTGTCTAGAAGTTTTGCGATCGCCAGCACGAAACTCAGTCCAAATCCTTCCATTCAATTGACGAAATTAATATTAGTTCGAACGCAAAAAAGCAACCGCTAACAGCAAAAAGTGAAAGCGATCGCGGGTTAAACAAAATTGGAGATTAGGAGAACATAGTTCCAACTTAAACTTATAATCCCGTGCCTCAAAATAACCACTAAATGTGCATCTTTGATAAGCGTCACACCCCTTGAAAATAGGGGAACTTTTCAATTTTTCAACCGACAAGATAACCACGCAACACACACAAATTGAGGATTTGAAAATGCACGGATTTCTTCTGAAAAGCGCGATCGCGATCGTCACGATTTCTACTGTCGCTTTCTCTGCCAATACTGCATTTGCCAATGGAAACCCCCCTAGTGGAACCGATGCCAGCTATATCGGTGCGGGGATTTCCGTCGGCACCACAAGCGGCGGCGAAAACGGAGATACCACCGACTTGGGCGGTAATATTCAAGGGCGTTTTGCCGTTCCCAATGCCCCGGTTTCCGTCAGAGGGGCTATTCTTTTTAGTGATGAAACCAGTGCGATTATGCCCATCGTTTCTTACGATATTCCCATTAGCAATAATGCCAATGTTTATGTGGGCGGCGGTTACTCCTTTGTGGAAGCAAACGGACAAGCAACTCCTCTCGGCAATGATGATTCTGTCGTCCTGACCGCAGGTGCCGAAGCGCAACTAGGAGATAGTTTCATCGTCTATGGCGATACCAAATGGGGGATCGATGCCTATGAAGATAGCGCCGCCGATGCCCTGAGCTTCCAAGGCGGGGTTGGGTACAAATTCTAGCTTAACGATTTGTAAACTATCAAGTGCGATCGCGATCGCTCGTGTGCTTGGTATAATAGAAAGTCTGAAAACGCCAGAAGTCCTAAGTTTTCTGGCGTTTCGCTGTCAAAACGATCGCCATAATTTTAATTCCTATGGTTCAAACACCCATCGCCCCTCCCAAAGTTTCTAAACTGGAAGGCATAAAAGAACGGAGTAATTTTTTACGGGAACCCTTGGCAACGGAACTGTTAAATGACTCGACTCATTTCACCGCAGATGCGATCCAAATCCTGAAATTTCACGGTTCTTATCAACAAGACAATCGCGACAATCGAGTTAAAGGGCAAGAAAAAGACTACCAAATGATGTTGCGAACCCGTAACCCCGGCGGTTACATTCCCCCGCAACTTTACCTGACCTTAGACCGCCTAGCCGACGAATACGGCAATGGCACGATACGGGTCACGACCCGCCAAGGCTTTCAAATGCACGGCATTCTCAAGAAGAATTTGAAAGAGACGGTTAGCGCCATCGTCCGCAATATGGGCTCCACCTTAGGCGCATGCGGCGATCTCAATCGCAATGTCATGGCACCGGCAGCCCCCTATAAAAACCGACCCGATTACGTCTTGGCAAGGGAATACGCCAATAAAATTGCTGACTTGTTAACGCCGCAAACCGGGGCGTACTATGAAATTTGGTTGGATGGAGAAAAGGCCATTAGTGCCGAAGAAGATCCAGAAGTGAAAGCCGCCCGACAGCGCAACCGCAACGGAACGAACTTTCTCGATAAGGAAGAACCCATCTACGGCACCCACTATATGCCCCGTAAGTTTAAATGCAGCGTTACGGTGCCCGGGGATAATTCCATCGATCTCTATACCCAAGATGTCAGTTTAATCGTCATCGCCGACGAAAGCGGCGAGTTGCAAGGATTCAACGTCTTTGTTGGGGGTGGCATGGGACGCACCCATAGAAATGAAGCCACCTTTGCCCGCATCGCTGACGAACTCGGCTATGTTGCCAAAGAAGATACTTACGATTTGGTGAAAGCCATTGTTGCCACCCAACGAGACTACGGCGATCGCGTTCAACGCCGCCATGCCAGAATGAAATATCTCCTGCACGATTGGGGGGTAGAAAAATTTAAAGCAAAAGTAGAACAATATTTCGGCAAAGCGATCGCCCCTGCCAAACCCTTACCCGAGTGGAAGTATGAGGATTATTTGGGCTGGCACGAACAGGGAGATGGCAAATTATTCCTCGGTCTTTCCGTCGAAAACGGACGGGTTAAAGATGAGGGGGATTTTCGCCTCAAAACAGCCCTGAAGGAGATCGTCTCCTCCTTCGATCTGCCCATGCGCCTGACGGGAAATCATAATATCGTTCTCTACGAAATTGCCCCGGAGATACAGGAGAAGGTCGAAGCAATTTTGCAGAAAAATGGGATTGTGACCAACCCCGATAATATTGCGCCTCTCGTCCGTTATTCCATGGCTTGCCCAGCACTGCCAACCTGCGGCTTGGCGATTACCGAATCAGAACGGGCAATACCGGGAATATTAGACCGCATCCAAGGCCTCTTGGAAAAATTAGGGCTGGGAGGGGAAAAAATTGTCATTCGCATGACGGGATGCCCCAACGGATGCGCCCGACCTTATATGGCAGAACTAGCATTTGTCGGCAGCGCGCCCAATGCCTATCAAGTTTGGCTGGGAGGCGATCCCAATCAAACCACCCTAGCGCGTCCTTTCGTGCAAAGACTGCCCGATGAGAATCTCGAAGCCTTTCTCGAACCCCTCTTTGTCTATTTCCGGGAAGACCGGAAAGCGGAAGAAAGTTTTGGGGTCTTCTGCGATCGCGTTGGGTTTGATGCCTTGCAAAAGTATGCGGACAACTATCAGCCAGACCTTTCCGAACTTCAGCTAGAACCCCCCCAACCCGAACAACCCGCGACTCCGGTAAAATCCCGTCGTCCCCAAGGTCGTAAAATCCGCTATCGGGTGGGAGTATACGACGAGACTTACGAGCGCGTCAAAGCGGCTGCCAAGGAAAAAAATATTTCCATGACCCAGCTTGTGGGAGAAGCATTAGAAAAGTATCTCGCCGATCTTTAATCCATTTCAACTCAGGGGCATTTTCAACAATGTCCCTTTTTATGGCGCGATCTCCCCAACCGACAACTGGTAACTGATAACTGAAATAAAAAATCCCTCTAGTAACCACTAGAGGAACTTTCCAAGAATTGGTTCACCGCTTCGCCGTCTTACCTCAGTTTTTGACCTGGGAAACCCAGGTGGGTGCCGCTGCCTGCTGCTTAAAGTTTCCGAGTACAAGCTCGGTTTACTGCCGCGCAAGCGATTTAGGACTCCCGCATTATCAAAACATAGATCTAAAAACTATATTGGCAGTCACCAACGTCGCAGCAAAACCAACCCTATTTTAATCAATTTTCCCAGAAAGGGGAAAGGGAAACGGAAAAATAAAAAATTGCGATCGCAAGGGGATTCTTTTTTCAGGAAAATCTGTTATGATTAGGGTCTGTCAAAAAATTTAATCTGGGGGCGTGGCGGAATGGTAGACGCTGCGGACTTAAAATCCGTTGACCTTTATCGGTCGTGAGAGTTCAAGTCTCTCCGCCCCCATACGTTTCGGCGTTTTTCAGGGTGCAATTACCGGAATAGCTATCACGTAAAATAACGTACAGTTTTTCCGAAAATTAACCCCCGATTAACCCCAATGGATTTCTCAAAAACTCTTACCAAGGCGAACGCGCAACTTGACCGCGTGAAAATTGCTAAACATAACAATCGTCTCCGGTTGGTGGCAACCCTTCCACGTAAAGACGGACAGCCCGGAAACAAGCAACAAAAAATAGCAACAGGCTATCCTGCTAATGCGAATGGGGTTAAATTAGCTCTGTCAAAGGCGCAAATATTGCAGGGGGAGATATATTTCGATAAGTTCTCATGGTCGAATTGGGGAGAAGAGCAGATTGGTGGAACCTGCGGAGATGCGATCGCTAAAATGACAAATGACTGGGAGAAAGACGCACGCACCCCAGAACAACGGGCAAATTTTAAACGCGATTATCTCTACCCGTGCCAATTCTTGAGAAGCGATTACCGATTGACCGAAGAATATTTACGAAAAGTCATAGAACGCGAAAGTGAAGCCAAAACGAGATTGCGGAAAAGATTCGCGATCGCCTTCCAACGACTGGCTAAGACGGGAGGGTTAGATTGCGATTTGTCAGGCATGGCACACGGCTACAAGCCCCAAAACCGCATCATCCCAACCGAGACAGAAATCCTAGCGGCTTACGAGAAAATCAGCAATGAGCAATGGCGGTGGGCATTCGGGATAATAGCGGCTTACGGACTGAGGCCGCATGAGATTTTCAAGTTAGATTGTTCTCGGTTGCACGATCCGCCTCATTTATTAAGCGTGCTAGGCAAGACAAAAACAGGAGAGCGATCGGTGTTGCCCTTGAGCGATACAGATGACCCCGCAAAGTGGGTGCGAGACTGGCAACTCTGGGACGCAAAAACTCCCTCTCGCGTGGATTTGGAGAGGGAGAATAAAGCGATCGGCGGGACAGTTTCGAGGGCATTTAAGCGGGAGGGTGTGCCGTTTGTGCCATACTCGCTACGCCATGCTTATGCGATCCGTTGCAGCGTTGCAGGTCTTAGCCCCAATATCGCAGCAAAAGCAATGGGTCACTCATTGAGCCAGCACTTTAATTCTTACCATCGCTGGCTCAATGAAACCGATTTAATAAGGGGTTGGGTCACTAAATCTTAGCCATACACCGCCAACAATTGATTAAACTTTTCTAACCATACTGCACCCGTTGCCGTAAATGCGCTTTCATATTCCGGTCGGTTTCGCCGTTTCGAGATGAAAGAGGGAGAACGACCAATATATTTTGCTGCTTGGGTTTGGCTAATAGGAGAGCTAGTGAAAATTTCCTTGATGCGATTTAGCTCTTGCTCGAGAACAGTAACGCGATCTTCAAGAGTTAGTTTTTTATTCATTTGCGACCTCCAACCCAACTGCACCCCAGTCCAAAGGCAAAAGAGGCATGACCGTTCCATCGCTTGCGATCATATCGCTCAAAGCATTTCCTAGTGCTTCTTCTCCTGTCCATTTATTAGGAAAAGTTTTTGCCGCAATTAACTCTCGAATTCTTAATTCTTCTTGGTGATTAATTAAGCAAATTTTAGGAGCATTGTTTGGCTTCAAACCATTACATTTTGCTTGAATGTTTAGGATTGTTTCGAGCAATATCTTTCTTGCATCTAAGGTCAAAGGTCCTTTTCTATTTGGGTTTTTGGAACGTTTGCCATTTTTATTTCTTTCATCATGTTGTTGGTGTCGATTTTTAAATTTTCTTGACCATTCGTGCCATTGACGAATCTGCTTTAATGGTTCGAGATAGCTCCATTTTTCCGGATATTTTTTAATTAAATTCTCTAAAGCTAAATCGCGAGAAGCTAAAGGACAACCGATACATCCCGTTCGCGCTTCCAGTTCGATCGCTTCGTCTCCTCCATAGCATTCTGCAAGAATTTCTGTCTTAAAACCAACTTCAGGAGCATCCACCATTAGCCAATCCCAAACGTGGCAAACTCGCCAGTGCAAAATCGGTGCAAGGGTGGGAAATTTAAGATCGCGTTGAAACCATCCTTGTCCGCATTCTCCACCGTTTTTAGAGCAGCTAAAAGCAATTCGATTGTCTCGTGCTGCTGACTCTCCTTGTCGAACTCCTGTTAAGCATAGAATGGGTTTATTGTTAAGCTGTTTTTTGAGTTCGCTCAAAGCAGCAATCATAGGATTGAGTTTGATTTGCTGCGTACACCAACGCAATGTGTTGTTATTTGGCGGAGGAACGCCGCGACCGAGCATATACACCCAGAATCTTTTATCAAGAGGCGCACAGACAATTTTAGTGTTAAATCCACGCCGTTCGACTTCTTTCAAGATTTGTCTAGCACTAGCTTCTAAAGGAGGCAGTTCTTGCCTTGTATCGGCGTACATAACTGTTAAAGTTTTTGGACGTTTGATTAATTTTCTTTTAATTAAATCGCACACTAAAGTCACAACAGTTGAACTGTCCTTTCCTCCGCTAAAACTGATTTGCCAATGGTCAAAATCTTTTCCGTAAGTATTTAAAGATTCAATCGTAAGGTCGATCGCTTCTTGAGAAGTTGCTCGTAAATCCTCAAAAAGGTTTATTTGTTTGTTGGATTTCAATAGTAATTTAGACATCTTGAGTTAATATTTTTTTGCAAATAATTGGACGTAAGGCTTTCTTGCATCTATTAGGGAAATATTGAGGTAATTCCCAGAGTGTTTGTGGATCAATGTATCCGGCATAACTATTCGGATTAATGTATCCAGCATCTTCATAAGGTAAAAGAGAATAAATCCGAATAATGCTATCGTTGGGATATTGCCGCAGTTTAAATTCTGGCTTCAATACTGAGGCAGTTTTAGAGAAAAACGTTACCTTTGCAACTCCCCACTTTGGATAACTTTGACTTTTTTCTTTTTCAAAATAAGAATTAAAATAAGCCAAAATCTCAACCAATTTGTTACGCCCAATTTCAGTCTGAATTGCTCGTTCGGGATCGTTTTTAAGCAGTAAATCGAACAATTGAAGTTCTAATTGCAATTTTCTTTTTCTCCCAGCTTCTCCACCTAAAACAAGTGCATGGAGAGGGGAAGAAACTGTTGGAGCAAGAACAGCGTCATGCGGTTGTAATGAATTCTTCATTTTCTTTTTCTGTTAATAAACAAAAACAGGCATCACAAACATTTTCATACTTGTCAACAGCCCCATAAACCCAATGTGTAGCAAATCCGCAGCAGGGACACACGTAAGTTTCAGACAAGTCTTCTGGACGAAGAGAGCGTTGAATACCTGTTTTAATTCGATATAAAACGGCTTCTTCAAGAGTGATGCCAAATTGAGCATGAGCAAATGTTGGCGCGGTCATGGTCATGCCACCTCCTCTAATAAAGTTTTCAACTGCGATCGCTTATCAGGTTTCAACCGCGCGATCGCGTCTTGCCAAATATCGAAATTTTTGTCTCGTAGTTGAAATAACTTGCGAGTATCCTCAAGAACCAGCAAGCCTTTAATTTCCTTGCTGAGTACTTTCGTGCGTTGCGGATTATCGGGTAAAACATCATCCGATGGAAAATCAAGAGATTCGCTTTCTCCTGTTACGAGAATTCTCGTAACAGGAGCTTCTTGTGTAACTAAAACCTCTTGTCCTGTCTCGTTTTTAGCTTTTACACTTTCAATTTCTGCAAGTGGGTTGGGTTCTACAAGTGGATTCAAATCAGCTTGCTCGCCTGCGCATTCTGTATCAAATGTTGATACAGAATGCGCGGGCGGAGTTTCTATTGCTAGGGGTTCTTCAGAATTAGTTTCCTCGTCGTAGATGCGATCGCTATTCTCCCGACGATACAAATACTGGCGAATTCCCTCAATTCGCTTGCGGATCTTTTTCCATCCCAGCCCCACCAAAATCCGTCCGACTCGTGAAGCTAGCTGAACTGTTTGCTTGCCGATATCAATACTAAGAACTTTATCGAGAAGTTGCTTCACGGAAACTTCTTCTCCCAAGCAATTGCCTAAATGTTCCGCGATCGCTTCTTCCCACGGATCTTGGCTGTTAAATTGAGCCGCAATACGATCGGCTTCGGATTGCTCCTGTTCGGTTAAAACCCATGATTCGCCCGCTTTATAAGCGGTGACAGCAGCCCCCCAAATACGATCGCGTTCCTTCCTTAATTGCTCAATATTCAATTTTAAAAACATTTCCAATATCCAAAAACGGCGAGAGCCAGTTGGATCGCGAAGAAAAGAATCTTCGTTGGTCGTGCCTGCAATCACGAAACTTCGTTGAATTTCCTCCACATTCCGACCGTAAGGAAGGCGTAGAAAATCCTTTTGCCGACTCAGGAACGATTTAGTCTTGGAAACATCCGCACGAGTAAAAATGGTCTCGAGCTCGGGCCATTCATTAATCCATCCGGCTTGAGCGGTCAACAGGTCATCCTTGTTAGAAATGTCTCCCATCGAATCATTAAAAAATGCTCCTCCTAACTCGCGGAAAAACGACGATTTCCCAATTCCTTGGTCTCCTTTAAGAATTAAAGCTGAATCCATTTTGCAGCCCGGATCGAATATTCGAGCAACTGCTCCTATCAAAAATTTCTTAACCATTACATTTGAAATTGGCAAATTATTGCCTAAAAAACGAGATGACAAGTTATCAATGAAATCGATTTTTTCTTCCGAACATGATTCAAGATAATCTCGGACAGGATGATAATCGTTGCTGTCTGCCAAGCACGCCCCAACCTGTTCTAAAAAGCTGAGAGGAATGTTTTCGTTCAATTTTGTCTGGATGTCAAACCATAAATCTCTCAAATTAAAAGGTTTCCCCGGTTCGGAATCTAATTCGATCGCTTGACTCATTTTATTTCGACGAATCTTAACCGACCCCAAAACTTGTTCGATTAAACGAATTGCTCGATTAACTTTAGATTCTTTTTTAGATTCGTTGTTTTTAGTCGTTTTGTTAGTAGTTAAAATATTGTTTTTTGTGATACCTTCTAAAGTCGAAGAAACTTCTCGTTCCAGTCGTGTAATAAAACTTTGGATAAACTCATTATTAGTTTTAATTGCGACATTTTCAACATCTACTGCGTCAAACCCTTTAACTCTTAACGCCAGTTCTGGGAAAAGTTTTCGCATGGAAATCGCGATCGCTTTCCGTCCCTTTTCCTCCATCGCTTTGACGAACTTTTCCCCTTTGGCATCGCCTTCATCATCCGCGTCGGTAAGAAAAACAAACAAATTGCAATCAGGTAAATCGCACAACATCCCCACTTCTCCCCATGTGTTGCCTTGGAGCGTGACAGCAGCCAATCCCATGCAATACATAGCATCTGTGGCAGTTTCCCCCTCAACAATGAGTAAGACATTACCCTCTGCTGCCATAGCATCCTCAATCCGATACGGTTCCCAAGGTTTATCCCCTTTACTCCATCGGATCGCCCCTTCTTCGTCAATATGTCCCTGACGAATGGTTTTCTCATGGCTTTTTCCGGACTTATGACGGGCGATCGCTTTATCTCGAGTCGATTGTTCGTTAGTCCACTCAAATCGGCTGACCCACCGCTTAAATTGACCGTTGGGAAGATAATCGTAAGGAAATCGAACTTCCCGAACGTCTTTAAGAGTTACATTGTCCCCCTCGCATTCTTTAGCGATCGTGCGTTTGAGATTGCGATATTCCTGAGTTCCCCATGCGGGCGGCTCGTAGATTATTGCAGGCGTTTGAGCATTAGACCGCCTGATTTTGATTTGTTGTTCCGATTGTTGAACTGGCATTTTTCGTTTTAATTGAGGTTGCTTTGAGCCGATTGGCATTGAAGGAGTAGAAGTCGGAAGTAACAAAGCTCTTGCAATTTCTTTTCTGGTCGTTTCAGGTTCCATGCAGTTGCAACCGTAAGCGTCATATTTACCCGTTTTACGGTTGATTTTGAAATTTTCCGCACCACAGGCGGGGCAATGAATTTCAATGTCAGTGCGATCGCGCTTTCCCTCTACTCGATTACTTTCGATATAATTCCAATCTAAATTTAGTTCTGTCATTTCAAACCTCCGGAATTAAAACTCGTTTTTTGGCACGAGAAACAGCTACATAAAGTAATTTTGTCTGTTCTTTCTTGTTCTTGTTGCGTCTCATGTCCGGTAAGTTTATCGCAACATTTTGAAAAGTAGATCCTTGAGATTTGTGTGCTGTCAAAGCATAACAAGGTTTAATGTTGTGAGAAAAATCTCGCATATCGTAAAAACTTCCCCAAACCTTATTATCAGCAAACATTTTTTTCAATCGACTGTAAGTGTCTGCCGACTCAGCCGCGACTTTTCTCAAGAAAATTTTTGTACCATCATCAGATCGAGTTGTAAAAACCGACCAAACTTTACATTTTTTCATTTGTTCGATCGCATTCTCAATCTTCAGTCCTTTAAGCGCTTTGAGATTTGTCCTCTCGTCTACTCTTTCTATAAATTGGTTGATTTTTCTTAAAGGTGAATCATTGATAGTGATATTAATTTCCTTTTTGAAAATGTCTTCTACAATAAATTCCATTGAAGAAGGGAGCAAAAGATCGTCACCTTCATTGCAGGCTTCGTTAGCAATCAATCGTTCGCCCAATACAATTTCTTGTGCATCCTCACCAATCAAGCGATCGCGCACCATCTTATTGATGGAATCTACAGCAGAGTTGGTATAGCAGATCGTGCGGATATAATCAGAATCGGCTGCCAAAGGAGAAGAAAAGGCTTGCACGATATTGTCCTTCCACCAAGATTTATCCCCAGTAAATATCCCTGTGGTAGTGTCCTCCCAGTCCGATTCAATTTCGGCGATCGTTCTTCCCTCATCAATCGCTTTACGAATTTCGTTACAGAGTTTGCCAATAGACCCGCCATACCGAACGGGAGTCACCAATTCTGCCGACGACATTTCTCTTTCTAAAGAAGGCGATATCGTCTCGCCAACAGGCGGTAACTGGTAGCCATCCCCCATCCAAATCAGTTGAGGTTTCCAGAGCGATTGTTGAATGGCAGACTGTAGCCATTTATCCAAATTCTCCCCAACCGCAGAACATTCATCAACAATTATAATTTTATAAATATCTAAATTAAGCAATTTGCTTTCATCTGGCTCAAAAGTTTCTCTCCCCGTCTTCTTATCTCTATTTGGTTTAAGACCTAGCAAAGATGCTAAAGTTTTAACCTCAATATTAAGGTCATTGTCACGCCGCAAAACACTGCGAATCACGCCACAAGCCTTATGAGAATAAGCAGAAACAATGATTTCTGAAGCTAAAAGAATTTCATTGTCAATCAAAGCGTGAAGGAATTGCCCCATCGTGTGGGTTTTGCCCGTGCCTGCTGCTCCAATAAGACGACATTCTCGTACCTTGTGACGTAATGCGTCTCTCAAAATTAAAAACGCATTAGCTTGCTCTTGCTCGAGGTTATCGGGAGGAATTAAAAATGGTAGTAGTGTATAGTTCATGATTGACTCCAATCAATTTTCGCGTTTCGTTTATCAATTGTTGGTTGTTGGTTATTAGTTGTTCGTTGTTCGTTGTTCGTTGACTGGTGACTGGTGACTGGTGAAAAGATCGGAACGTCGGGTGGGGGTTTGTCTTCTTCTTCCTCATCCTCGTCCCTCATTGCAAAATTGTATTCCCACAACAATTGCTCAAATTTGTTGAGACGATCGGGCTTGTCTGGCTTAGGGATTTCATTGAAATAGGTCAATTGCATTTCAATCATTTCCGCAACAAACTCTTGCCAATCTTCTACCGTGGGAGGTTCTCTCTCATTTTCTTCTTCTTCATAATATTTAGAAAGAATAGAGAGAACTCTATCGCCATCTTGAGAATCAATTATGTGATGAACTTTCATGTCATGTAGCGATATTTCTCTAACTCTTTCTTGACGTTCTTCTTTGGTTTTTTGAAAAATAGCACGAACAATTGTCTGTTCTTCATCATTTGCTATTTTTAATAAATCATGAAAACTTACAGCAAACAAGTTCAAGCATGTAATCTTCTCTCTCGAATCGTTTTCTATCTTAGTAGAAACAGGAACTTTCGAGGGAGTTGCTTTGTATTCTCGTGCTATACGAGTGAGTGAAAACTGCATAACAGGCGAAAGAGTTGTTCCCTGCATTCTTTCAAGTTTGACTCGATGTTTATCCTTTAAGTCGGGACGTTCAAGAAGAGCGGCTAAAGTGGACATAATTTTTAATAGTAAATTAGTGTTTTTTCTAGCGCTTTTTGAATTCAAAAAGCGCTAGAAATGTCTTAAAAAGGAGGAGAAACTTCAGTCAGTTGTTGCTGTTCTGTTGGCGTAACCTGTGAAACCTGCTTGAGTTCTGCTCCTGCTAATTGAGATTTAGGTTTGCGCCAAACCATTTGAGTATTCGCGGCTTTCTTGTCTGAGCCATCTCGCCCCGTATACGTCCGATAACTCAAAACTCGTAATGTACAAGGCAATCCTTTGGAAATATCCTCATTGAATTTCTCAAAGTTTGCCCCCCGGATTTTTTGACGAGAATCGCACCAAACATCTTCTGCAATGCCTGCTAAACGTTGTTTATAATAATGAATCTCTTTCCCGTTTTCATTTTTCTTGACGACTTGCATGAATTCGAGAATTTCGTATTCTCCTGTCGGAAGATCGGCGGTAGAAAATGTAGTGCCAACTGAAGTATAATCTCCCATCTCTTGCTGTTTTAGCCATTGGCAAAGCTCTGTTGGATTGCGTTTTAACAATTGCTTGAGCTTTTTGGAACTAGGAAGTTCCGAGAAAAATATCTCTCTTTTTGTAGCGAAATCTTTCTCCTTAGCGCTCTCTGGAAAGGCATTCAAATTCCAGCGAATTGGAAGGGCATAAGAGCGATCGCTCTCTGAATGCCAGAGACTCAAATAAATTGATTCGTATTCTTCATCATTGCGATTCTTTTTCGTATCCGCATCAATTTCAATCTCTAAACTCTTGATATTGGCGAGAAGGAAATCATTTTTTCCACAGCGAATATAAAGCTGTTCGCCATCGCATTGAAGACCTATCCCATTTAGAGCATGAGGTACGCCATCGCGGTAATATAGCGTGGCAATTTCGGGTTCTGGCGTGTTCGTCAGATTGTCCTCATCGAACTCTTTCCCTTGCAGAAAAGCAAGGAATTCCGCCATTGTTTCGGCTTCTAACGTATTCCCTAAATTCACGAAGTCTTCAATCGTGAGTTCGAGATAACTTTGTTTTTCGTGTTCTGCTTCGAGATAATTTAACAGGGTGAAATTATCGAGGTCAAAGCGAATAATAGTTTTATCCATTGTGTTTCTCCTGATTTTGTTGTTGATAAAGAAATGCGATCGCGTTTTGAAATTCTTCCTCGCTACACAGGGGCGAGCGCGTGCCCACTCCTACATATTTTCGGATTTGTGCAGCCAATTGTTTATTGGTCATCCAAGATTTCCATGTACATTAATTTAAGTTCGTTTATTAACTGTGAATTCTCATTAGTTTTGTTCAAAACTTGAACAAACAGTTGGCGAACTAAATCCATAAGTTCGCGTCTTGGTAAACCTTGGATCGTGCGATTCATTTTTGCGATCGCAAATTGTTGTTCGAGAGAAAGCTGTTGAGTTTCCATTACTTCTTACTCCTCCAAAAAAGTCAAAAGATTAACGTCAATACTTTCAGCTTTTTCCTCTGTGCGACCATTGCTAATTACCAAATCGCCGGGCGTAAACGAACACCATTTTTGAATATCCGTCCGTTGCTGCTGTTGAAAATATGAATTCAAAATTTGTTTGCGGTCGTATAAGTCTTCCTCATCAATACAGTGGGAAGCAAAAGTCCATGCGGCTTTTAAAAGTTCAGAGCGCTCTTCTAAGGGCATTTTCTTAACAAGACTCTTTCTGATTCTCATTCTGCTAACCTCGCCATAGCATCCCAATACATTCCGTAAAACAGAGCAAAGGCTTGTTTGTCGTCAATGTATCCGGCATTGGGTTTTTCGGTGAATTTCCAGCGATCGCGATAAAGTTCCCTGTCATCTTCGTGAAATGAAAGTTCACAACTATCGCCACGCGATCTAAAGTAAATGGAATGTCCATCTTGATGAAATAATTCAATCTGATAAGGACATTGAGGAGTCATTAATCCAATTACGTACCCTTTATTTTCTAGCCAAAGATTAAAGCGGTAGTAGTCATGAAAAAGAATCAAGATTTCTTGTGTTTGTTGAATTGCATCCATTTTCAACTCACCACTAAAGAAGAGATTTCGGCTTGTAACGTTTCTTTCCGCATCAGAGAAACTTCCCCAAATACCTGCAACAAATTGAGTAGAAGCTCTCCCTTGCGGCACCGTCGCCTAGCCCGTCGTCGCCATTCAGGTGATGAACCAAGTGCTATCTTCCACGGCAAACCGAGGTATACATCCTCCCATTGGGCGACAACTTCCCGATGGGAATACTGAAAGCAAACGGCGAAAACCTTTAAATCCAAGCCCACGCCCATATTGGGATCTATCTCTAAAAAGCGATAGGTCATTTGATTTAAGTAATCGGGAGGAATTTCCGATCGCAATAAATGCAAAAACGCATCTTGGTAGTGTTTGACTGCTTCTTCGTTACAGCCGTCGGCTTGCGCTCGCTGAGCTTTCGCTACTGGAATCGCAATAGATGCTCGATTGAGGCTCGTTTGGGCAACTGCTTGTCGAATTGCCTCATCAACAGCTTTCTTTAAGTTAAATTCGTCCATTTTGAGTGAAGTGAAAAGGTTGAAGGAACGAGCGATTATTTCCCGACAAACAATCTCTCGATTTGCTCGCTACTGTTAACTGGTGTGTGTGTTGGAAAAAGTCGGAATCGAACCGATGAAGGGAGTCCACGGCAATTCATTTCATATCGCTTGTTCGCCATACTCTTCACCAGTAGGCTACTTCGCTCAATGCTTAATGAATATTTAAAGCACAAACTCTATTCCCACAGCATTACCAATTAATGCCTTTTTCCATGAAAGCGATCGCAATAATTAATTCCTCTAATTGAAGGGTAAGGAACTGTTAGCCTATTCAGCGTCAAGTTCCATGAAAGCGATCGCGGCAATAGCGAATAACAAGAAGAGAAAAGCGATCTGCTGGTTCATTCTATTAATGCCCCCAGTTCAACCGCTTCTTTCTGGGCGATCGCAGTCGTAATCAAAACATCAATAACGAGATCCGCTAAATTGTACGGCAAGCTATGACCGTAATAAGGCAACACGGTAATAATGCCTTGATCCTCGTCAGCTACACCCTCGATCCAGTCATTTAATTGAGCAACCAACGATGGTCTGTATTTTTCAAAATTACTTCTGAGGATGTCTCGCTTGTCTTTAAGACTTAACGATTTCCTCGATGTTTCGTCAGTAATTCGCCTTGCTACCACATTCATTGAATCAACTTGAACAAAGAAAGAGTTAGCGAAATCAATATTTTCTTTCGTCAATGGTTCGTTGGTAAGAAAAACTTCCTCTTTGTAAGTCCCATCAAAAATAACACAAATCCGAGAGCGTGCCTCTTGATTCATATCATCCGCAATTAATTCCGAAATGATGCCTTTTCGCTCTCCAATCCGAATAGGATCGCCCGGTTGGAAAATCCAACTGTCAGAATCAGAACAAGCGCGAGTTTCACCGTAACCTTTAAGCCTTTCGAGATCGTCAGGATCGCAATATTGTGACAAGCGCCACAGGTCTTCAATGAGGTCTTTTGACTCCATTGTTGTTTTCTTTTCTCTAATGCCCATTACTTTTAGCCTCCAAAAATTTCAAAATCAATAATTTCAAAATCAATCAATGAACTTCAATTTTTTGCGAACTGAAAGGTTTGATGATTTGAGCAATTGCCTCAGAAAAAGTGCCAGCAACAGACGATCTTTCAGGAAAATCAATACCAATAAAATGCAATTCCCAATCACGCCCGCAACCAGGACGCACCATATTGCCCAAATGCCTGCTTCCCCAATAAACCTCAAAAAAGTCGTTATAAGGATTTAATCGAGGACGCTGAATACGAAACATTGGGTGTAAAAACCAATAGTTACTATTAGCGGATCGCATTTCCCAAACCGCGCGACAAGCTAAAGTATTAAGCTGGTAAGGTGTCAACATTTGGTATGCCAGTTTCATTCATTTGACGAAAAATAATTGACTATCCAACCCGTTTTGAGAATTTTCTTCTCGAATCCTTCCCTCGTCTAAAAGCCGTTGCTTTTCGGATAAGAATTCTGCGTATTTGGAGGGTTTAAGTTTAAACCGTCGGATAAGCTCGCGAGGGGTTAAGAATGGCTGTCCGCAACACTCTAAATGGTTGAGAATGCTGTCACCAATTCGAGTCCCTCTTTTTGAAAAGGTCGGTGTATTTTTCATGGTCAAGACAACTAATTAACTAACTCGAACGATCGGATAGATGAAGTAACAAAATTATGGTGTTCTGACTTCTTCATTCGGGTCATTTCGCCTTACGAAAACTTCGTTCTTTCCTTGAATAACTAAAAAACGATCGCTGTTTTCCTTAGTCAAAATCTCTTTGGTTTTAAAAATCTGCTCCTTGTAAGTTCCGGCAAAAATAACAGAGATTTCAGAACGTGCCTCTTGATTCATGTCCTCCGAAATTAATTGCGAAATAATTCCATCCCGGAGATCGTCCGCATTATTACCAATGGTGATAGAGTCGCCCGGTTGAAAAATCCAACTGTCGGAAGAAGAACCCGCAGCATGAGCAATATACCGATCGAAAAGTTCAAGGTTGCCATCTTCCTCATGGCAATGTTTTGCCACGCTCCATAGGTTTTTTACAATTTCAGATTGTTCCATTGTCATTTTGTTGAGTCCTCCACTAAATTAATGACTTCTTGCAAGCTCTCCATTTCTCCCACTTGGGACGCGGTGAGATTCGGCAGAGATTGCAGGCGGGCAAGTCGATCGCGCCATTCCGCTAACGGGGAAAATGGGTTACTCATACCACTAAATTTTTAGTACGATCCCAGTGGTCGAGAAGCCGCTCAATCGCATCGTTACAGACCGATTTCTGACCCATCCTGTTTTCAGCAGAGAACTCTCGAAGCCTTTCAAGCGTGCCGTGTTTCAGCCACCGCGCCTGACCTGTCGTCTGCTGCGTGGTTTTTTTCGGTTTTTTTCGGTTTTTCATCCTTGCGATAAAACAAGTAGTACGAATTTTTTAATGCGCCTTTGGGGGGACGGGGCGCAGAGCTTCTTGATTTGAAGCTATAGATGACCTTTTGAAAGGTCGATAGTTATTACTATACTGGGTTACTTTCAAAAGGTCAAGTATTCCAGCAAAAGAATTTTGGCAAGTTAAATTGGAAATGATACCGTTAAAGGTATGAAGTAGGATGAGTCTATGACCAATTCTCAAAATCCTCGCCTTTTAGTGGCTGAGTTGATGCGCGAAAAAATGCAGCTAAAGCACGTCAAGTCTCAAGCTGAATTGTCTAGACAATTTGGCGTTGCTCTTTCGACTGTGCAGCGATGGGTTGGGAAAGACAAAGACAAAACCCCCATTGCCTCTTCCGATCCATTTGGAATTGAAGCTAAATATTTTTTTGCAATTGCCGATTTTGTTGGTTGGTCGGTTGACGATTTACGTCACTATCTCAAAACTGGAGAACGCCCCGATCGCAAAAATCTTCCCAAGGCAGATGGGAATGAAAACGAATTGGAAGAAATTGCAGCACAAGCCAAGCACCTGAGCGATCGCTTACAGTATTATTTGACTAAATCTACATATCAACTACCAGTATCAGCCATGCACCGCCTACGAGCCTTTTTAAAACAAGAAATCGATCGTGCTGGCACTCAATCATCATTTGACCAAAAACTACAAGCATTCTTGCTCGAATCTCCCACCAAAGACCGGAAAGCCCTAGAAAACTTAATAGAGGGAAAATGGGAAGGCGATCGAGATGATTTGACAGACTTGTACTTCTCGATCGCCTATAGTCTTTGGAATT
>JBCCVR010000073.1:0-31032 GCA_039194995.1 Cyanobacteria bacterium P01_E01_bin.42 | reverse complement strand
ATTTCAATCTCTCTCTTAAAAGCAGAAAGAGACTCATCATATTTTCCTTGCTGTTGTAGTAATCCTCCCATGCGGTTGAGTGCGATCGCTATTCCTTGTTGGTTATTGATAGCTTCATCAACTTCAATCTCTCTCTTAAAAGCAGAAAGAGCCTCATCATATTTTCCTTGCTGTTGTAGTAATCCTCCCATGCGGTTGAGTGCGATCGCTATTCTTTGTTGGTTGTTGATAGCTTCATCAATTTCAATCTCTCTCTTAAAAACAGAAAGAGCCTCATCATATTTTCCTTGCTGTTGTAGTAATCCTCCCATGCAGTTGAGTGCGATCAATATTTGTTTTTGGTCATTGATAGCTTCACTGACTTCAATTTGACGCTCAAAAGCAGAAAGAGCTTCATCATATTTTTCTTGTTTTTGTAGCAATCCTCCTATACAGTTGAGTGCGATCGCGATTTCTCGTTGGTCATTGATAGCTTCACTAACTTCAATTGAGCGCTGAAAAGTAGAAAGAGCCTCATCAAATCTTTCTTGTTGTTGTAGTAATCCTCCTATGCAATTGAGTGTGATCGCTATTCCTTGTTGGTGATTAAGAATTTCATTGAGTTGAATTTCTTCCTGAAAACTTTCAATTGCCTTATCAACTTCCCCTTGTTTTTTTGCGACCCAACCCAAAACCCTTAAGGCATTTCTTAAACTGTCTGGTTCATCCATATCTCTAGCAATACTAACAGCCAATTGTAATTGCTCAATTGCTTCATGAAAATCTTCTTGATATTCTAAGATTCTCCCAAGACGAATAAGAAACTTTACGTGAGAACGCTTGCGAACTGTTTCTGATTCTATATTTTCTAATATTTCTGGAATAACTTTACAAATTCCTTTCGCTTCTTCAAATTTTTCTTGTAAAGATAAATATTTAGCCTGTCGAGTACAAAAAACAACAACAAACTCCCAATCTTTAGACTGTTTTGCAAACTCTTGAAAATTCCTCATGAGTTCGGCAGCTTTTTTCCAGTAACCATATTCTTCAAAAAATTCATGTAGCGATTCGATAAAGTCATAATTTACTATTTTAGTATTTCGTAGCCATTCCCCAACTAAAATTAGATCGTCTATATCTTCAGCAATCTGCGAAGCAACAATTCTTAAATTTTCTGAATTTGATTGAATCCAATTAATAAAATATTCTGCGTGTCTTTGGGCAGCTTTTTTATATACAGATCCTGATTTTGCTAATTTTAAAGCAAACTCTCGAATTAATGGATGAAAAGCAAAACGATTTTCACCCGTTTCCATTTCATTGATGAGCGACAACTGATAAAGGCTATCCAAATAATCCTGTGCTTCCCATTCATCTTCACAATCTCCCGCAATTGTTGCCGTCTTCCTTGAAAAACCATCCTCAGCACAAACACTCAAACAGGCAAAAAAATCAAGCTCATCTTTTTCTAAAGACTCTAAACTAATAGCCAAAGAAGCCTGCAAATTCAAATCCTTATTTCCTCGTACCTTCAAATCCGCTCGCTTTTTCCGCAAATAAGCAGCATAATCTGATAAATGACGAGTTTTCCCCTTTAAATTTGCCCCGGAAATCTGCAAAGCTAAGGGTAAATTGCCCACCAAGCGAATAATCTCATAAGCTGCGTCTAATTCATTGTTGACTCGTTCTTCTCCCAAAATACGCTGCAATAATAAGAGTGATTCCGGTTTGGGAAGTAGCGGTAAATCGATAGTACCTTCATGAGGAATATCTAAAGCAAATGAGAGATTTCGGTCTCTTGTTGTAATGATAATTGCACAAATATTTCCACCCGGACGCAACTTTTTGATGCTTGCTTCATCGGCATTATCAAAAATTAGCAGCATTTTACGAGAAGCAAATAACTCTCGCATAATTGTCCCTGCATCTAACCCTTGTTCCTCCTCATCCTCCAAAACAACTCCCATCTCTCGTGCAAACTCCCGAGCGATAGTTTCCGTATCTTTTCCATCTACCCGCAACCCAATTACCCCATCCGGAAAATGGTCTCTGTACTGCTTTGCAAAACGACAGGCAAGCGCTGATTTTCCAATTCCTCCCGTCCCTGCTACGCTGACAATACTGCATTGCTTTTCTCCTTGAGAATCGATCGCTAACGCCTTGAGTTTTTCTAGCTCCTCCTCCCTTCCCGTAAACGTAGAAACATCCGCTTGTGGCAATACAAAAGGACGACGATTAACCCTAGCACTAATTCGAGAAGCAACCCCTTCATCCCAGTCCAGAAAATCGAATCTCTCCTCTTTCGATTCCCCCCAATCCGATCGCATCTCAGATGGTGGAGAAACAGCCATCATGTTATACTGCTTCAACAGCGACTCTAAAAATTCTTGGTGCTCCTTCCCCACAAAATCAGGATCGTTGAGACTGTCGAGAAATATTCCCAATGCTTCGCAACCATTAGGCAAACGCTCGTATTGCGATAAACTTTTAACAATCTCACCAACTGCAACAAATTGCTTGCCCGATAAATTAATCCTAGGGATGAGATCGCCCAAACCAGCATACTCTAAGAACGCCTGACGCGATCGCTCGTCCTCCAATTCCGGAAGTTTTTTGAGCAATTTAATTAACTTTTTGCGATCGCCGTCGGCTAATTTAACCATTCAATCTTGTCTGTACATCGGAAGGTAAGTCCGCAAGAATCCTTTCTATCAGTATGCCTTCATTCCGAAAATATCGCCGTTGCGTCGTCGGTTCCGGCATATCTCCCCCTGCATGATGCACCGCTACCACCTCCCAACTGTCGTTAAACACCGGAGATCCCGAAGATCCTCGTAAAGTCGAAGTCACATACTGCACCACATTGCCCCCAATATACTGCACGAAATTATTTTGCAAGGAAATTTCCTTGGGTCGTCCATGGGGATGCTGAATAATATTAATTCGGCTATTGTGTCGAATTTCTCTCCCCTGTAAAGGCAACCAGCTCCACTTTTGACCCGGTGTATTGTCTAACTCCACCAAAGTATAATCGAGGTCGGAGTTCGTCACAAAAATCCCCGTTTCTTTCGCGCGATATTCATCAACTTTTTGAGCTTCTCCACGAAAATTATCCTCATAATTAAAGCGAAAAATTGCTCCCGATAATAACCCTTGGCTTGGCAAAACATGATTGTTTGTCAATAACAAACTTTCCGCCACTAAAAAACCCGTCCCCGACCATTGTTTTCCATTCCCTCGTACCCCAATATAAGCTACCGATCGCGCGACCTTCAAACCTTGTTGTAAAAAAGCAATGGGACGTAGCGTATCTTCCCCAATTATCTTCTCATAGACCTGTTCGGGGTGTTCCTTTCCCTCCCAGCGACCAATCGCAGGAAGAACGCCAACAGGAGTCATTGTCGTTGGACTCATCATGCTATACTTTGCTAACAAAGCATCGAAAAAAGTGCTTTTTTCGTCTCCCACAGAATCTTTTAGCTCGTTTAAAAAAATCCCTAATGCTTCACACCCATTACTTTTGAAACGCCCATATTTTGATAGATTTGTAACAATTTTCCCTACCGCAACAAACTGCTTCCCTGATAAGTCGATTTTAGAAATAAAATCCTCTAAACCAGCATATTCTAAAAATGACTGACGCGATCGTTCATCTTCCAATTCCGGCAGGTCTTTCAATATCGAGATCAATTGCTTGCGATCGCCAGCACTCAAAGCTACCATTGTTGCTCATCCTTCTCGTACATCACCTTAGTTTATTTCGTATTTTTGCAGATGTCCATATCGTAGAGCGTCAAAAGCTCGCGTACTATAATGTAAAATGTAGTGACCGAATTGCCACGGGAGAGCTAAGACTTGGCAGCCACCAACGATCCAGAACCCCCAGAATATCTCGAAGATCCCGAAGCAGAACTATCTGTTTGGCCTGAAGAAATTTGGGCGGATAATGAAAATCTAGCACGTCAAAGATGTCGGGAAATTGGCACGACAAGACGGGGACGACTCATGAAAATCGAGCAAGTCGGTCGCAGTGGTAAGCGATGGCGTTGTATTTTTCGTTCTTATGAATAGGAGAGATTATGGAAAAACCATTTATCGGATTGAATCGTTATGAAATTGGCTGGCCGCCAGTGGGATACGCTTATCTCTATCTCGATTTTGGCTTATTAAAAAATATGAGCCATCGAGAAGCACTCGAAAAACTCGAATTAATGGGATACGAGCCAAGTCTAAGATATCAAAAAACAACAAATGGGCTTACTGTTTGCGCTCTTTTAAAAGTTGTGAAACTGGACGATCCAACCTCTCCAGATAACCCATTTGAAGACATTCTCGAAAATTTATATCTCACCTTCGATGGCGCAATTCGATCGCCATCCGGTCGTCCCAATGGCTACTTGAAACACATTGGTATCGATCCGGACAGTCTTTCCGAGATGCCAGAGGAAGAACTCGAACCGACTTACTAGAAACAAATGCGATCGCTCATTGCTGAAAATCAGGAGGATGTTCGACAAGCGATCGCGCTTTCCTAACTCATTTTGTCTCCTCTTCCCCTAAAATCGATAAAGCTATCTTTCTATTGCCACCAAAGTCTCCCCAGCCTGAAAATGCTCGGAATCCGTAACCTGATTCAAAATTGTTTTCTTTTGTTGCTCTGTGGAAGTCTCCTCCTCTCCGGTTGCACGCTTCAGGGTAATGCAACATCCTCAAACCCCCAAGGAATGCTGACCCTGTGGAGCTTTTTTCCCAATCGGGATGTGGATGTGGTGGTGCGGAACTACGAGACAACATCTCCCAATACCCAAATCGTCCATACGGGCTATGAATTTCTTGCCCTGCATCCCGCCCTGAAAGAACGCATGGGGCAAGGATTGGGACCCGATGCTGCCATTATTACCGAGCGAGAATTACCGAAATTTATCGAAGCGGGCTTAGTCGAAAACTTAGATGAGTACGATATCGATCTACAGGATTTAAACGATCGCGCCCGCATCTCCGTTTACGACCCCGACGGCCATCTCTACGGCATTCCCGTCGCCCATCAAACCATGGCCTTGTGCTATAACAAATCCCTCGTCGAAAAACCCGCCGAAACCATTGATAAATGGCTCGAACAGGCACGGAATGGGATGAGTATCGCGATCGAACCTTCCTTTCTCAATACCATGTGGGGAGTCGGCACTTATGGCGGAGAGTGGTTCGATAAAGAGAATAATTTTGTTCTCGAAACATCTCCTATCAGTCTTTGGTTAAGCTGGCTCAAACAAGCGGGAAACCTGCCTTCTGTCTATCTCGATCCGCGACGGAGCATTCTCTTTGACCTCTTTGCCAGTGGCGAAGTGGCTTACTTTCCCTGTTGGACTTTTGAATATATACCCCTACAAAACAAACTTGAAGATAAACTTGCCGTCACGGTTTTACCCGGAGGTCGCCGTGCGGAGGCGCAACCTCAACTCGAAACCGATGTTTTGGTGGTGAATGTTCATACTACGGCTGCAAAGAAAGCCCTCGCCCTCGATTTTGCCCAATTCCTCACCAAACCCACCCAGCAACTCGCTTTAGTTTCCGGGAAGGAACATACGATTACCCCCGTTCACCCCCAAACCCGGGTAGACGATCGCTTATTACCGAGAATCAGCGTTTTTCAAGAATCTGCCGATCGCGCCATTGCCTTTCCCATCGACTCTCTCTACAACACCGATCGCCTGCGCCATTACGGCGATCTCGCCTATACTCGCGTCCTGCAAGGAGAAATTCTGCCCACGGTTGGGGCGAGAAATCTCCTCAACTCGATCGAGAATCCGCCAGCAGATGAAGCGATCGCCGTTTCTGCCTCGGCTTCCAGCGATGAAGTCCAAGAACAAGTTGTCGTTGATGTAGAGCCAAACTTAAGCTATCTGTTCCAACTGTTTCGCATCCAAGGGGAAATACTCAAACGTCCCTATATCCTCTTACAACTCTTTTTCGTTATTCTGATCTTATTCGCTGCTTGGCACATCCATCGCCCCCTCGCCCAATGGCTCAAAAACGTTTTAACCCGATACTTCGGCTAACCTCGCAATTCGCGATCCCGCGTTCCTTCCTGTTGAATGCCGGACAGTTAGCCGCCGATTACGTTCTCTTTCCCAGTCTCTGTTGGCTGGCTCTATGGTTATTTTCCCTGTTGTTTTCCCAGTCGGCAACCCTAATCGTCAGTTTTGTTCTGCCCCTCGCTGGGGTATTTTGGGGTTATAGCGTGCTGGCTCTCGTCATTCATCTGTTCTTCGGGCAGGAAATTCATCAATTACTGGTGAAGCGATTTTGCTTGCCTCTCGTTATTATCTATGCGATCGTTCGCGGTTTGGGACTCTTTGTGGATCTGTCCTTATTGAGTCGAACGGAACTGTTTGTGGTTGCCGGAACTACCGTCACCCTCCGCAGTTTCTTCATCGGCTCCGTGGGGCTGTACCTTTGGTTTACCGGGGTTCAGGGACTTTCCCAACTCGCCAGGCAAATTCTGCTGCGACAAATGCAAATCGATGAGGGAGCATTGGATGCCTCACTCATCCTCGCCCGCTATTTTCTCATCGGTTTCGGGCTATTTATTGCCTTTAGCGAATTAAACTTGGATGCCACGGCGATCGCGGCCATTTCCGGCGGTTTGGCGGTGGGTGTTGGGTTTGGGTTGCAAGATGTAGTGGTGAATTTCGTGAGCGGGATTATGCTCCTATTCGAGCGTTCTTTGCATCCCGGGGATATTATTTCCATTGACGACAAATTGGGACGCGTCGAAGATATCAATATTCGCGCTACCACTATTCGCACAGTGGATAATGTGGAATTGGTCATCCCCAATCAACTATTTTTAACCGATACTCTCACTTCTTATACCCGCAATAATCGTTTGGCCCGGTTTAACCTCGAAATTCCCATTGCGTGGGATCACGATCCCGAAAACGCGATCGCAACGTTGCTTGATGTGGTTTATCAAGATGGTAGGATAGTGACGAGTTTGACTTCTGAGGTGGAAATCGCCGAACTCGGAGAAGAAAATATCAGCTACAAATTGCAAATATGGACTGACGAACCCTTAGCGATCGATGCCATTAAAAGCGATTTGTATCGGCGCATCTTAGGCACGCTCACCGATCGCGGCATTACCCCGGATCTGTCCGAAGACGTGGCGATCGAAGTGTCCGTCAAAGATGTCGCCCTGCAAGCCTTTCCGGGAGCGATCGCCCCTGCACCGCCCCCAGAATCCCCAAAACAAGTCACCTCAGCCAAACATCGCGGGGGTCCCCTCAACGGTTTGTACCGTCGCTTCCGCAAATCCGACGACCCCAAACCCCAGCATAATTTCCCCTCAGAACCTTCGCCTGATAAAAGTGTAACGGGTGCGAAGGAGATCCCGAATCTCGCCAAAAGCGAACCCGAAGCCATTACACCGCCACAACCCAATCCAACTCCAGCAAAGTCCGATAAAACCCCTGTTCGGCATCCCTCAAAGACCTCACAAATCGAATTAGTCGAAACCAGTTTCGAGAAAATCAAGCCCCACGCGCAGGAATTTGCCGCGAGTTTCTATGACAATCTCTTTAAACTCTATCCGCGAACCCGCTCTTTTTTCGGTCGCACGGACATGAAAAAACAACAGGATAAATTACTCGCTTCTCTGGTTTTACTGGTGGAAAACGTCCGCGATCCCGTTACTCTCAAACCCGTTTTGTATAACTTAGGCGCGAAACATAAAGGCTATGGCGTTGCTGCCAAACATTATCCCGCCGTCGGCGATGCCCTATTGCAAACATTCGAGCAGTATCTGCAAGAAGATTGGACGGCAGAAGTCAAACAAGCGTGGGTTGATACCTTCCAAGCCATTACTCAGATTATGCTGGAGGGAGCGGATGGGAGTCGTTAAGCGTCATTCTCCCCAAAACCAATAGAAACCCGGGTTTGCTCGTCTTGGCGTTCTATTTTTAACCAGCCCCGATGAAATTCCAACAAACGCTTGACGATCGCCAATCCCAAGCCCGAGCCGTCTTGCGCGTATAACTTGCGCTCGAACTGCATGTATGCGCCAATTTGAGAGACTTGTTCCGGACTCATGCCCCAACCGCGATCGCAAATGGACAGTTCCACCAGATTTCCCTCCCGAGCGATCGCGGCAATTTCCACAGGAGTTCCAGAAGTCGAAAATTTAAAGGCATTATCGATCAATTCCCGCACCAGCTTGCGGAAATAAGATTTCCCCATAGGTACATCCGCCTCGGTTAACTCTAAGATTAAATCTGCTTCTCGTTCGGCTTTTGCGGCAATCTCTCGCGCCACTTCCGGTACGATTGTTTGGAGGGAGCAAGAGGCATCTTGTTCTTGCAACGGTTTAAGCTGCTCGGGATTGCTGGCAATAATTTCGAGTTGGGCGTAAAACAAGTAATTTTGTGCCAGTTGATGCAAGCGACGGCCGGAATATTCCAAGGATTCGGCAATTTCGCGAATTTCATCGGGTTCAATGATATCGCTGTCAACTTTGAGCAAACTGGAAAAACCAATAATGGCGTTGAGTGGGGTATTCAATTCGTGGGGAAGCGATCGGAGCAGATTATTCCGTAACGTCTCGATCTCTTCTTGCGATCGCGCTTGCAAAGCGGTTTGTTTTTGCAAGCGCATCGTTACGGATTCGATTAATTCTTCCGGGGTAAAGGGTTTAGTTAAATAGTCGTCAGCCCCTAGCTTCATACCTTGACGTAAATCCATGCGCTCGGCTTTCGCCGTCAGGAAAATAAAAGGCGTTGTTGCCGTTTTTTCATCTTCTCTCAATCGTTTTAAAACCCCGTGTCCGTCTAATTTTGGCATCATCACATCACAGATAATGAGATCGGGTTGATGCTGAAAAGCCATTTCTACACCTTCTGCACCATTGCACGCAGCGAGGGGCTGAAAATCCGATAATTCTAAAATTTCTCGAACATTAGAACGCACGAAATCTTCGTCTTCAATGACTAAAACCTTATACATGATTGGGTTTAAACTCCTAAATTTATTTGACACTAATGGCAGGATGATCATTCCACCGAAGAATTTTGCCAATAATGTTGTTTTGTAGTGAGATGCAAAATGCGCGCGGGTTGAAGCCAATATCCGCGATCGCCCCTTATCAAAAAAAGATTTTCTGTTTAACAAGCATTATTTTCCGAAATCCCGCGAGGATTGCGCCAACAATTTGGGTTACTGGTGAAATGAAAAACGGGAGTGGCTTGAATCCGATCCTCATTGCCGTCGCGATCGCCGAAAAATAAAAACCACGCTGCAAAGAGAAAGATACCTGCAAAGCCCGCAGCTAAGGTTAGAAACAGGGCGTTCCCGATGCGATCGCGCCCGAGAACGCCGCTTTCCCCATTCAAAGAGGCAAGTTGAGCTTGCACGGTTTGCCAATCTCGGTTGACTTGTTGCGATCGCGTCATCAATCCTCGTCTCAAGCGCTCGACTTCATACAGAGACGATTCCCGCAGGCTCTCAACCCGAGATTCTTCTTTGTTCAGCCTCACCTGAATAGCCTTTAAGACTTCATCGGGAGTAAAGGGTTTGGTTAAATAATCGTCGGCCCCTAATTCCATTCCCTGACGCACATCGGCGCGATCGCTTTTAGCCGTGAGAAAGATAAAGGGAATGGTTTGACTGCGGCGATCGCGGTTTAAAGCGGTCAGAACCTCGTAGCCATTCATCGCCGGCATCATTAAATCGCACAGCACCAAATCCGGTCTCTCATGTTGCACCCGTTCGACACCGATTTTGCCGTTTTCCGCAACGCAGGTCTCAAAGTCAGCCAGGCTTAAAATCTCTTGGAGATTGTTGCGAATTTGGGTTTCGTCTTCGATGATTAGAATCTTAGGCATCGTTTTAAATAGTATTTTGGAAAAATTGAGGGCGTTTGCTATTGCAAGCCGGTCGAAAAAGAACGATAAAATTGCGTAAATTCTGTAGCTCTAATCGGTTTGCTAAATAAATAGCCTTGAATGATATAACAGTGATGTTGGCGCAGGACTTCTAACTCTTCCCGGGTTTCCACCCCTTCAGCAATGGGTTGTAAATTCAACGCCTCCGACATTTGCAAAATTGCTGCGACAATGGCTAAATGTTCCGAATTGCTAAGAATATCGCGCACGAAACTTTGGTCGATTTTCAGACTGTGAAAGGGCAGTTTGCGCAAATATTCCAGAGAGGAATATCCTTTGCCGAAATCGTCGATCGCGATCTGCACGCCCAAATCTGCGAATTGTTGCAAGGTGCGAGCAGTTGCCGATAAATTGCGCACGACGGCACTTTCGGTTAACTCCAACTCCAAACAGGTCGGTGGGATGCCCGTCTCGGCTAAATTGTCTTCTACCCGTTGTACTAAGTGGGGTTGACAAAACTGACGCGCCGATAAATTAACCGAAACTTTGAGAGGCCCGAGACCAATTTCCCGCCATTCCTTGACCTGCTGGCAAGCACGACGCAAAACCCATTGACCGATCGCAAGAATGGCTCCGGTTTCCTCGGCGATGGGAATAAACTCGTTCGGGGAAATGGCACCCAATGCCGGGTGTTGCCAGCGAATCAGAGCCTCTGCACCGATGATGCGATCGCTCTTGATATCGATCTGGGGTTGATAGAGGAGATAGAATTCGTCGCGATCGAGGGCATCGTGCAAGCTGGTTTCCAAGACAGCTCGCCGTTTGGAACGCAGGTGAATCGTGGGATTGTGGAATTGGTAGCCATTACCCCCCTGTTTGCGCGCCTGTCGCATCGCCCCTTCAGCTTGGGCGAGGACGACCCGGAAATCCCCCCGACCGGCTTTTGACCAAGCAATTCCGATACTGGGGAAGAGGAAAAACTCGCGGTTGTTCAGGGGAAAAGGAGAGGAGAGGGCATCGAGAATCCCTTCAGCAAATTGCGCGGTATTAAAAGGTTCTTCGGTGGGTTGCAGTAAAAAGGCGAAACGATCCATCCCCAGATAGGCAATGGAGTGCAACCCTTCCGTGGAGTCGGTGCGAAAGTCGCTAAAATACTTGGTCAAGCGCCGAGCCATCGCTTCGAGTAAGGCATTTCCGGTTAAATGTCCCGCCGTTTCTCGCACTTGATTAAAGCGATCGATGCCCATCAAGATTAAAGGCAGGGCGCGATTATACCGGGCTGCCGGTCGGCGCAATCGTTGAAAAGACTGCTGCACGCGGATTTGATTGGGCAGTCCCGTGATGCGATCGTAATGGATGAGATAGTTAATTTCTGCTTTGGCTTTGTCGATCTGACCTTGATGACGGCGATCGTGTTGAGCCTGGCGGGCGAGGCGCGTGCGAACGGCTTCGACTAATTCCTGCGGGGCAAAGGGTTTTGTGAGATAGTCATCCGCCCCCAATTGCATTCCCTCTCGCATATCTTGGCGTTCGATTTTAGCCGTCAAGAAGATAAAAGGCGTATCTTGGGTATCGCTATGTTTGCGCAATCGAGACACGACCTCATGACCGTTCATTTCTGGCATCATGACATCGCAAAGGATGAGATCGGGATGGTGTTCGATCGCCAAGTCCAAGCCAATACGACCATTTTCTGCACTTAAGGTTTGAAAATCGTTGAGTTCGAGAATTTCTTGAATATTGGATCGAATTTGCTTTTCATCTTCAATGACGAGGATTTTGCTCATTTTTTCCCCTTGAGTTGGCGTTAGCGGGCATAGGACTCGAGTGATAATCATGTCTATTGTGACTGCTTTACCTGCCCTGCGACATCGTGGGGAATGGGGATTTACGATCGCGATCGCCCTGGGCAATCTTGCGGTGTTGCCGATCCGTACTCTTGAGAAAATACACCGAATCCTCTCAAAACAAAGCTCCGTGAAAACACGGAGCTTTAGCAATGCCAAACCAAAAACATAAACACACATCCAATTTATTTAGCCATTCAATAACTTATATTTTTGTAAAATCGCGGCTTTGTCGGGGGTGAGGAGGGTTCGTAACTCGGAAATCTCACTGAGCAACTGCATTTCTCGCCGACATTCTTCTTGGATCAGGCGAATATAGCGATCGCGTTGCTCGTCGGTTGATGAGACTTTTAACATTTGGAGGGCAACATTCATATTCGAGACGGGGTTGGAGAAGTCCGCGACAATTTTATCGAGTAAATCTTCTTTAATGTCGGCCAGTTTCTGGCTTTGGGCGATCTTGTCGCGAGTTACCTTGGTCAGTTTTTCTAATTCTTTGATTTTGTCTCGTTCTTCCTGAATTTGGTGACGGTACTGGTTTTTTCGTTTTAAACGAGAAGTCACCGCCCCCAAGAGTTCCTGAATATCAAAAGGTTTGGTTAAATAGTCATCCGCCCCCAACTCCATCCCTCGTCGGATATCCGGGCGATCGGCTTTCGCGGTGAGAAAAATAATCGGAATCATTTGCGTGGCGCGATCGGCTTGCAGGGCTTGCAGCACCTCATAACCGTTTAGTTGCGGCATCATAATATCGCAAAGGATCAGATCGGGGATTTTCTCTTGGGCGAGACGCAGCCCGCTTTCGCCATTGTCGGCAACAATGACGCGATAGCCCTGCAATCTTAAAATTTCCTCGGTGGTTTTCAGAATGGAGTATTCATCCTCAACGATCAGGATGGTGATATTTTGTTCTTGCATTGTGTCCTATAAAGATAACTGAATGGTCTTAATTGTCGCTTTAATTTTCCCTTATCGCTCGAGCGCGGGTTGGGAGGGTTTGGGCGATCGATAGGGTAACGTCACGATAAACATGGTGCCCCAGCCGATTTCGCTAATGAAGCGAATTTGACCGCCGTGCAACTCCACGCATTTTTTCACAATCGACAATCCCAAGCCCGTGCCTTGAATCCCCCCGACATTACTCGCCCGATTAAAAGATTCGAATAGGGTTGCTTGTTCGCTTTTGGGAATGCCGATCCCCGCGTCTCGCACTTGGAATTCCATTTGGCGATCGCTAACGTTCAATTCGAGCCTAATTTCTCCACCGTCAGGAGAATACTTAATCGCATTAGATAATAAATTCATCAAAATTTGCCGCAGCATTTTTTTGTCGAGCAAGGCTTTCACTTCACCGACGGGTTGTGCATCTCGAGCGCGATAAGAAAAGAGAATTTCATGGCGATTGCTACTGACTTGTAATTCTTGAATGAGCGTTTGACAAAACTCGAACAAGTCAATCGATTCTAACTTGATATTAATTTTACCGCTTTCCACGCGATTGATTTCTAAAATATCATCGAGGAGTTGTGTCGTATGTTTGACATAAGTTTGAATGGTTTCTAAATGTTTTTGTTTTTTTTCTTCCGAGAGTTTATCCGAGAAAGATTTGAGAATTCCTACCGAGGAGGAAATCACCGCCAGGGGAGTCCGAAACTCGTGGGAAGTAATGCTATTTAACTTTTCTAACTCCTCTATTTTTTGGCGTTCTTGTTGGATATGTTGCGCGTAAATCGCTTGACGTTCGAGACGGGAAGCCACTGCATTGAGGAGTTCTTTAGCCTTAAATGGTTTCGTTAAATAATCATCCACGCCCACTTCCATCCCCTGACGCAAATCTTCCCAACTGGCTTTAGAAGTCAGAAAAATAATCGGAATGGCATTGGTTGCATTATTATCGCGCAGGCTTGTCACCACCTCATACCCATCCAATCCGGGCATCATGATATCGCAGAGAATCAGATCGGGACGCTTGTTTTTCGCAATATCCAAGCCGATTTCACCGGTTGCGGCGAGGAGAACTCGATAGCTTTGGGATTCTAAGACTTCCTGAATAATGCGACGATTAATTCGCTCGTCTTCAATTACTAGGATTGTGAATTGTTTCTCGTTCATTGTTTGACACTCTCATCAAGCGCAGTTGATGCATAAATGACCCATTTGATTGAAATCGGGAAATCGGATTTTTAAGATAACCGAGTTTAACTCTCTCATTTTGATTGTAAAGCAACCTCGATCGCTACAGGTGAGAGACCGCGATCGCAGCTAAAATGTCCTGCACCTATTTTCTAGGAACGTTATCTTTGTAGAAAATATCCGATGAATGATAGGGTAGATACGCCGTAAATATCGTGCCCCGACCGATCTCGCTACTGAATTCGATCCGGCCGCCATGCAGGTCGATACAGCGTTTGACAATCGATAACCCCAGTCCCGTTCCTTGAATCGTGCCGACGTTACTCCCGCGACTAAATGACTCGAAAATCGTGACTTGTTCGCTTTCGGGAATACCGATGCCCGCGTCTCGCACTTTAAAAACAAGCTGGTGTTGTCCGACTTTGAGATCGAATCCGATTTCGCCCCCCTCGGGAGAATATTTAATGGCATTGGATAACAAGTTCATCAAAATTTGCTGCAACATTTTTTTATCGAGACAGGCGTTCACTTTGCTGAAAGAGGCATCGCTTTTTTTATTGTGAGTAAAAATAATTTTGTGGTTTGCGCTCCCCATTTGCAGTTCTTGAATTAAAGTTTGACAAAAATCGAGGAGAGGAATCGATTTGGGATTAAAACTCATTTTTCCGCTTTCGGCGCGATTGATCGTTAAAATATCATCGAGCAGTTGAGTCGTATGTTTGACATAGGATTGAATGGTTTCTAAATGTTCTCGCTTTTTCTCATCAGAAAGTTTATGGGAAAAAGACTGCAAAATTCCCGCCGAAGAAGAAATGACGGCGAGGGGCGTGCGAAATTCATGAGAAGTCATGGAAATAAAGCGAGATTTGAGATCGTTTAGTTCTTGTTCTTTAATCAAGGCTTGCACGATTTCGGCTTCTGCTTTTTTGCGTTCTGTAATATCCTGACAAACACAGATTAACGATCCATCTTCCGTTAACGTAAAAGAGAGTTGTTGAGGAAAAGAACTCTTATCTTTTCGCTGAGCCGTTGCTTCCCCTCGCCAAAACTTTTGTTGTTCTAAAATGGGTATAATTTCTTGTTGAAAACGCTGCCTTTCTTCGGGGGGATAAAGTTCTTGCCAGTTTTCCCCCGTTAATTCTTCAGCGCGATCGAAACCAAATATACGAGCGTGTGCCTGATTGAGATAAATATAAGTATCGTTTTGCAGAATCGCAATGCCATCCGCAGCCGCTTCAATGGCGCTAAGTTGTTGTTTGATTTTGCCTTCGGCTTGCTTGCGCGCGGTAACGTCTCGAAAAATGCCTCGGGTGCTAATGGGAAGACCGCTTTCCCAGCGAGCATTGATACTGCCTTCCAAAATAACGGGATGACCTGCTTTGGTGACAAACGTTAATTCAACGCGATCGATCTTCGTGACTTGGGCGCTTTTAAATTGTTGAAAGGCAATTTGATAATGTTTTTTGCATTCGGCAGCCATCACGTCAAAAATAGACAGTTCGGCGAGTTCGCCTTCGTCATAGCCTAATGCGTTTCGCCAAGCGCGATTGACGTAGAGAATGCGACCATCTTCGAGATCGATACTTTGAATTAAATCGTTGGCATTATCGAATAGATCTCGCAATTCTTCTTCGCTTTCCCAAAGTGCCTCCTCAATGGCTTGACGTTGGAGAATTTCTTGGGTTAAACGTTCGTTGGTTTCTCGTAATTCTGCGGTGCGTTCCGTTACTCGTTTTTCGAGTTCTTCATTAATTTCTTTCAGGGCATTTTCCGCTTGTTGGGAGAGAAACTCTGCGTGTTTTCGCTCGGTAATATCTTCTGCAATCCCGACAATTGTTTCGACTTCTCCTTCCTCGTTGCCAACGGGAAAACCTCGCTCCCAAATCCAACGAACCGAATTATTCGGCTGAACGATGCGATATTCTTCAGTGCAAGGCAGTCCTTGTTTTTTTCGTTGCGTGGCAGCCTTGAGGCGATCGCGATCGTCTGGATGAACGGCATCAAACCACAGTTGCGAATCTTGGTAAATCGCTTCGCAAGGAATTTGCCAAATTTCTTCAACCGCCGGACTGATATAAAGCATGCGATCGCTTTGAGCGTGACGGATAAAAAAGACATCGCGAATATTGTCCGCCAAGTGGCGAAACCGCTCTTCGCTCGATCGCAATGCTTGCTCGGCATCTCGCAGTTCGGTAATATCGATCCCCGTCCCAACGATATATTCAACGCGATCGCCCTCGTCGGTTAAGACAGTATTCGACCAAGAAATTAGCCGTTTTTGTCCATCCTTTGCCAGCCAATACGTTTCCCTGCGATCGGGGGTTTTTCCCTCCCGCAACTGCCGAAAAATCTGTTTTACGGGTTCGATATCTCGAGGTAAGAGAAAGAAATCCCAAATATAACGGCCAAAAACCTCATTGAGTCGGTATCCCGTTGTTTGCTGACAAGTTTGATTGAAACGGAGAATGCGACCTTCGCGATCGCTCACGACAATTAAAGCACCCGCAGCATTCAAGACTTGCGTACTCAAATTGCGTTCGCGCATGAGGGCTTTCTCAGCGACCTCCCGTTCGTGGATTTCTTGTTGCAAGCGTTTATTCGTTTCGGCTAAAGTCGCCGTGCGTTCTTGGACGCGCTGTTCCAAACGGGCTTCGGCTTGCTTGCGATCGCTGATATCTCGCGCCACCCAGAGCACTTCTGTCTCCGACAGGGGGACAATTTCCGCCGCGAACCAGAGCATGACACCATCATGGCAGCAAGGTATCGAATATTCAAAGTTCGTGCTATTTTGCGCGTCTAAGGTTGCATTCACAACGTCGATGGATCGCGTTTTGCCGTTTTGAAATTGGGCGAGGGTCATGCCGATGACATCGGTTTGACAAGATTGGGGAAGAACGGGATCGGTAGAAATCGTTTGAATGTCCTTGCCATCGCGACCGATAATGAGAACGACATCTTGCATGGCTTTAAATACACCCTTTAATTTTGCTTCCGACTGTTGCAATTGCCGGGTCAACAAATCGCGTTCTCGGTTTTCTTGCTCTAGTTGTTGATTGGCAAGATTGAGTTGAGTCGTTCTTTCTTGCACCCGTTGCTCGAGTCGTTCGTTCAAATCTTGTAACTCTAAGGTGCGATCGCGCACCTGTCCTTCGAGTTTGCTATTTTGTTGTTGGAGGAGATAGATTTTCTCGGTTTCTAATAAACAAACGCGATCGCGCAGGACTTCGAGGGTTTTATACATTTCCCACGGTTCGATCTCTTGCAAAATGTGCATTTGCGCGAGGGATCCCAAGAGTTCTCCTCGTTCCCCCGTAACCACACAACGCTTGAGATAGTGTTTTTGCATTTGATGATGAGCCTGCCACAGGGAAATTTGCGGGGGTAAACTCAATATCGGGGAACTAATGAACTCTGCGGCGCGAACGTGCTGTAAATCGAGTCCCGAGGCTTGGAGTCGAATGATATCCCCTTCGGTCACGATTCCTAATGGTTTGATATCTGCGGTTGAATTTGGGTTTCGAGCGATAACGATACAGTCGAGGTCGCGATCGCCCATTAAGCGTGCAACTTCTAGAATCGGCGTTTCTGGATGCACCCAGAGCGCTTGAGTTTTCATGACTTCAGAAACCGAGCGAATTCGTAACAGATCGCTCGGTTGCAAAATTCGGCAAATGGTGGCGGGAGTAATGGAGCCGAGAATTTCTCCCTTATCGCCCAGAATCGGAATGTGACGAATGCGGTACTGGCGAAAAACGCTCAGAACCGAAAAAGGATCGAGCAGTTGAGATCGCGTTAAGGCGATCGGTTTGGGAGTCATAATTTCGATAACTTTCGCCTCCTCGATATTCCCACCCCCCCCGACGTATTGCACCAAATCTCGCTCTGTCAGAATTCCCACCAGTTGTCGATCTTGGACGATGAGAGCGCAACTCCTCCGCTCTTCCTCTTGCCACTGAATTTCGCGATTTGTATCGGGATTTTCTAAAGAATAGGTGCGACCCTCCCGATTCATCGATACCAAAACCTCTGATACTGGGGTCTGAGGATTGGCAATAAGGGGTTTGAGAACGATCGCGCCCTCAATCGGAGTAGAAGGCAACGCAGGCAAAATCATTATTTTTCATAATTCGGAAATTATTTTTCTATCCTGTCTTTACTCTTTGTCTCATGCCAACCGTAGGGGTACGAGATTGTGATCTTCCGTATTTGAGGGGAACTACGGTCGCATAAAGCACGAGAAATACCGAGAGCGCTACGCAGATCCCTCGATTGGTTGATAATGGTTGCAGGTTTCGCAGATGCCTGAGGGATTGACCGCGCACAGGAGAAAAGGAGAATGGGCGCTATACTGACAAGTCTTGCGGCGGTAGCGATTTAAAGACAAACGTTGCGATCGCCGTTCTCGATATTCAATTTGTCGTTTGATTGCTGCATGGGATTGCAGGCGCATTCGTTCAAAAGCCGGAGAAGTCATAATTTAATTTTGAAGATTCTTAAAATAGCTATCTATCATGGTTTGGAAAATACCCAATATTTTTTCTAGCTCGTTAATATAATATCTGCGATTGTCGATCGAGACGCGATCGCCGACGAGTTGTAAAAATTGCCAATCTTCTCCCGTCGTCACGCAACCATAAATTGTTGAAATTGCATTCTCTTCGCGATCGTTAAATTGTTGCGCCCCGACGCATTGAGCGATGCACTGACCCAAACCGCTTTTTATATCACTTTTCTTGGCTTCTACGAGGGAAATAATGGGGGGTTGTAACGTGAGAGCAACGGGGCCTTTGGATAAGATAAAATCGCATTCTCCTTTTAAACCTTTTTCCTCATTGGCATCGAGTCGTTCGCCAGAATAAATGGCAATGCGATCGGGATTGCGCCGTTCGAGTTCGATTAAAATCGGGGCGATGAGAAACTCCGATCGCGCTTTTTCAGTGGATGAAGACAGAGCTAATTTAAGACTATAACGCAGGGTTTCTTGCAACCATTGACTCGCTTCTACGGAAACGACTTCTCGAAAAAGCGGTTTGGATTGTTCTTTTAATCCAAAGATTTTTTTTACCCGCTCTAAGGAGAAGTCGCTGTAAGCCATGATGTTAATGACAGAATCACATTCTTTCGAGTACGGGAATTCCCAATAAGGATAATCCCTGTTTGAGCGTCCTTGCCGTTAAATCGCACAACATCAAACGAGATGTACGGACGGGTTCTTCTGCTTTGAGAACCGGGCAATTTTCAAAGAATTGATTGAATTTTTGGCTCAGTTCGTATAAGTATTGGCAGAGACGATTGGGATAGAGATCTCGCTCTACTTCGGCAAGAACATCCGTTAATTGGATGAGGTGCTTGGCGAGGGCAAGTTCGGATTCTTCCTGTAGAAGAATTGCCGGGGAAGTTGATGGAGAAATTGAATCGCGATCGCCTGCCGGAGGCAGTGCCTTAACAGGATCGGGCGTTCCCAATACTTCTAGTTTCGTCTTCTCGATTTTCCGAGCCAATTGCTGGCGTTGCTTGTGAAACAAGAGATTGTTCAAAGCAAACCAAATCGTATAACCCAAACCCGTTAGTTGGAGAATGGGAGCGAGTAGGGGAATATGATTGATAGCGATGTGGAGTTTGATTGCAGCATCGACGGTAAACACGCCAATTAACAGCGTTAATGCCGCAACTGCAATGGGTTTTATGGTTTGCAGAGAAGATTTAGAAGCGGGCTTTCTTTTGGCGATCGCGGCGGTTTTCGTCTTTACTAAAGCACCCGAACTGATTTTATCTTCTTTACGAGCAATGCCTTGAGTTCTGACATAAGCATAGAGAAGATAGGGTGCCGTATCGCCTTTTAATGCCACCATTTTATCGTAATCGAACTTATATTCGCTCGTCCGATTTTGACTCAGATCGGCATACTTAACCGCGCTCGTCCCCACAATTTCCGCGATATTTTGCTTGTATTCCTCCGATTCGATCCGATTATCTTGTTCGAGGTTTTTTTCTAACTCTTCACGAGCACGAGAAACGGCCTCATCGAGCAAATCTTTCAAACGAACGGTATCCCCCGATCTCGTTTTAAATTTCTTCCCATCTTGTCCTTTTACCACGCCAAAAGGAACGTGAATGGCTTCTGTTTTATCGGGGAGAAGGTCTGCTTTTTGTCCGACTTGAAAAATTTGGGCAAAATGATTGGCTTGTCCGGCATCTGTCACATAAATCATGCGTTCTGCTTCGTCTTTGCCCGTGCGATATTGCAAAGCCGCTAAATCCGTCGTGGCATAATTAAAACCACCGTCGGATTTTTGCACGATTAAAGGTAAAGGATCGCCGTCTTTATTGGTAAATCCTTCTACAAAAACGCATTTTGCGCCATCGCTTTCTTGCAATAACCCTTTGGCATCCAAATGATCGACAATACCGGGAAGAAGCGGATTGTAAAATGATTCTCCTCGCTCTTCAATACGAATGTCGAGGCGATCGTAAATCTTTTGAAATTCTTGCCGGGATCGATCGCATAATAATTGCCAAGCGTGCAGGCTATCTTCTGACCCCGCTTGCAAGCGAACGACTTCTTGACGGGCGGTTTCTTTAAATTCTATATCATCATCAAAACGCTTCTTGGCTTGACGATAAAAGGCGACTAAATCGCCAAGATCTAAAGCATCCGCTGTCGTCAGCACTTCCGGATGAGCTTCTCGCAAATAGGCAATTAACATCCCGAATTGCGTCCCCCAATCTCCCACGTGATTGAGACGCAAAACATCGTGACCGCGAAACTCTAAAATCCGGGCGATACTATCGCCAATAATCGTGGAACGTAAATGCCCCACGTGCATTTCCTTAGCAATATTGGGGCTGGAAAAATCCACGATCGCCTTGATCGGGCGTTTGGCTTTTTCCACCCCTAGCCTTTCGTTACCGACCATCTCGGTTAATTGTGCGGCTAGGTAGTTCGGTTTGAGGGTCAGATTGATAAAACCGGGTTTGGCGATTTCGGGAGATTGGCAGAGGTTGCTAACTTGCAGGCGATCGCAAATTTCTTGGGCGATCGTCATGGGATTTTTCTTCAGGCGTTTGGTCAAACTCAGGGCGATATTAGACTGATAATCCCCAAATCTCGGATTGCTGGCAGGAACTACAAGGGGATCGGTATCGCCAAATTCATCGCCAAAAGCGGCAACCAAAGCCCGGCTAAATTGTTGGGCGAGTTGGGTTTGAATGGATGGCATTAGTTATAAGTTATTGGTTACTCCCCCTCTTGGGAGGGTTTACTCCCCCTCTTGGGAGGGGGTTGGGGGGTGGGTGACTCCCCGATAATTGTAAAAATTTGAGTCATTTCTTGTCGCCCGCGTAGTTGAATTTCCATGACGGGTTTACCGGCAAAGCGATCGCTGACGAGATCGAAAGTCTCTCGAGAGATAAGGATATTATAAGGGCGTTCTTCCTTCACCTGTTTATTGAGAGATTCCAAACGGGCGGCAATATTAACCGTATCTCCGACTACGGAATAATTAAGACGCTGCATTCCCCCCAGACTTCCCGCCATTAATAACCCGGAATGTATGCCCACGCCAATACGAATGAGGGGAGAATCATTTTGCTGCAATTCTTCATTTAAGCGTTCCAAACGTTGGTGCATGGCAATACTGGCCGCGATCGCGTTGATGGCATCCTGTTGAATATCTGTCGATTTGGCATGGGGAAAAGGCACCCCAAATACGGCCATGATCGCATCGCCGATATATTTATCTACAACGCCGCCGTGTTCCATAATGCAGGCGGTCATCGCGTCTAAATAGCGATTTAACCAGCGAAACAGTTCTTGGGGAGTCATCTTTTCGGAAATACTGGTAAAGCTGCGAATATCCATAAATAAGACTGTTGCGTTAAGTTCGGCGGCCAGTAATTCCCCCTCTTGGAAAAACTCATCTTTATGCTGCCAAATCAAACTCGCCGTCTCCGGAGAGACATATTTTTCGAATAAGCGCATGAGTTGCTGTTTTTCCCACTGTTCTCGCAGTTGAATGCCCGTGGCAGCCAGTAGAAGCGTCCCAACAGGAGTCGCGACGGGAATCCAAAGAACGCGCCAGGTTAGCATCATCAGGGCAAAGGCAAACCAGACGGGGGGGAAGGCCAGCACGACCAGTAAACGCCGTTGTAGGGATCGCCGTGCCAATAATAAGCTGGTGGCGATGCCAATGGGAATCAAGAGGAGAATTTCTCCCCAGACGGGCAAGCGACGCAAAAAGCGATCGCCCAAAAGATTATCGATAATGGCTGCGTGCAGGTAAACTCCAGACGTGGCAGGATTGAAGTTCAGGGGCGTTCTCAAGGGATCGTCTGCTGCCGTGGCGGTAAAGCCCACCAGAACCAGTTTATTTTGTAAATCTGCGGGGTCAAAGTTGCCCTCGGCAATATCAAAAAAGGAATAGGTGGGGAAAGATTCCGTTTTTCCCACCCAGTTAATGAGGCGATTTTGAAACTGGAGATCGGCATCGGGTTTGGGAATCGGTGCGATCGCGCTTCTACCTTCTGCTTCCCGTAACAGATTTTCCACCTCGACTATCGCAATCCCTAAATTCGCGATGGAAAAATCGGGACTATTCACCCAAAGCGTCCCCCACCTAGAAATCCCATCGGGATCTCGTTGGTGAGTAATTTGCCCTTGGTTGGCGGCAACTTCGGCCAGAATAGGAACGGGTTCGAGGGGAGTCGATTCCCCATTTTGCAACCGCGTCCAAGTTCGGGCCAGAACCACCGTCCCTAATGTATCAATCTGGGCGGCAAATTGCTCATCTCGAGGGCTGCGATCGGTGAAAATGATATCAAATCCCACCACGAGGGGATAAGCGGTATCGAGGGACTCGAGGAGTTGCGTATAGCGATCGCGCGACCAGGATTGAAACTGTCCGTATTCTTGCAAGCTCTTCTCATCAATGCCGATGACGGCGATGCGATCGTCCCATTCCTGTTGGGGTCGCAGTTGAAACAGCAGGTTATATCCCGTGCGTTCGAAGGGATTCCAAATTCCCGTGGGGAGGGAAATGATGGTCAGAACCGTCGCGATCGTTCCCGCTATCCAAGGCGGATTGGTTCTCAAATACTGAAGCAGGCGAGCAAACATTGAGATATTGATTATCGAAGGTTTATTAACAGGACTGCCATCGATTATCAATTATCTTTCTCGGAAAAAAATGCCGGGGCAAGAGATTGTTGCTGTTCTGCATTGAGGGATTGATAGATGCGCTGGATGCGATCGCGAAAAAATTCTTGAATTTGGGCGGGTAATTCTTCTTCGATGACGGTATCGAGGGCAGCTAGGCGATCGCTATTCTCAATGGATTCGCCAGACGTTTTCATCCCTTCGCTCAGATTTCTTAACAAGTGTCGCCTAGCACGTTTCATCTCTTGATAAACTTGCCGTTGAGAACAGCCGACAATCGAACCGATTTCTGCATGGGTCAGTTTGATTCCCCCCCCGAGAATGAGGAAATTTTGGTGCTCTGAAGGTAAGCGATCGAAAGTCTTGCGCAACATGACTCTAAAGCGTTCTTGTGCCAATTGCAACTGGCGATCGGGAGTTGTTTCTAAGGTGCTATAGTCTCGAACCGGGTTATCATACATGGATTGATCTCGATTCTCCCTTTAAAATTCCTCCACAATCTTGCTAACATACTAAAACATAACTTTATGAAACGTCAAGTTTTGTGCCAAATAGATGTCGAACCCTAGAAAATCCGGCATTTGTACCAAAGGAAATAGGCGATCGTGGAGATCGCCCGAGCTAATTAGTTAGTTTGTCTATTGATATTTTTAACATAACATAACTCAATTGATAAAGATCTGGATTGGATGGAAGCCATCGTTAGCGAAGGCGGAAATCCATACTCGTACGCATCCAGACAACAATATGTTATATAACTTAACGTGTACTTAGCGATTCGTGCAAACTTCAGGTTATGCTAAATACAAGTCTTAAATCGATTCAGACTGCTCCGAGGCGTATGGAATTCGAGCAAGCCCTCAAGTTGGTGGATGATGTTCTCTGGGCTGAGAACAACAGGCATTTAAACGATCCGGAAACAACAATCCTGCGGGGAACTTGGCAGGGAATCTCTTACGATGAAATGGCGCGGGGATCTCAATACAGCATCAATTATCTTATGCGGGACGTGGGTCCCGGTTTGTGGCGATCGCTCTCGGCAATTTTGGGGGAAAAAGTCAGTAAAAGTAATTGTCGCACGGTGCTCGAACGCTACCAAAATAGTCCAAAACAGGGACTGACAACGGCGATCGCCTTCAAAGTAAAAAAGTCAAAAACCCCGACCGAGGGTTCTCAACGGGACTGGGGAGAAGCGCCGGATCTTTCCGCATTCTACGGTCGCACGACGGAGTTAAAGACCCTCGATCGCTGGATACAGCAGGAAGAATGTCGCTTGGTCTGTGTTTGGGGAATGGGAGGAATAGGAAAAACAGCCCTCTCCCGTCAGTTTGCAGAAACGGTAAAAAGTAAGTTTGAGTATGTATTGTGGCGATCGCTGGGAAATCGCCCCTCAATTTTCGATCTGTACGGAGAAATATTACAACTATTGGCCCCGCAAGCCGCCCGATCGGAGAATAGCGATCGCGATTTCCCGAAAATTTTAGAATACTTGCAACGATATCGCTGTTTATTGATTCTCGATGATGTGGAAAGTATCTTAGAGGGTCGCGATCGCTTTGGCTGTTATCGGCAAGGATACGAAGCCTACGGACAATTTTTTAAGCAAGTCGGAGAAACGCGGCATCGGAGTTGTTTGCTTTTGAACTCCCGAGAACAGTTAAGAGAGATCGTTCTTCTCGAAAATTCCACAAAATTCTCCCATTCTTTGGAATTGCAGGGTTTGACCCCAGCCACAACGACACAATTATTTGACGACAAGAACTTGACAGGAAAAGAAAGCTGGTCGGATTTACTCGAGCTATATCAGGGGAATCCCCTCGCGTTAAACTTAATTCTCGTTACGATTCAGAACTTCTTCAACGGCGATGTTGCCCGGTATATGCAATTAAAGGCAACCTATCTCCCCCCAGAAATCACCCGGATTTTACAAGAACGGTTCGTGCAAATATCGGAATTAGAAATTAAGATTCTCATTCATTTGGCAGAGTCCTCTCGGGATATCTCCTTCGCGCAATTAATTACCGAGATGGCGCTAGACCTAGATGACGCGATCGTGGCGATCGAATCTCTGCAAGGGCGATCGTTAATTGCTACGAAGCATCAAGACTGCTTGACCTTAAAATCCGTCGTTAAAAAATACATCACCAAGCACTATTTAGCGAAGGGGAAATTTTAGTTGTTTTTGCGATCGCTCAGTAGATACTCGAGAAAGGTTTGGGCGATCGCGGAAAGTTGTTTATTGCTCAAATAGGCAACATACCAGTAGCGTTCGATGGGAAATTCGCGTACGTTTAAGACCGTCAATTCTCTTTGCAACTCATCGGGAAAGAGAGAGTGCCGGGAGAGAACCGAAATCCCCAATCCTCCGGCGATCGCCTGTTTGATGGCTTCGTTACTCCCCAACTCCAGCCGCACCCGCACGGTAATTTTATGCTTACCAAATAAATCCTGTACTGCCCGTCTCGTCCCGGATCCCGCCTCGCGAGAAATAAAAGGCTCGCCGTTGAGTTCTTGAATGGGAATATTGTGTTTGCCTGCTAAGGGATGATCCGCTTTAGCCACCACCACCAAAGGATTTTCTAAAAACCGTTGCACTTCCAAGTCGATATCCTCGGGGGGATGGCTGAGAATGTAGAGATCGTCCTCATTGTTTGCCATGCGGTGCATCAGATGTTGATGATTAGTCACTTGCAAGGAAATATCGATTTCTGGATACATTCCGCAAAATGCCCCCAATAATCTCGGTACAAAATATTTAGTGGTGGTCACTGCCCCCAAACGCAACTTTCCTCGCTTCATGCCTTTTAGATCTGCTACCCGCATCTCGAAATTTTCGAGGCGATCGAAGACTTCACGACAGGTCTCAACTAGGGCTTCTCCCGCTTCCGTTAAGTAGAGTTGCTTGCCAATTTGCTCGAATAAGGGCAGTCCCACAGTTTTGGCCAAATGCTTCACCTGACTCGATACTGTCGGCTGGGTGATGTTCAACTCATCGGCAGCCCGGGTAAAACTGCCGTGTTTTGCTACGGTCGAAAAAACCTTGAGTTGGTGTAGTGTTGCCTGCATGAATGACCTCCGATTCCATCAATAGTGCAATCTTGAAGATTTAATTAATTTTTTTTGTCCAACATTGCGTTTTATTGCGCGATCGCTGCTATGGTAATCATAGACTTAAATCAATGAATTTAAAAAAATCAATAATTTTTTCTCAATGACATGTCCGCATTAAACATCACCAATCAGATTCACTTCCGCAATCTGCGGGGGGATATCTTTGGCGGACTCACCGCCGCAATTATTTCGTTACCTATGGCCCTTGCTTTCGGGGTTGCGTCTGGAGCCGGTCCCGAGGCGGGACTGTGGGGAGCCGTTTGTGTTGGCTTCTTTGCTGCCCTGTTTGGCGGCACTCCCACCCTCATCTCCGAACCGACAGGACCGATGACCGTCGTCATGACTGCTGTCGTCGCCAATATGCAAGCCACCAACCCGGAAAACGGTTTGGCCATGGCGTTTACCGTCGTCATGCTGGCTGGGGTTTTTCAAATTCTTTTTGGGGCATTGCGTTTGGGGAAATACGTCACTCTGATGCCCTACAACGTGATTTCCGGATTTATGTCGGGGATTGGCTTAATTCTCATCATTTTACAAATCTCTCCCTTCTTAGGACAAGCAAACCCGAAAGGCGGAGTGATGGGAGTGATTACCAATCTTCCGGATCTCTTATCCAAGACCAATCCCATTGAAACCATCTTGGGGGTTCTCACAGTTGCCATTATTTTCTTAACCCCTGTCCGCTTAAAAAATATTTGCCCGCCTCAATTACTCGCTCTCGTTGTTGGCACAGTCGTTTCTCTTGTTTTCTTCGGGGATGTAGACATTCGGCGAATTGATGAGATTGCAATGGGACTCCCCCAATTCACACTTCCGACCTTTAGCCTCGATCAAATTAATACAATGGTGATCGATGGCATTGTCTTGGGAATGTTGGGTTGTATTGACTCTCTTTTAACATCAGTGATTGCTGACAGTTTGACAGAAAGCCAACACGATTCTGATAAAGAATTAATCGGTCAGGGAATTGGGAATATTGTTTCCGGTTTATGTAGCGGATTGCCCGGTGCCGGCGCAACAATGGGAACTGTTGTTAATATTCAAACCGGAGGACGCACTGCATTATCTGGACTGACACGAGCAGGGATTCTCTTTATTGCGGTCATGGGTGCGGGTGCATTAACTCGTCAAATTCCCCTTGCTGTTTTAGCAGGAATTGCCTTAAAAGTAGGTTTAGATATTATTGACTGGAAATTCCTCCGTCGCGCTCATAAATTATCGATTCGTACTGCCTGTATCATGTACGGGGTCATGTTGTTAACGGTCTTTGTTGACTTAATTATGGCGGTCGGTTTGGGAGTCTTTTTTGCAAATTTACTCACCATCAAACGCTTGGCTGATATTCAAGCAGGACGAGTCAGAGCGATCGATACCCCGACTGGAGAAATTCTCGACGATCCCGAAGCCAAACGACTTTTACGAGCAGCAAAGGGCAAAATCTTATTACTGCACCTCGGCGGTCCGATGAGTTTTGGAGCAGCCAAAGCGATTACTCAACGGCAATCCGTTCTTGATAATTACGAAATGCTCTTGATCGATTTAACGGATGTGCCTTTGTTAGGGGTAACGGCAACCCTTGCTTTGGAAAAAGTTGTGGGTGTTGCTTATGAAAAAGCAGTAGATGTTTTTGTTGTTGGGGCAGAAGGAAAGGTACAAAAACGCTTGCAACGGTTCAATATTTTAGACCGCATTCCTCACGAGCATTTAACAAAAACACGAGTTGAAGCCTTACGAATTGCTTTGGAAAGATTGCGAGTCAACCATCCCGAACTTGCTGAAGAGACTTCCACGCCCAAAGTCGAGTCTACAGTAGATTCTTTGGATTCAGAAAAGTCTGAAGAACCTGCGATCGCTAAGGTCGGCAAAGAATAAGGAACGCAGCTAAAAGAATAACAGTTAGAACCCAGTCATCATTCTCGGCTGGGTTTTGATTTGGACAATGGCGATCGCTTTCACTTCCATAATCTGATATAATTAAGATATCTTAGTATTTAGATAGTGCGATCGTAAAAACCTCTTACACTCAATTTATTATCGGTTATCTTCTCTGCGAGCTTCTTCAAAAAAATACCCGGTTACGGCAGCCGCTAAAGTTCCCAGAAAGGTGTACAATGTCTTGGCAGTCTCATTAGTCGATCTAATCGCTTCTTTGATATAAACACTATTATCAGTATCAGGTGTTGGTTGTATGTCTGTTAACTTATCAGCAAAATTTGTAACAGTGTAAAAATGACAGACAACAAGACTCAATAAAACTCCCAATAGACTTATCGCGAGTAATCCAGTAATAGCCAGTTTAATAAATCTTCGAGTTACTTCTGGGGAAATCCCTTCATTCTGTTTAGTTTCTTTGATGTTATCTCTGGCATTCTGAGTTTCTCCAAGCCTTAACTCCATCACATTACTTTTAGAAGTCTCTTCTCCAGAGTTTGGAGAGGAGACTTCTACATTATCAGGTTCGTTTATTTGACGTTCTTCGCTCATTTTAGCTTGATGGGTTTTAACGTATCCCCCTGTATTAAAGCTAATTTAGCATCCTTCTCCTTAAGAGCTGTTTTTAGAATTTCAAGCCCCAATTCTAAAACCTTAGCTTCTGGAAGATCCAATGCTTTAGCCAGTTCTGCTAAATCTTCTGCTCTTTTTCCACTCACTTTATATCTTATGGTCGTCAAGATGGTGGTTTGTGTCTCGTTCAATCCAAGTGGCTCAGCAGTGGCTTCCCACGGTTCGTTCATCGCTTAGTCGTAACAATTTTACCAGCCAGAGGACTTTCGCAATAGAGGTAGGGATGGCTAAAGCGACTATCAGTAAGTTTTTTACAGGCAAACCCATCAGCCATCTAAATTTCGTTGAAATATGTGAGACATTAGGACTGGATTGGCAAGAAATTAGTGAAGTTCCCACAACCACAAACAACAATCCAGAGATTTATATAGAGCGCCCCCCAGTTGAAGAAAAATGCTATCAAGAGATACTAAAACCCAATTCTCTGATTCGGATTAAAGCACCAAAACAGATGGGGAAGACTTTGCTCGCTCGGAAACTTCTCGATCGCGTTACCGAGCAAGGCTACAGAACAGTATATTTGAGTTTCAAAGCGATCGATCGCAGTGATTTTCGAGATTTAACCCAATTTTTGCGCCAGTTTTGCAATACAGTTAGTTTAGAACTCGATTTAAACAATCAATTGGAAGAATATTGGCAAAATGAGATCGGCAGTAAGAGTAATTGTACAAACTACTTTGAAAAGTATCTTTTAATGGCATCCAACTCTCCCCTAGTTTTATGTTTAGATGATGTAGATTTGCTCTTTCCCTATGAAGAAATTGCAGAAGAATTTTTTACACTACTTCGCTTTTGGTATGAAAGAGCAAAAAATCGTCCGATTTGGACAAAACTTCGTTTTATTATAGTATACTCTACAGATATTTACATTCCATTAGATATCAATCACTCACCTTTTAATGTTGGTTTACCGATTGAATTACCGACATTTACTTCTGACCAAGTTCAAAATTTTGCCAAACAGCATCGATTTGATTGGGGTTGCGACTCTATTAATCAATTAATGAAAATGTTCAATGGACATCCTTCTCTCATAAAGCAAGCTCTCTATCATCTCAAAATCACTCCCGATATTACTCTAGAAAAGTTACTGAAAGAGGCACCAACAGATTCGGGAATTTATAGCAGCGATTTGCGAAACCTTTTACTCGAATTACAAAACTATTCAGAACTTCGTCAGGCTTTCTCAAAAGTTATAGATTCAGACAAGCCAATTCATCTAGACACTCTAACAAGCCATAAACTCTATAGTATGGGTTTAGTCAAACATCAACAAGATAAGGTAGAAGTTAGTTGTAACTTATATCGCTTGTATTTTCAGAGTCGCCTTTTGGATTAAATTTATTTTCAGTTCAAAAACACCAATGAATGCACTGCCAGCTCGAAAAGAACTTTATAGATTAGGGGGAAGTCTTCCTTGGAGTCATCCAACCTATGTAGAACGGCAGGCAGACCGAGAGTTTTATGAGGAATTAAAACGAGGCGAGTTTTGTTATGTTTTTAATGCACGACAAATGGGAAAATCTAGTTTGAGGAATAGAATGATGTACAAATTGCAGAGCAATGATGTAATTTGTGCTGATATTGATTTGGCAGGTTTTGGTAGTAGAAATATAACTGAAGAGCAATGGTATAGAAGTATTTTGTATGAATTAGTTAATTATTTTAATCTTAAAATCGATCTGCAAGATTGGTGGAATAAGTATTTACATCTTAGTTTTACTCACCGCTTGGATCTATTTCTCAAGAATATCTTACTGGTAGAACGTTCTGAAAAAATTGTAATTTTTATTGATGAGATTGACAGCGTTCTGGGTTTAAATTTTTCGACTGATGATTTTTTTGCTTTTATTCGATATTGGTACAATAAACGTTCTAATGAATCTGTATACGAACGACTTACTTTTGCTCTGTTGGGAGTCGCAACGCCTTCGCATTTAATTCAAGATAAATCTCTCACACCTTTTAATATTGGTGTAGCAATTAATTTAACAGGTTTTGAGTTCGAGCGAGCAAAACCTATCTTAGCTCTAGGATTTACGAAGATAGTCAAAAATCCAGATGATGTATTGAGACAAGTGTGAAAATGGACAGAAGGACAGCCTTTTCTCACTCAAAAAATATGCGATTTAATTGTACAAAAAGCTAAAAGCGAAGTTCCGAATGTTACTCAATTAGTTCGAGCATATATTATCGATAATTGGGAAAAACAGGATGAGCCAGCGCATTTGAGAACGATCCGAGATCGCTTACTCAAGGATGAATCTAAAATCAGTCAATTATTATATCTATACAAACAAATTTTAGAAGGTCAACAAATTAAGAGCAATAAAAGTTGGGAACAAGCAGAGTTAAAGCTATCTGGTTT
>JBCCVR010000072.1:0-31171 GCA_039194995.1 Cyanobacteria bacterium P01_E01_bin.42 | reverse complement strand
GTCCCCACCCCTTCCCCCATCAAAATTGAATTGACCCCGCGAGAGCAAAGCGTGCTCGATCTCGTCGCCCGAGGGTTGATGAACAAAGAAATCGCCAGTCAACTCGAAACCAGCGTTCGCAATGTCGAAAAATACGTTAGCCGACTATTCGGCAAAACGGGAACGAACAGCCGCACGGAATTGGTTCGCTATGCTCTCGAACATGGTCTGACCAATTAAGGTTTCGATCGCTCCTGAAGTTAAAAAGTGAGGATTGCAATTTCGGTGCGCTCTCCTATACAATAATGTAACCTAGCGCACCAAAATCGGGCAGACTCTGGACGAACGAGAAAGCTCCCAAAATCCTAGGAAACTTTAACGCTTTCCCTCTCGGAACTCATTACAATTTGTAACAATCTCGTCTGAGAAGCGATCTCGAAGGGATCGACAAAGTATTGAGATAAGAACTGTAATGTTTCCATAAAAAAATTGTTATTTATTCGTTATTCTTTACATTTTTTTGATATTATTAAGATCGCGCAAGAAACTTTTTATAAAAGCGGCATAATGATTACAAGATTTTCGCCCCAATATCGTATCGGACAAGCCTTTGGTCTAGCGATAGTTTTGGTCGTGATGAGTTTGGGCGTGATTGCTATGATGACGCAAGCGTATTTCATTCCCTAGAGAGTTTTAAATCCTAACTAATACGATCGCTTTCTTAAAAAACTCTTTTTTACCTTGTCATCTCAAATCCGATTAATTGTCCAAATTTAGGGCTATCCTACAAACTTTTGCTCCCGACGCTCCCCCTGCTCCCGACACTCCCCCACCGGAAAGTAGCAGATTTGATATCATTTTCTCTCTTAGTCGAGAGCGCCTCTAACTAAAATAACCGTACTGTCTATCCCCGATGCGATCGCTTCGGGAATATTGCCGCGAACGGCTTGTTGCATCAATCCCTCCCGACTCGCGCCAATAATGGTTAAATGACACTGCTGTACGCCCGCCAATTGCACGATCGCATCCACAGGAGAATCAGAACGCCAAGACACGCTTTGCACCACCGTTTTCAGGCGCTGTCTCAAGATATCTGCCGTTTCATCCAACATAGTTGTGTCGATTTCTTTGCCATTGGGGGGATAAATTTGACAAACCAACAAACGCGGACAGGGTGCGAGCAACGAGAAAGCCGGCAATAAATCGATCGCCCGCCTCACATTCGGCCCTCCTGCCGTGGGAATCAACCAAGTGCTCGTCTTAGCTGGCGTGAGGGGGTAAGAATATTTTTGCTTGCCCAACTTGACCAACACGACATCGCAAGCCGCTTGATGAACTAATGTATCGATCGCATCGCCAAAAATCTTATCCGGGGTGGCGGTGAATCCTTTCCAACCCATGAGCAAAATACTGATGTGACGTTCCCGAATCGCATCCAAAATGGCTCGGGCGGCATCGTGGGCGACGCGAATTTGCAAATGCAAAGATATATTCCAATCCTCAGCCAGAATTTGTGCCATCTCTAACAGTTTGTGGCTTTCCTCCACATCCACCGCCGCTTCGGGAGGAGAAACGTGCAGGGGAACGAGAATCACGTGCAAGCATTCCAACTCGCAATCCTGCTCTCGGGCCATGGCGAGGCCGATTTCAATCATCATCGGTGCGGTTCCCGGATTGGACAGGGGCAGTAAGATGCGTCCTTTTCCCGTGGCCGGAGCGCGGACGTGATAGATAGAGTAAGAGGGATCTGGTTCCCGATTGCCTTGGGATTGATTCACCTTCAAGCGATCCGCCGTGGCGTGAATCAGATCCGTGCGGGTAATAATTCCCACCAATCTCTGTCCTTCCGTCACGGGAAGATGGGAGATATGATAGCGATCCATCAGGTAGAGGACATCGCTTAACGTCGCCTCCGGATGCACGGCGATCGGTCTGGGAATCATAATGGTACTCAGGGGAGACTTGACGGAAATCCCCCCCAAATTGGCAAGCTGGGACTCGGCGATCGTGCCTACGAGATTGCCCTTGTCCAATACGGGAAAACCGCGATGTTCGGATTTGGAAAAGGCTTGAATCGCCTCTTCGACGGTAATATTGAGGGGTAAGGTTTCCACGCGGGGCTGCATGACATCGGCAGCAATTAAATCCTCGAGAACATCGCGACTTCCTTCCTCATCTTTTAATTTAATACCGCTTGCTTCGAGAAGATGTTGGTAAAGAGAGCCTTTTTTCAAAGCCTCCCCGACACCATAGGCAACTACCGAACTAATCATTAACGGCAAAACCAATTGAAAATCGGCAGTTAATTCAAAAACAATCACGATCGCCGTGACCGGAACCCGTGCCACTCCCGTAAAAAAGGCACCCATTCCCACAAAAGCGTAAGTGGTTTGAGAACTCACCCCACCCAACAAAAGACCCAAACCGCCAATTAATGACCCCAAAGCAGACCCGATCACCAAAGAAGGAGCAAACAAGCCCCCCGGTGCCCCCGCCCCGGAAGCGAGAATGGTCAGGGTAAAATGTAAGAGAAAAGCAACCTCCGCCTGTCCCAGATCCGCGTCTCCTGCAATCAAGAAATCCCGCACCCCAGCATTATTGCGAAAAACATCGGGGGCAAGGGCGATCGCCGTTGCCGACAGCAATCCCACGATTCCCAACCGCCAAGACATGGGAAGATTTAAACTGCGATGGACTTCTCGACTCAATAACATCCCGCGGTTGAAAATAACCCCCAAAACCCCCGCCGCAATTCCCAAGAGAATGTAGAAGGGAATATCGAGCGCTGTAAAGTGGTTGGCAATGCGCGGGGCTAGCATGGCTTGGGGTAAATCCAACGCTGCCGATCCCAATAAGCGAGAAACCACGGAACCGGTAAAGGAGGCGAGAATCGATGTTTCGAGGGTCAAACCCGACATATCCCGAGAAAGTTCTTCTACCACGAAGAGGACTCCGGCAATGGGGGTATTAAATCCAGCAGCTAATCCGGCGGCGGCTCCAGCCGCGATCATTTGGCGGCGATGTTGGGGAGAAGTGGGCACCCATTGACTGAGTTGCCCGGCTAAAGCCGCGCCGATATGGACGGTGGATCCCCTGCGTCCGAGGGTGAGACCCGCCCCCAACACTAAAATCGCGCCGATAGTTTTAACGGCGGCAACCCGCAGGGTCAGGGGAATGGGAAATTTGGCAAGGGCGGCTTTAACTTGGGAAACGCCGCCACCACTGGCGGAGGGGGAGAGATGCTCCACCATCCAACCAGCAATCCAGCAGAGAAGAAAGCCAAAAAGAGGTAGAATCCAAATGCCGTACTCTTCCACCAGAGAGAGACGAAAGCGACCGACGAAGCCGACTCCCTGTTTGAGTAAGAGAGCGGCAATGCCGGAAACGGCACCAATCAGACAGGCTTCCGCGAGAGCATAATAGGTTTTGACGGCTTGATGCCCAAAGTGGCGATTTTTGGGGAAGGACGACCAAAATTGTTTTGTGGCAAAAGTCTTTAACTTCATCCCCACCCAGAATTGGCAAACTCGCTGTCTTTCAGTATCAATTTTAACAGCGAATGCGAGGTGAGGCGATCGGGTTCAAGCAATCGCGAAATTTTCGCATTAATTGTCGAGAGATCGGATTGTCTTGGTATCCTAAAATCAAGACTGTCGAGGAGTATCGCAATTTATGAGCGTTTTACGGGAAATACCCGGACGTAAGAGTCTCTTGGGAATTGATGCGATCTTAGAAATGCAGAGAAAGGGACCGATCGCATTCTATCTGGATATGTGGCATACTTACGGCGATATTGCCAAGTTAGAAGTGGGTTCGAAAACAATATTGACAATCTTTCATCCCGATCGCGTGCGTTACGTCCTCGGCAATTCCGCGAACTATATCAAAGGGAAAAGCTACAATCCTTCTCGAGAACTGTTTGAAGGGTTTCTGAGAACGTCTGTGGGAGATGAGTGGAATCGCCAACGGAGAATCTTGTCGCCGTTTTTCTCCTTGCAAGGTGTCAAAAAGGTGGGCGATCGCATCATTTCCACTGTGACACAAGCCATTCCTCAATGGGAGCAGTATGCGGATTCTGGCGAACCTATTGAGATTTTAGACCAAATGGTGGCGATCGGCGGGATCTTTATCCTCCAATTATTGTTTAGTATCGAACCCCATGACAGCCTCGTTAGCCTCCGCCAACACCTAGACAAAATGTCTGCGGTAGCGATGAAACGAATGCTCGTGCCTTGGCAATTGCCCCTTTGGATGCCCCTAGCGTCCCATCGAGATGCGAAACAGTCCATGAATTTGGCGGTAGAATGTCTCGACGATTTAATCGCCCAACGTCGAGCCATTCCCCAAACAGACTGGCCGAAGGATATTCTCACTCACCTCCTGCTATCCGAATATGAAAATGGCAAACCCATGTCCGACGAACTCATAAGAGGACAAATTATGGGAATCTTTTTGGGAGGATACGAGACAGTTGCAAAAACGCTGGTTCTAATTTGGTATCTCTTGGCAAAACACCCCCATGTTGCCCAAAAAATTCAACAAGAAGCAGCAGCCGTCATTGGTAATAAACGGCCGGAGTTGGATGATTTTAAACAAATGACCTATACCTTGCAAGTGGTTAAGGAAGGGATGCGCATCTATCCGGCATTACCACTCTATACGCGAGATGTTGTTGCCGATGATGTCATTGACGGTTATGCTATTCCCGCAGGTTCGGTCGTGACCCTTTCCCCCTATGTCACTCACCGCCATCCCGATTTTTGGCCGAACCCGGAAAAATTCGATCCCGATCGCTGGCAACCGACGCGAGAACGACACGTGGGAGAATATTTTCCGTTTGGACTCGGACGGCGGACGTGTTTGGGAAACTATCTCGCTTTGCTCGAGGCTCAGATTATTATCGGGATGCTCTCTCAACGCTTTAGCGTCCACTTGGTAGAGGGCCACGTACCGGAATTGGTCATGGAAGGTTCGTTAACGTCTCGGAACGGTATGCCGATGACGATCGAGAGAGTTTGAGGGATGGTGGCAAGTTGCTGGCGATCGCATGCCTTTCCCATTCAGATTACAAGACAAGCATTTTCAGTAGTATCTCGAAATCAAAACCTAAACGAGTTTTTAGCTCGATCGAGACTTGATTTTTTCTGGAGTAATTTGTATGTTTAAAGCGACTTTTGCCAACAACTCATTCAAACAATTTAGGTTTATGTCTTCTACTCCAGATTATGATGTTGCTATCATTGGTGCGGGTCCTCAAGGTTTGTTATTGGCAACTTGGCTAAAAATCGAACGCCCTTCACTCAATGTTGTCGTTCTCGATCGCGCCGAGTCGCCGGGTCATAAAATTGGCGAAAGTACCCTCTCGGGTTTTTGTCGAGCCATGCGCTCTACAGATATTCGCCATGAAACTCTACAACGCTTGTTTTATACCAAGAATGGCTTGGGTTTCTTTCACACCGATCCCAATACCACCAATTTACAAACTGCCCCCGAGTACATTATCGAAACCTTCGACGAAACATTTCAAGTCGAACGCCGCGTCTGCGATGGCTTATTAGCCGCCAATGCCGAGCGCGTTGGCGTTTCCCTGCGATGGAATCATCAAGTCGAGCCAAAGGACTCTACATTTAAAGCAGATGCCAACCGCCTCAAATGCAAAACCCCCTCGGGTAGTGCAACCGTCACCTCGCGCCTGATTGTGGATGCGTCCGGGCCTGCCAGCGTTCTCGGCCGTCACTTTGGCGGCTATTGCGAGTCGAATGTCCCCTTTCAAACCAGTGCCATTTGGGCTTATTTCAAAAATGTGAAGTGGCTCGACGAATATCGCGGCTGGCAGAATGGGTCAGAATGTCCGAGGGATGAATATACCCAACATCTCTGTTTTAAAGAGGGTTGGGTTTGGTATATTCCGATCGTTTCCTGGCAAAAGGCGGCGGATGATAATCTCAAAGCCATGCTGGACTATCTCGCCACCCCCGAAAATCCCGTTCTCTCTCGCGACGAACTCTCTCAGAAATTTGACTGTCCCTACGAACAAATTTGGAGTATCGGTATTGTCTTGCGGAACGATCGCGATCGCATCCTCTCCCGAGGCTCTGAGGCGACATTCGAACATTACCAGCGCAGGCTCCCCGTTTTTGCAAAAATGCTGGAAGGGGCGGAAATCTTAGATAATTATTATCCCAACCACACTCCCTATGCCGTCCGCAAAAATATTCGGCGTTTTGCCCGAGAAGTCAGGGGAGAGGGTTGGTTATCCGTTGGCGATGCGGCGTTCTTTATCGATCCCCTGCGCTCTCCTGGGCTGACTGGGGGCGTGGCTATGGCTTACTATGCCCTCCAAGAAATCGTTGGGGCGCTCGATGAGGGAAATCTCTCTCCCTCTCGCTTCGATCGCTATGAAACCTTTGTACGAGATCTCTATGAAATGTTAGAGGAACAAAACCAAATCGCCTATATGTCTCACAATCATCCCCAAGCCATTTCTTTGGTTCGGCGTTTTGGCGAAGTGTCTTCCCGCGCTCATTTCAATGGTGTTTGCGATGGTCCTTACCAACTCGAAGATACGAACGTTTGGGGTCATCTCCACGCCGAACATCGCGATCGCCAGCGCTTGGTCTGGCAAATCATGCGCGAAGAAGAAGTCGAGGTAGGCAACCGCCGAACCCTTGACGAACAAGACCCTCGGGACTACGAACGCATGATGTTCCGACTGCGGCAAGCAATCGGCGAACATCTCGATCGCCATATGAACCTAACGCCCTACATTGCCAACAATGCGAGGGAACAAACTCCGCTAACTTTGACGGATATCGCCCCTAAACCCGCTTGGGTGCATCCCGCCAAAATAACGGACGAGGAACGCGCTACCCTATTGGCAGGTATCAAGTAAACCACGGGGGGAAACCCCCCCCAGTTTGCAGCGTTAAGTATTAAGAAGAAATCGATCGGGAGAACTTTTTATGACTCCAAGACAACTGGATGACTTCGTGCAGAACTTTTTGCAAGTCTGGAGCCGGCACGATATCGATGCCATTATGAACTTGATGACCGACGATTGCGAGTTCGAGCCATCGTCTCGGGCTTGGGGAACTCACTATCAAGGCAAGGCTGCCGTCAGAAGCGCGATTGAAGGGCTGTTTAAATCTGCTCCGGATATCCAATGGCGTGCGGTGCGCTATTTCGCCGTCGGGGATGAGATTGTTATTGAAGTCTTGGCAACCGGGACAGATGCAAAGGGCGAACCTTTCGAGATCCCCGCTTGCGATCTTCTGACCGTCAGGGACGGTAAAATCGCCTCAAAACGGGCATATCGAAAACTTTAATCTTCTCCCCTGCATGGATGTCGCGAAATGCTGGGGATTCCCTATCGAAAGTAGATTAAAACAATAGAAAATTCCCCCCTACCGCGATCGTTTGTCGCTAAGTTTGACTTGGGGATTCATCTACCCTCTCGCGGAAAAAATAAACTTCAGACACTCAGTCTGTGGAAGGAGATTGGTCAATGGCTAAACTAAAAGTTGCGATCAACGGTTTCGGTCGGATCGGGCGCTTGGTCGTGCGATCGGGGGTGAAAAATCCCAATATAGAATTTGTCGGCATTAACGACCTCTTTCCGCCGGAACAACTCGCCTATATGTTCAAATACGATTCTACCCACGGCCAGTTTCCGGGGACGGTAGAAGGCAACGCCGAAGGAATTACCATCGACGGGCATTTTATTCCTTGTACCGCCATTCGCGATCCGGGGGAACTCCCTTGGGGCGATCGCGGCGTTGACTACGTGGTAGAAGCAACGGGACTATTTACCCAATACGACGGTGCCAGCAAGCACGTTCAAGCTGGAGCCAAGCGAGTTGTTCTCTCCGCACCCACCAAAGATCCCGACAAAATTAAAACGATGGTGGTGGGAGTCAATCACGAAGACTTCGACCCCGCGACCGATACGATTGTTTCTAACGCCAGTTGCACGACCAATTGTTTGGCGCCTCTGGTCAAAGTCATTAACGATAATTTTGGCTTGGCAGAAGGTTTAATGACCACCGTACACGCCATGACTGCCACCCAACCCACGGTTGACGGTCCCAGTAAAAAAGATTGGCGCGGAGGACGGAGTGCGACCCAAAATATCATCCCCGCTTCTACCGGAGCCGCTAAAGCCGTCACGTTGGTTTTACCGGCTTTAAAAGGTAAGCTCACCGGGATGGCTTTTCGCGTTCCGACCCCTGATGTTTCTGTAGTCGATTTAACGGTTAAAACCGAAAAGGCAACCAGTTACGAAGAAATTTGTCAAGCCATGAAAGCGGCTTCTGAGAATGGCTTAAAAAATATTCTCGGCTATACGGATGAATTGGTTGTTTCGATGGATTTCAAGAGCGATACTCGTTCGAGTATTTTTGATGCCGGAGCCGGTATTGAATTAAATCCTAATTTCTTTAAGGTTATCTCTTGGTATGACAATGAATGGGGTTATTCTTGCCGCGTTGTCGATCTGATGATTTTAATGGCTCAAAAAGAAGGAATTCTCTAGAAAGCGGTTTTCTTTCAAGATTTGGAAAGAGATTTTTCCTCTCTTACTTGGGGTGCGTTACGCGATTGCTAATTGCACCCCTTCCAGATTTATTAAATTAAAATAAAAAAAATGGGGTTTAAAAGAAATTGACATAACATAAGTATATCCTTCATCCCTGTCCGGGGCAAGCGCTTTTAGTTTGCCCCCCTTTTTTTTGATATTGATTTCGGGGATAGTTTTTGTTGTTAGAATCTTGCTTTTTAGCTGGCGATCGCCGATAATCGAAAGCTCGCCGAATATTGTTATGATTATGACCGCGATCGCGCATCCGACTCAATTTCCCTATCAACCCCGCTACAAACCCAATCAAGTTCTCTGCGGAACGGGTCAAACGGCGATCGTGACGGGATGGACTGTGAAAGGCGTTTTGGCGAAGCGTTTAGAGTCTTCTGAATATGCCGCGATCGGTCAACTATACAGTCCAACTCGAGGAATCAGTTTACTATTGCGCAATTTACTGTTAAATCCTCACGTTCGCTTTCTGGTGGTTCTCAATGCCACGCAAGAGGATCGCAATGCGGGTGGGAGTCGTTGTCTATTAGATTTCTTTCAGTACGGTTTCAAGGAAGGAAAGAGCGATACGGGACGCGATATTTGGCAGATTAAATCGGCAATTACAGGCTATATCGATCGCGAGATTCCCGCCCCGATTTTAGAACAATTGCGGCACGATTTGGAGGTGCGAGAAGCGAGTTCGATTGATGAGGCGATATCTCTCGTTAAATCTTATGCTGGATCCCCCCTAACCCCCCTTAATAAGGGGGGGAAAGATGAGGAAACCGGGAAAGATGGGGAATTGGGGAAACCGCTTGAATTTCCGTTACCTCAAACCGTTCCGACGATATTTCCGGGCGATCGCTACGGACATTTAATTAAGGGCAAAACGATCGCGGAAACATGGGTTAAAATTATCCATCGCATCAAAACAACGGGCACGATTCGCCCGACGGGATATGATGGTAAATGGCAAGAATTGATCGATTTAATGGCGGTGGTAACGGACGAACCCGAAGCGTTTTATTTTCCCGAACCAAATTATTTGCCGTGCGATCGCGCTTTTTTACAAGAATATATCGCCCAAATGCGCGATGATGCGCCCCAGAGAGAAGGGGTAAAATATACCTACGGTCAGCGCTTGCGATCGTGGTTCGGACGAGACCAAATCGAACAATTGATTAATAAATTAAGTGGCGATATTGATTCAGCGAGGGCGGTCATGTCTTTATGGGATGTTAAAGATTATGATGGTAATAATAGCCCGCCTTGTTTGAATCATATTTGGGTCAGAATTGTCAATCATGAATTATCGTTAACGGCAACTTTTCGCAGTAATGATATGTTTGGGGCATGGGTCACGAATGCGATGGGATTGAGGGGTTTACAGCAATATATCTGCGCTGAAATCATCAAGCGTTCTCAACATCGCTTAAAAATGGGGGCGTTAATCACGGTCAGCCAAAGCGCTCATATTTATGATGATTGTTGGGAAAATGCCGAGCATTTAATTCAAAAACACTATGCTAGAGTCTGCCGCGATCGCGCATTTGACGACCCGATAGGAAGTTTTACGATTTCAGTACGAGATAATACGATTGTTGTCGAACATTTAACGCCGGGATCGGGAGAAGTTGTGGATTGCTATACGGGGAAAACTGCACGTCAACTCTATCAAAAAATAGCCGCAGACTGTCCCGGTTTAGAAGTCGAACACGCGCTATATTTGGGAACAGAATTGCAAAAGGCAGAAATTTCTTTGTCCCTGAAAGGGAGTTTGACCTACACTCAAGACAGAAAATTTGAATAGTGCAAATCTAAAGCATTGAAGTCTGTTCTTAGCAATGTCGATCTTCAAAGCGTTTCTTAAATGGATGAGGTTGATTAGAATAGGAACAAAGAAGACTTTGTTATTTTCATATCCCCTTCAACACATCAAGAAACGCTCTAATTATCTCGTTCTAATTATCTCTTAGAGAACTTATTGTTGACTGCGCGATCGCACTCGACGAACGACACCAGCACCGATAAGCGTTAAGAGAATTGACATTGAGGGTTCTGGAACGGGATCGGGAGTTTCAACCCCAATGTTATCAAATGTCTGATTGGAATTGTCATACAGTGCAATTTGCCCGCTTGCAAAATTCTCATCGATATCGATTAAGGTAGTGACTGGAGTCGATGCCCCATTGAGAAAAGCCGAATAAGTATTGCCCGAAACTTCAATGTGAAGGTTTATGTCGCTAACTCCGGGATTGTACAAATTAGGTGCAAATTCGAAGATATCACCATAGTTATTCGGATCGGTGACAATATGCCAGTAAATTCCTCCTTGTGCTGTTGTCAATAAAACTCCTGTTCTACCAATAGAAGTTCCCGGAGCTTCAGTGCTGCGAAGCCACACGCCACCATTTTCTACGTTATTAATATCCAGATCGATTGAAAAATCGGAAAGTACAAAAGGGAGTGAGGAATGAGCATTGGGAAAATTATTGGGAAATGCTGAGTCATAAGTTCCACCGGAACCCGCCCAATTTCCAATTTCATTCCCCCAGAGAGATGATGCGCCAGTATCAAAATTGTCTGTAAAGATCGTCCCCGCGCGAACGGGTTCAATACCAAGGGAACAAAGTGTTAATGCTGTAGCGGCAGCTATAAACCATTTTTTCATCATTGATCTTTTCTTCTAGGAGTGGATGTGATAGCGATCGCATTATATCATCTCATGAAAGTAAAAGTCAATGTATCTTAAAAAATACATGTTTAAGTGTACATGCTTAGCCGTTTATTGAAAAGCGATCGCTAGTCTCCATTAAAACGATAAACTTCACATTCTCCAGCAACAACTTTTAACCGTGGCTGACCTGTCCAAGAGGATAAAAAAACATAACAATCAACAGAAATATCTTGCTCTTGTAGGAAATTTTTATTGTGAATGAGATCTCTAGCATAAACGATAGGTTTGACGTATTCGATATATTGTTTGTCAGGCACGATCTGAACTCTTTCTAAGTCCTCCTCTTCTACACAGAGAGACTCGAAAGCAAGAACGTCAGAAAATTCAATGATCCATTATTTCTCCTGCCAATCCTTGAAAAATATTGTTAATTTTTCTGAAGTCGATACAAGTTTGGTGATGTGTCCATCAGAAATGGCGAGTTCGCTCAATTGCATTACTCTACCTCAAAGTTCTCAAAACGTAGCGTAATTCAAAACTATACTCGAGCCAGTGTAACTTCTTCTCCTTGATCTTGATATTTGCCTTGGCGAGAAGAATAGCTGATTTCGCAGGGTTCACCTTCTAAAAAGAGGAGTTGTACGACTCCTTCATTAGCATAAATACGACAATCGGCACTCGAAGAATTAGAAAATTCTAGGGTTAGATGTCCTCGCCATCCTGCCTCGGCGGGGGTTAAATTGGCAATCAAACCCACGCGGGCATAACTGGATTTGCCAATACAAAGTACGGTAATATTATCGGGAACGTTGAGTTTTTCTAAGGCAACCCCCAAACCATAGGAATGAGCGGGTAAAATAAAGAAACTGCCATTGCGATCGCGATGAAGTTGGACGGGTTCTAAATTATCGGGATTAAAATTTTTCGGATCCACAACGGTTCCTGGAATATGACGAAAGACACGAAACTCTCTCGGAGAAAGGCGAATATCATAACCAAAACTACTTAACCCAAAAGAAATAACGGGCAAGTCTTCAACGCGACGAATTAAATGAGACTCAAAAGGGGCGATCATGCCCTCAGATGCCATTTTTTTAATCCAAATATCGTTTTGAATCACGTGCTTCTCCTGAATTCTCAAATCGTCCTCAATCAAGATAGCAAATTAACTGCACTTTTTACGATTGCCAATGCAGCTTTAAAGTTTTCTTGCGTTTTTGCCCTCGAATTGGCTATTCTAGTGGATAAGGTTGCCCGAAAATTAACGCGATCGTCATGTCCTCTCTCAATCGCCGCCGTCTCCTTCAGGGTGCGGGTTCGTTCCTCGCTACACTTGGCCTTAACTCGATTTCCTTTCAGCAGAAAGCCGATCGCCACGCCCGAGTTTTAGCCCAAGGAACTTCCCGAAAATTGGCGTTGCTGGTGGGAATTAACGAGTACGATTCCCAACCCTTGAACGGCTGTCTCAATGATATCGATTTACAGTACAATCTTTTGGTTCATCGCTTCGGGTTCAATCCTCGCGATATTTTAGTCGTTACCGATGCTGAAGCGACTCGCACGGGCATTTTAACCGCATTTGAAGAGCATTTGCTCAAACAGGCAAAATCCGATGATGTGGTAATTTACCACTATTCTGGCAAAGGTTCTCTTGCTTTCAATCCCAATCCCATTACTGCGATCGATGCAAGAAAAGATCTCCTAAGCGGCACGTTTGTTCCTGTCGATGGCGATTTACCTTCCGGTTATCGGCAAATAGGAGGAACAGTGCCAGATATTATGGGACAAACCCTCTTTTTGCTCCTCTCTGCCTTGAAAACAGAGAATGTGACGGTGGTTCTGGATAATTGCTTTGTACGCAGTCGTAGCCGATGTTTTAGTGGAGTTGTGCGATCGCGAGATGGGGGACAAAATATTCTTATTTCTGACGAAGAAAGCAACTATCAGCAACAGTTGCTCTCTCGGTTGCAAATGTCTCCAGAAGCGTTTATTCGCAACTATCGTGCTGGAGTCCCTCAAGGCACTGTTTTGACTGCAATTTCTCCGGCACAACTGGCACGAGAATCAAATATCGACGGGTTTTCTTCCGGACTCTTTACTTATTTAATCACTCATTATCTCTGGCAGGAAAACAGCAACATCGAGGCTATTTTCCAAAAGATCGTTTCGGAAATTCCCCAGCAATTTGAGCAAACTCCCCAATATGAAATAAAAGCAGGGAATCGCGATCGCCAGTACAATCCCTATTTTATCGAAATACCCAACCCTCCGGCTCGAGGAGTCGTCACAAAAGTACAGGGCGATATCGTCCAATTATGGCTGGGAGGAATCGATCCGCGAACAGTGGACGCGGGAACGATGTTTGCAGGGATTGATGGAGAAGGAAGAATTACCGTAACTTCTCGCAACGGGATTGTTGCCGAAGCGAAGAGCGATCGCGAAGTCAAAGAAGGAATGCTTCTGCACCTACTGGAGGAGTAGCGATCGCTCAACTAATCGCAACTATTAGATCGACTATTGAGTAACTGGAGTGGTAAAATGCTTCTCAATCAGTTGGGGCACTTGGCCGCGATCGACATTGGTGTATCGTGCTTTATCAGGCATCACGACCACATTAGGCGCTTTTTTACATTGTTTGAGACAACCCGTCCCTTTAATCTTAACCCGATCGTCTAAACCGCGATCGCGCAATTCCGTTTCTAATGCCCGATAGACCGCATCTCCTCCCCGCTTGCGACAGGTAGATTTTTGGCAAACCAAAATGCTTGCTTTGGCCGCTTTTTTCTCCTTGACTGTCTCCTTGACTGGGGGTGGCGCAATTGCTTCAACTTTGATTGTTTGGGGTTGTTGCGCGATCGCGTCGGATACTTGCGGTTGTTGCGTTAACGTAATTGACTCGGCATAGAGTTTCACAGCGCCCGTTTTTTTGCGTTTCTGCGTGCCGCTTACCTCTAACCAACACCCCGGAACAATGTCCGAACCCGCGCCTGGATCGAGGGTACTGCGTAACTCTTTAGGGACTTTAATCCAATATTCTCGCTCCTCAAAAATCAATCGAAGATATTTGATTTTATAACCATCTTTAATAACAAAACCCAGTAGCTGACCGACAATTTGGAAGTCGGCAATAGGCATGACGATTTTAGACATAAGACTTTACTCGACAGACGATAACTCGATCTGTTTCAGTATAGCGCCTAAGAATAAAATCGAGTTTGCCAACAATCATCCAAGAAATCCAATAATTGCTCGCGAGAAGAACGGTAGTAACGAGCGATACTCCAGAGTTGTAGCGCTGCGGTAGGCGTTGCAATTTGCGCTTCTAAGGGTTTTTCGATGTTGCAATTGCAAGGAATGTCCAATTCTTGCAAGCGACGGTAGATCGACCAACGATCGGTTTTTTCGATCGCGAGAACTTCTACGTTTAATCCTTCAAATTCTAAAGCCTCGATCTTGGTATGGGTCGAATGCTGTTGTGCCGCTTCGTTACTAGCGGCAACTTGTTGGGGTTGAATTGCGTTCATTTTTGAGAACCCTTAGTAAATTTCGTTACATTCAGTATAAACTCAATTTTTCTAAATGACAAGTATTCTCAATAAAAAAAATTTAAGAATGTCTTTGACTTTTTCCCAAACCCGCTCCATGCTAAGATTTCAGAAGACTAGGAAAAAATACTTACTTATAAAGAGAGTCAATTATGGAAAAATCACAAGTTTGTTATATTGTCAAACAAAACGATGGGGTTTGCGATATCTGCGATGGCAAACCCCCAGAAGCAGGAAAAGAGGAAAGTCAAGAAAAAAGGGTTTGGGGTCCCTTTCGCGATCGCCAAGAAACGATCGCCCGCCGCATCGGTTTAATTCGGGCGGGGAAATGCCAACCAAAACAGCCTTAAGAGCATCTCAAAACAAATGTATAGCGCTTATTCCGCCATTGCCATCGCTTCGTATCGATCGGCAAGTTCTGCGATATTCGTCTTCTCGTAATACTCAAACGGTTGATGAATCCAAGGATTGTCCGAAAGATATTGCACGTAATAATCCGGGGCGATCGCGGAACACGCCTTATACCAAAGCACCGCAGAGCGAATTTCTTCGATTTCCGTCTCGTACTTCTGCTGCAACCACTTAATCGACTCGACCAAACTCACGCCAGAATCTACCAGATCGTCTACCAATAGCACCCGCTTGCCCACAGAGGGAGTCGTCATCGAGAGATGTGCGGAAAAAATAATTTCACCGCGAAGGCGATTTTCCTCGCCGTGATAGGATGCCGCCGAGAGAACAGCCAAAGGACAATGATACAAGCGACAGAGTACATCTCCCACTCGCAATCCGCCTTTAGCAATGCAAATAATACTGTCAAACTGCCAACCAGAACGATAAATTTTAGCAGCCAAGCGTTCGATGGTTTCGCGGTATTCCGACCAAGATACATACATTTCTGGCATAGTGCAGATGGGAGGTGAAGGATACACAATGTTACCAAAAAATGGAGATTGGGGCTTCGCTCGGAGGCGCTAACAACTGACCGTTTCGTCTGGAAGAATAGCCCCACTGAGCTTTGTCCCTTCTAAATTTGCCCCCTCGATTTTGGCACCGCTTAAATCTGCACCGCTTAAATCTGCCTCGCTTAAATCCGCTCCGCTTAAATCTGCACCGCTTAAATTGGCTAAAGTCAATCTTGACCGCTTTAGATTGGTATCGGTTAAATCTGCCTCAGCAAGATTGGCACTGGGTAACTCGATCCCGCTTAAATTTTTCCCGGAAAGGTTCACCCGAGGGGCTATGGGACAAGCGCCTGCGGCGATCGCATCGAAATTTTCGGGAAACAGAGTTTGGGGATTGTAGAGTGCGCCTTGCAGATTGATCCCGTCAAGTACAACATCGCTGAGATTGGCACTGTAAAGATAGGTGCGACTGAAATTTGCCCCACTCAAATCCGAGCCAGCCAGATTTGCTCCCATCAAACTTGCACCGATCAGGGTTGCAGAGGCGAAATTCACGCCAATCAGTTCCGCACCTACGAATTGAGAATTTAAACAGTATGCCTCCATCAAATCCGCCCCAGTAAAGAAGGCCAAATTAAAAATCGCATTACTGAGATTGGCTTCCATCAATTCTGCCATACTCAAATCTCCGCGAGAGAAATTTGTTGATTCGAGATCGGCATTTTCTAAATTCGTGCTACTTAAATTTGAGTTACTTAAATCCGAATTTTTGAAATTAGATTTTGAAAGAATCGTTCCTGTGAAATCAACGCCTTTTAAAGTCGTAAAACTCAAATCGATCTCGGATAATTCGAGATCGCAAAAGTCTCGCTCTCCTGCCTCATACTGTTTGAGAATCTCTTGCCGATTCATCCGGTTTCATGCTCCCATTACCAAAATCATATTAGCAAATATTGACTGCCTTGCTGAAGACCAGAAAAATGCAACCATTCACTGGAGAAAACGAAGATTTTCTGAAAAGACGCTCTCACCTTCGCAGCTTGCGGTTTAATAGCTACTCAGACGATCGCGGAGGATTCTCATGTCAGCAGAATTTATGGATTTTCTCAAGCACAAATATGCTTATGTCGCAATCGGGGAATTTAAGCCCGGTAAGTTTGAAGAAGCGGAACGATTATTCGTCAATGCGGTCTCGACTTACACCCATGGCTTCAAAGGGGCTTATTTGTTACGAGAAGAACCCAATACCGATAAGGGGATTGCTTTCATTCTTTGGGATAATATCGAGGATATGGATGACAATCGCACTGAAGCTCACGAAAAAATACTCAAAGAAATGTCACACTTATTTATTTCCCCGCCTGCCACTGCGTTTTATGAAGTTAGCAGCGAAATTAGCGGAGAAACTCGAGCCCTCGCCGTTCCTTAACTATTGGGTTCTTGCCTCGCCGCCGCATTTTTCGGGGCGGGTTTTGCCGCTTTTGTGGGGAATCCAGAGCGCTTAAACTTGGCGATCGCTTCGCTTGCGGCGGCGATCGCGTTGCTATCGGCATCTTTGAGGGCGCGCTGCAAGTAGGGGATCGCCGCTTGGGAATCGACTCCAGCCAAGGCCGTAACGGCAGCGCAACGGACTGCCGGATCGGGATCTTGAGAAAGTTTGCCTAAAATGGGAATAGCGCGCTCGCTTTCGGCTCTGACTTTCCGTCCCGCGATTGCTTCCCCTATTGCGAGGGCGATTTGTTGGCGCTGTTCGGGGTCGGGGTGATACGTTCGGTCGAGCAATTGGGCTAAACTGGCATCGGGAAGGGCGATCTCGTCGGATTTTGTGGACTCAACGGGTGGAACGCTCGGGGAGGGCGAGGAGATTGCTCGTCCCTTTAACGCCTCGATTTCTCCGGCGTATTTTGCTTCTGTTTGCGCCTTCGCGTCCTGAACTTCGCGATCGCGTTCTAAAAGCATTTGCGCTTTTAATTCCTCAATTTCTCGGGCGTGTTTGATTTCTGTGTATGCTATTGCGATATCAGCTTCCTCGGAATTCAGCAAGAGCGAGCGGTCTACTTCTTCTCGGGCGGCGATCGCGTCGGCGAGTTGGCCCTGATATTCTTGTTCTTGACTTTCTGCTTGCTGTTGAGCTTCCTGCTTTAACTGGCCTTCCCGCTCTTCCAACTGTTGCGTATATTCTGTTTTTAAATTGGCAATGGTTTGTTGTAATTCCCGTTCGTGAGCTTGATTTAATTCTTGACGCAGTTTTTCTAAAGCGATATTTTCGGCACGGCGTTGTTTTTTTAGAGCCGAGGTGTAGAGTCCGGTTCCTATGACCGTTGAAGCCCCACAGCCTACGAGCAAGCCTATAATAACATCCATAAAATGTTCCCCATCTATAAAACGATCCTTAACTGAAGTCAGGTTATATATTAAGCTATTTTTTCCTGAAGATGCACCCGATCGCGGTTTATGGGGCCGCAACTCCCGTGGGAGTGAAAAATTCAATGAGAGAGGTATCGATGCGATCGCGCTCTTCTGCCAAGATCGTGTCATTTTTCAGGATTTGCCCTTCCGGGGTGATGATAAGAGGGGTGTGGGGAAAATCCATTTGGGTGAGATGGCGCATGAGTTCGATGGTTTCGCCGCGATCGCTCGGTTGGGGAATCCCATTGTTTTGCAAGCGGACGGGATGGATTTGCCCGTTCAGAAAGTCGCCACGTTCGTTCAACTCGACTTCCAAGACCAAAGAATAGGACAATTGAGTGCGGGTGGAAAGGGTATTATATCCTAAAAAATTGCCCAGGGAATAGGCAATTAATTTGTTTCGATACAGTTCTAAACCTCGGGGGACGTGGGGACCGTGTCCTAAAATCAAGTCGGCTCCCGCATCGATGGCACGGCGCGAAAATTGAACCAAATTGCCGCGATTTTCCCCATAAAAGTATTCAACGCGATCGCGGACGTGCATGGCTTCCGTGCCTTCTGCTCCCCCATGAATGGAGAGAATAACCACATCGGCGCGGGCTTCGGCTTCTTCGATTAATGCCAAGGCATGGGGCATATTCAAGATCGAATTTTGACGGGGGGAATAACTCAAACCAATCCAAGCAATGCGGGTTTTTTCGTGATAGGTATAAACGATCTTATCTTTCTCACCAATGGCAGTCATTCCGGCTCCTTCGATGTTGGCAATAGTATCTTGAAAACCGCGATCGCCAAAATCAAAAGTATGATTGTTGGAGATGCTAAGAATGTCAAAGCCAGCTTCTTTTAAGAGGTTGCCGTAATCTGGAGGCGTTCGAAAGGCAAAGACTAAACCGCTTTCCATTTGTTTGGAAGAAACCGTGGTATTCGTGAGGGTACTTTCAAAGTTCCCAAATACAATTTCGGCATCGTCGAGTAAGGGTTCTACTGCCGCAAATAATTCTTCTTTCCGGGGGTGCAAGCGATTATCGGGATAGTTCGTACCGGGGATAATATCGCCTACGGCTTTAAGACGCAGGCGATCGGAGGGAGGCATAGCGGGCAGATCGTTGGCGATCGATCGCAGGGTGGATTCTTCGGACAGTTTGCTGACTTCCTGAAAAGCACTGGATCCCATCCCCAAAATAAAACTGAAAATACAGAAGAGCGTCCTTAAAAAGATACGGCTGCCGGGGGTCAGTTCGCGGGAAATCTCTCTGAGGAGTTTTCCCCAAAAGACCGCCTTTTTTCTTTCTTCCAAGGATGCTCGGTCGCTAACGGGTTCGCATTTGGGAGCTAACATCGATTTTTTCCTTACACAAAATCGCCCTCTATGCTAACACCGGGAATTGCCAATGAATGGGGAAATTGGATCGGCGAAATCCCTGCAATCTCGTTGGCATTTTCAACGTTACGGCTTCTGTGATGGGAGTATAAGCAACAAACGCAAGGAAAAGACAGCTTACATTTTGTCCCCCAGTTTGAAAATACAACGGATTTCCAAACTAAGTTGAAGGAAAGAAGTCCGATTTGCAGTTAAAATGACCACTACAGCACCATCACCCCACCCTAGCGTTCAAGCGCCATCCATGAATACCAAGGTTTCTTCCTCTCAGCTTCTCGACTATTCCACATTGAATTCTCTTTCGGAAGTCTGGCCGATCGCCGCCCGAGAATTCGGGACGATTCTCGCCCTGCACGATCCCCACAGTCAACCGGAAGTGCTTCTGACTTACGAGCAGCTTTACGAAAAAATCTCTCACTTTACGGCTGCGATACAAGCCTTGGGGGTGAAACCGGATCAAAAAATTGCCCTTTTTGCCGACAATAGCCCCCGTTGGTTTATTGCCGATCAAGGGATTATGAGTGCAGGTGCCGCCAATGCCGTGCGATCGGCCAAAGCAGAACGCAACGAACTCCTCTATATTTTCCGAGATAGCGACAGTACCGGGTTGGTGGTGCAAGATTTAGCAACCCTGAAGAAACTCAAGCCGGAAATTGACGATCTGCCCGTTGAATTTATCATCTTGCTGTCCGATGAAGCACCCCCTGAGGATACGCCCTTAAAAATTCTCAATTTTTCCCAACTCATCGAACTCGGGCAAGATTCTCCTTTGACCCCCGTGGCGCGATCGCAGGAAGATTTAGCCACTTTAATTTATACCTCCGGCACCACGGGACAGCCGAAAGGGGTGATGCTTTGCCACGGCAACCTACTGCACCAGATTACCGCCGCACCCGCCGTCATTAGCCCAGAAACGGGCGATCGCGTCCTTGCTATTCTCCCCAGTTGGCACGCCTACGAACGCAGCGTCGAATACTATCTCCTTTCCCAAGGCTGCACCCAAATTTATACCGGTATTCGCACCTTCAAAGAGGATTTAAAAACCTTTAAACCCCAGTTTATGGTCGGCGTTCCTCGGTTGTGGGAGTCGATTTATGAAGGAGTCCAGAAGCAATTCCGCGAAAAAAGTCCTTTCCTACAAAAACTGATTCGCTTCTTTTTCAATATCTCTGAACAGTACGTTCTCGCCCAGCGCATTGCCGAAAATTTGAGTCTCGATCGCCCCAATCCTTCCGCAAGCGAGCGATCGGCGGCTAAATTGAAAATGTTCTTTTTCTCTCCCCTCCACGCTTTGGGGGATTTAATCGTCTATAAAAAAGTACGAGAAGCTGTGGGCGGAAAAGTGAAAACCTTTGTTAGTGGCGGTGGCTCCTTGGCGCGACATCTGGATGCTTTTTACGAAATTACCCAAATTCCTTTAATCGTGGGCTATGGCTTGACCGAAACCGCCCCCATCGCCAATGCTCGCCTCCCTCAGCGCAACCTGCAAGGGGCATCGGGTCCTCCCCTCCCCCAAACGGAAATTCGCATCGTCGATCCGAAGACTCGCCAAACTCTCCCCAACTACCAACGCGGCTTGGTTCTCATTCGCGGACCCCAAGTCATGCAGGGATATTATAAAAAGCCCGAAGCCACAGCCAAGGCGATCGATCCCGAAGGGTGGTTCGATAGCGGCGATCTGGGTATGGTGGTGCAGGAAAATAACCTCGTTCTCACCGGACGGGCAAAAGATACCATCGTATTGAGTAACGGCGAAAATATCGAACCCCAACCCATTGAGGATACTTGCGCTTGCAGTCCGTACATCGACCAAATTATGCTGGTGGGACAGGATCAAAAGATGTTAGGGGCGTTGATCGTTCCCAACCTCGACGCGCTGGAAAAATGGCTCGAGTCGGAAAGTTTAGCCTTGCAGTTGCCTCAAACCGACAGTCGCGACCGCAAAAATATCGATAATCAAGCTATCTTAGACTTGTTTGCGAAGGAACTCAAACAACGAGTCAAAGATCGCCCCGGATATCGCCCAGACGACCAAATTAAGGTCTTTCGCCTGATTCTCGAACCCTTTTCTCAAGAGAATGGCATGATGACCCAAACATTAAAAGTTCGCCGTCCCGTTGTCAGGGAGCGCTATCGCGATATCATTGACGGGATGTTTGGGTGAGGCATCTCACCGCGAAACCCAATTCATGACAACAGGTAAAGGACAACAAATTAATGGCTGAAGCGAAACCCCAACTCACTCTCAAGCGCCCGATCCAACTGAAAGTGGTCGTTACGCCGCGCTGGAAAGACGAAATGCAGCAACAATTGCAAACGCAAACCAATCAACTCGATCGCCAGTTTCAGCAAATTGAAATGCAGGGACAACGGGCGATCGAAGAAATCCAAAAACAACAAGCCGCCCTCACGAACCCCCAAGCCCTACAGCAAATTGAAAGCATTCAAAATCAAGTCAACCAAAAGAAAAGCGAAATTCAACAAAAAAAGAATCAACTTCTCCAACAACTCGATCGCATTTCTACCTTAGAGATGGATCAAGAAGTCGTACAGGGTCAATTAGAAGGCTTTTGCAATATTGATGTCGGTGATAATTTGGTTCGCAAACTGCAAGTTGAAATTCTCGTGCGCGATGGCGTTGTCGAGGAAATTCGCGGCGAAATTTAAGGGGTGATGGGTGATGGGAATTGGGTAAGAATCAACAATAAACTGTTCTTATCCCTCAAACCCAAAACCCAAACCTTTAGATTTTAGCGATCGGCTTGGTGGTACACGGGAGAACCCGTATCCGGGACAAAGTGACAGGTTTTATAAGACCGCCACAGTGCTTGCCAAATCGGGCGTTCCGATTTACGATAATATTCCCCTAAAACGGGTTTAATGGCTTCCGTTGCCGTTTTTAAATGGTAATGGGGCATCGTTAAAAAGATATGATGCGCCACATGAGTGCCGATATCGTGATGGATACTATTAATGAATCCGTAGTCGTGGTCGATTGTCGATAAAGCACCTTTGAAGAAATACCAATCCTTACCGCGATACCAAGGAATATCGGGATCGGTATGGTGTAAATAGGTCACTAAATCCAACCAGACAACGAAGACAATATAGGGCATGAGGTAATACTTAATTAACCACATGATGCCCCATTGATAGGTCAGAAATCCGAGTAAGCCTACCATTGCAAACCAACAAATCGTACTGGTTATCACATCCCATTTTTCCGAGGGTTTAAATAAAGGACTGCTGGGGAAAAAATGAGTCCCTTCTTTACCCGGGGAACGTTTAAACAGGTACAACGGGTACAAAAACAAAATCATTTGGTAGCGCACCAACTTCATATACCCGGGCATCTCGTGATAGTAGGACTCTGAAACGGGATACCAACTTTCATCGGTGTCGATGTTGCCTGTATTTTGGTGATGGGTGCGATGGCTGATACGCCAGCCATGAAAGGGAACGAGAATGGGGGTATGGCAAATATGACCCATGAGATCGTTCAGCCATTTATATTTAGAAAAAGAACGGTGTCCGCAGTCGTGACCGACGACAAACAACGCCCAAAACATAGTTCCTTGGGCCAGCCAAAATACAGGCCAAAAAAACCAAGAATCTAGGGTGTAAGCCAAGGCATATAAGCCAGTAATAATGCCAATATCGAGGAAAAAATACGACATTGAACGAAATACGGAAGATTCAAAGCAATGGGGGGGAATCGCGGCTTTGACTTCTTGTAAGGTAAAAGGAAGTATCTCGCGCGTTTCGGGTTGTTGCAAATGCTCTGCGAATTCGGGTGTGCTAGCTTGCACTCTCAAGCCTCCAAAGTGATGATAAGATTGTCACTTTTTATCCTAATTTGATAAACATTAACATATCTTAACACGCTCCTTTCCCCCTGTTGCGTTTCCATACTATTCAAGAAAGTAGAGGCATTGAATCAATGCCTCTACTGTTTGATTACTCTTCTTCCTTCTCTGCCGATGCTGCTGCTTTCGGTTTGCGTCCCCGTCGGGAAGTCGTGGCGGTGGCTGGCGTTTCTGTTGCAACCGCCGCCCCATTATCGGTCTTTTCCTCCTTTTCTTTTTCTTCTTTTTTCTTCGCTTCTGCTTCCGCCGCAGCAGCAACAGAATTCGAAGAAACCGTTGCCCCTGCCATCAATTTCTCCCGCACTTGTTGAGAAACCTCCTCGGCAATTTCGAGATTGGCTTCGAGGTATTTCACGGCATTATCGCGACCTTGGGCGATATTATCTCCTTTATAGCTGTACCACGCACCCTTACGGACGACCACATCGGTTTGTTCTGCCAAATCCAAAACGCAACCCAAACTGGAAATGCCCTGACCGAAAATAATATCAAATTCGGCAATGCGGAAAGGCGGCGCAACTTTATTTTTGGCCACTTTCACTTTAGCGCGAATTCCGTATTCTCCTTCACTCCCTTTCTTTAAAGTTTGAATACGGCGAATATCCAAGCGAACAGAAGCATAGAACTTAAGTGCATTTCCTCCTGTGGTCACTTCGGGACTGCCATAAGTAATGCCAATTTTTTGCCGCAACTGGTTGAGAAAAACCACTGTTGATTCCGATTTCCCCACATTCCCAGCAATTTTCCGCAATGCCTTACTCATGAGTCGCGCTTGCAAGCCGACCTGTAAATCTCCCATTTCTCCTTCAATTTCCGCCCGAGGCACGAGGGCGGCAACCGAGTCAACCACCACAATATCTACTGCCGCCGATCGCACCAACTGATCCACAATTTCCAGCCCCGATTCTCCCGTGTCCGGTTGCGCCACTAGCAAATTTTCGATATCCACCCCCAATGCCGCCGAATAAGCCGGATCGAGAGCGTGTTCCGCGTCCACAAACGCCGCAACTCCTCCCGCCTTCTGAACCTCTGCGATCGCGTGCAAGGCGAGGGTTGTTTTACCAGAACTCTCGGGCCCGTAGATCTCGATAATCCGACCCTTGGGCAAACCTCCACCCAACGCCAAATCCAAGGTTAATGCCCCAGTGGAGACGGTTTCCACCCGCATTCGGGTCGCATCCCCCAAACGCACGATCGCCCCCTTACCAAAGTTACGCTCGATTTGATTGAGAACTAATTTAAGTGCTTTTTCTTTTTCGGGATTCTGAGAGAGAGTAGCCATATAATGCCTCGAGGTGATGTATTTCTAGAATTTTCTCTTGGGGTTAGCAAATTGGATTTGTTTATTGTAAACGTAAATCCAGTTTAGTACATCAGTCTGTTCAACCGATGGGCTAGTTGTTGAACTTTTAATCATGTTACCTTATTTTGGCAAAAAACCCAAGGATGAAATAATGATGGCAATGCAATGCAATCGGAGTTCTTCATGAGACTGCGTTCTCTCTTCATCATTCTCGCTGCCGTCGCTGTCGTGTCCCTCTCAATCGCAACGGGGGGCTTGTTTTGGGTCTTGGGGCAAAGTCCCCTCGATCTCAAAGAAGGCGGCACGAAATTAACGCCAGAGGGGGCGATTTTCGTTCCCGCACAGGCTCCGGCGATGGTGTCCCTACTGGTCAACCCCGATCGCCTAGAAGCCCTCTTGCAACTGGAAACGCCCCTCGTGCAGAGACGGCGATCGCGGCGAGAACTCGATGAAATCAAATCCGGATTGCTGGCGAAAACGAACTTGAATTATTACGCCGACGTGAAAGGCTGGTTGGGGAATGAAGTCACCGTTGCTATGACCTCCCTCGACTACGATCGCGACCCCGAAAACGGACGCAAAGCGGGTTATTTGCTGGCAGTATCCGCTAAAGAGGGGGAATATGCCAAAGAATTTTTACAATTATTTTTCTCTCGCCGGGCGATCGCGGGAGATGCGGATCTCGTATTCGAACCCTATCAGGGGGTCAACATCATCTACACCCAGTCCCGCAAAACGGGAGAAACCCCCCTCGCCAGTGCAGTTGTTGGCGATCGCTACATCCTCTTTGCCAATCATCCCAAAGTCCTGCGGGATGCCATCAATAACGTACAGGCAACGGGGATTAATTTAGCCGATTCCGAGAATTATCAAGCCGCACTGTCAACCATTAAAATGCCGCGCATCGGTATTGCTTATGTTAACCTGCTCGCGTTAACTAAAGATTTGGAGGGAGAACCCACAGAACCCACGCCGACTTTAACCCTTGCCTTTGGTTTGAATCCCCAAGGATTGCTGGCACAAAGCGCCCTTTCCGGGGTGGTCAAATCCGAACCCCCCCAACCCCTTCTCTCAGAACCCGTCGAAGTTTTGGACTATCTTCCCTCCCAAACGATCCTCACGGCGGCGGGGGTAGATTTACAGGGGTTTTGGCAGCAAATTTTAACGGGGTTTGGCGAAAATAGCCCGATCGCCGATCTCTTCGTAAATTCCCTCGTCGAATGGCAAGAACCTCGAGGCTTGGACTTGCCGGAAGATATCTTGAGTTGGGCGCGAGGAGAATACGCCCTTTCTCTGTTACCGAGTGGGGCGAAGGGGGAAACCCGATGGTTATTTGTCGCCCGCGAGGAAGAGACAGAAACCGACGCGATCGCCGCTCGTTTATCTCATTTAGACGATGTGGCACGGGAACGGGAGTTAAATGTGGGAACGGTAAAACTGGGACAGCAACCCGTCAAAGTTTGGGCAAAATTAGTCGCCAAGGGCAGCAAAATCGAGGCTGATGTAAAAGGGGTGCTGACGGAAATCGACAATTATCAACTGATCTCGAATTCCTTGGAAGCGATCGCCAAAGCAACGGATGCCAACTTTAAATCCTTAGCTGAAAGTCCGGTTTTTCAGGATGCGATCGCGCCGTTACCTTCGGAAAATAACGGCTATCTTTATATCAACTGGCGCAAGGTTCGCCCCCTATTTGAGGCGCAATTTCCGGGTTTGCGCTTGTTAGAACTGGCAGGACAGCCTTTATTCGATCGCTTGGATTCTCTAACGTTAACCAGTATTGGCAATCAAGAGGGTGTCAGTCGTGCCACCATGTTGTTAAAAATCGGTTTAAAAAATTGATGGGGAAAACGCGATCGCCATCCCCAAGCGATCTCCTTTTACTCCGGTAAGAAGAATGGGTGCATCCTCAATCAAATCATTCTGATTCTCCCTCTTCTTCAATCTGAAAGCGTACCAATAATTCCTCGCGAGAAAGTTGTAAGAGGAGGGGAACAAATTCTTCTGAGGGGAGAGAGGCGATCGTTTCTACAATTGCTGCCAGTCCCTCGTCCACTTCACCAAAACGTGTCTGCAAAAAGTTGTTAATCAAGCGTAAAGTTGCTTGTTTGTCTCCCTGTTGCAGTCCCTGTTGCAGTCCCTGTTGCAGTCCCTCTTCCTTTCCTTGCTGCAATACCTCTTCTCGGATTTGAGGGCGTAACTCCTCTTGGATTTGTTGGCGTACTTCTGCCATTGCCTCTTCATACATTTGGGTTAAAGTCACAATTAACTCCCGATCTTCGCGATCTAAATCTTGTGTTCGAGCTTGTCGCTTTGTTAATAAGGCAACTAACTCTCTGACTAATTTTAAAACGTTTTTTCGCCGACTATCATCCCGAGGTAGGGCTTCAAGTTCCTGAATCGCTCGTTCTTGTACTCTGCCTTTTCCCAATAGCCTTAACCACAGGGTTTCTGGGATTTGTGGGAGTTGATGAATAACGATAATGGCCGTTCTCCAACCCATCCCCGCAAAATAGATACCTTGCTCTTCCTTTTTAGTGGATGCTTTGCAACGGAAGTGTTGCAGTAAATTTTTGGAAGCAGTAGGCGTGAGAATCCATAATTGAGGTAGATGAGCATTCTCCAGAGAAATTTTTTCGCGCTTGGCTTTTCGTTCTGATTCTGCCAGCACCACAAATAGTTTAATAATACAAGCCCGAATCTCACTCGGTGTGACGGGATTGCGGAAGGGCTCGAACAAGGCTGGCGTTAAGGTCAATTTTCCCAATAACCCGAGTTTTTTTCTGGCCTCTATATCCGCCCCGGAAGGTGTAAACAAGAGGTCGATTTGACGGACTTCTGGGTGAACGTCTTGGCTGCTGGCTACTTTTCCTAAAGGAGAAAGCAGTTCGCTGAGATATTGTTTCGCAAACTGGTCGTGAATAAATCGCGTCACGAGATAGCAATGGCAAAAGAACACAAGTATTATATCAGAGAAACGGATCGCTTGTTTTGATTTTCTTCTCGATAGGGAGAGCGATCGCCAGACAATGAAGGCAGAATAATGCAGATTTGAAAAATTAGGGAAATCGGTCTACAATGCGCGGAAACGCAATAAAGGACAGGTAAGAACGATGCCTAAATTTTATGCAAAAACCATCATTGTCAAACATATTTCCGTCGAAGCCCGGAACGAATTTGTAGCCCTACAAAAAATGAGAGAATCATTTTTACCCGGTCAGCGACTGGCTGGATATTTGGAAACGGAAGAAGAAATCAGAGGTACGGTTGAAGAAAAGAAACAAAACGACCAGGGAACTCCCGATATTAATGCAGCCTTTGATGCACTCATTGCAGCAAATAAGGCAATCGAAAGGCAGGGTTTTGAGTTGTCGGAAGAAGAGAATGCTTTAATTCACGAAACTATTAAAAAGTGTTTGTGGGGTAAAGTGAGAAAATGAGAATTTCAAAATAAATGCGAACATAATTGCTTAAGAAATGTATAGATGTCTTAAGCTAAACTCGATCTGCGATCGCGAGGTTGAACCCCTATAATTTGGTCTATCATAAAAACGTAACATAATTTAACACTTTGCTTTTCAACCGTGTTCGACTTACTAGAAACTTCTTTAGAACAAAACGCTTACACAGCCGTTAAAGCAGGGCAAGCCCTATTTGCTCTAACCCACAAGCGAATTGCCTCTCAAATCCGCGAATGGCTGTTTCCCGCTTTGGAGGAGCAAACAAACTCCCTTTCTTCCGAAGCCTTACAATTGCTGGTGGAGTCGCGCGATCGCCTCATCAATCTAGACTGGAAAGAGGCACAAAGGGGCGTTTATCCCCTTGAAATTTTGCTCGATAATAATATCGAAGAGTTTTTTAAGGCTTATACTTTGATTTGGCAAGATCACCCGCAAACTTGGCAGCGCGTTGCGAATAAAGCCTACAAGGACTTTTCTCCCCAAGTGCAGCAGAAAGAGAAAGATTATCCTCAATATTACTTTCGCAATTTCCATTATCAAACAGATGGTTACTTGAGCGATCGCTCTGCGGATATTTACGATCTACAGGTAGAATTGCTTTTTAATTGGGCAGCCGATGCCATGCGACGGCGAATTATCGCACCGTTAAAAGTAGGTTTGGAGAGCGATCGCGCTGATTTGTTAGATGTTGCTTGCGGAACCGGGCGATCGCTGCGATTCTTGCAAAAAACTTTTCCGAAAATGGCACTTTATGGAATCGATCTTTCCGAACCCTATTTGCGAAAAGCCCGAGAAAGACTGGGGAAAAGCGTCAGCTTAAAACAAGGAAAGGGCGAAGCATTACCTTATCCCAATGACTTTTTTACTGCTGTTACCTCTACCTTCCTGTTTCACGAACTTCCCGCACCCATTCGCCAAAAAATTCTGGTTGAATGCTATCGCGTTTTAAAACCGGGCGGTATTTTTGTCCTTTGCGATAGCTTGCAAGCTGGAGATATTCCTGAACTCGATCTGGCTTTGACCAATTTTTCGAGCATCTTTCACGAACCCTATTATCTCGATTACATCAAAGATAATTTGTGCGATCGCTTGCAAGAGGTAGGGTTTACAAAAATAGAAACTCAAACCCATTGGTTGAGTAAATATTGGATTGCTCGCAAGGATTAGGATTATCAAGGGAAATGCACCGAAAAGACATGGAAAAACTCAACGAAAATACAATCGCACCTCGGAGTTCTCGTCAAGAATTCTTAGCGGGTGCTAGGGGGATTTTTCCTCTCGTTGTCGGTGCAATTCCCTTTGGCATTATTTTCGGGACACTGGCAAAAAGTAGCGGACTTTCTTTTTGGGGTACGATGGGATTATCTGCTTTCGTTTTTGCCGGCTCTTCTCAGTTTATTGTGTTAGGATTATTAACCGCACAAACTAGCTTACCGCTCATTATTTTGACTACATTTGTGGTTAATTTACGCCATTTACTCTATGCCATCAGTTTAATTCCTCATGTCAAACATTTATCCCAATACTGGAAAATTCCGATCGGATTTTGGCTCACGGATGAAGCCTTTGCCGTCGCCATCGATCGCTACAATCAAAGCGATCGCTCTCCTTACAAACACTGGTATTATATCGGTGCCGCCGTTTTTATGTATGCGAATTGGCTAATCTCTACGTTGATGGGTTTAACGATCGGTCAATTGCTTCCTAATGCTGCCAACTGGGGTTTAGATTTTGCCATGAGCGCAACATTTATCGGTATGATTATTCCCTATGTTAAAAATCGTCCCATGTTTGCGACGGTTTTCGTATCGGGCTGTGTTTCGGTATTGAGTTATTCTCTTCCTCACAAACTCGGATTAATGCTTGCTGCCTTTACTGGAATTATTGCAGGGATGTATGCCGATCGCCAAAATAATTGATAATTAATCATTGAAAAAATGGAATTTTACTTAGTTTTAGGCATGGCTGCAGTTACGTTTGGTATACGCTATTTTGTTCTGGGGATGAGCGATCGCATTCAACTGCCTCCTCTTATTATTGAGGCGTTGCGTTATATTCCTCCTGCCATCCTCACCGCAATTGTCATACCCGAAGTCTTAATTCCGAATGGCGATCGCATTGTATTCGATTATACTAATGCTCGTCTCATTGGCGCGATCGCGGCGGTGGCAATTGGATATTGGCGAAAAAATCTTTTACTGACGATTGTGGTGGGAATGCTAACATTTTTCATCTGGCAGTGGGCGATCGAGGGTTGAGGAAAAATTAGGGACAATTTTTGTTAAAATAACCTCAATCTAGGGAAACATTAAGGTTTTTCTCTCGATTGTTAAAATTTTCCGGTTGGGGATGAATTATCACAAAAAAAAGAAAACAAAAACATCATTATTTATTTTCTTATTTTTTGTAACCCTAGGAATGAATTGGGAGGCAAAAGCAGAAAAACTTTTACGAGAAAGTCTCGATCTTAATCCTGCATCAGAGAAAAGAGCAGTTAGTGCGATCGCTCCATCATTTTCATTAAAAATAACAAGAAATCCATCAGATCGGACAGGCGATCGCTTATCTCGATACAGTCCTTTTTTACAAGCACAAATCGATCGACCTAATCTGCCTTCTCAAGAACCTCTTCCCGAAGAAAGTATTCCCCTACCTTCACCCTCAGAACTGCTCGATCTTCAACCTTTAATACCAGCAAATCAAGACAATCCATCTATTCCGGGAACGATCGTCATCAATCGCTTTGAAGTTCGAGGCAGTACGGTATTTAGTTCAGAAGATTTTGCCGAATTGACAAAAGATTATATCGATCGCCCGATTTCATTTCAGGAGTTACTACAAGTTCGTTTTTTGATTAATGAAGAATACAGAAAGCGAGATTATATTACCAGTGGGGCATTTATTCCCCAGCAAGAAATGACAGATGGAACGATTACCATACAAATTATTGAAGGCGAAATTGAAGAAATTAATATTACGGGACTGCGACGACTAAACCCAGGATATATTCGCAGTCGCTTGCAGTTATTTACTCAGAAACCAGTCAATATCAAGCGCCTGCAAGAAGGTTTATATT
>JBCCVR010000071.1:0-31519 GCA_039194995.1 Cyanobacteria bacterium P01_E01_bin.42 | reverse complement strand
TATTCTCCTAACAATTGGTAAACAATTCCCAAACTAATCAGAGAAGCTCCTTCCCCAGAGCGATTGCCGATTTCTCGTGCAATGACCAAAGATTGCTCTTGGTAGTCAATGGCTCTGTTGTATTCTCCTAATAATCGGTAAACATTTCCCAAACTACTGAGAGATTTTCCTTCTCCAGAGCGATTGCCGATTTCTCGTGCAATGACCAAAGATTGCTCGTGGTAGTCAATGGCTTTGTTGTATTCTCCTAATGATTGGTAAACAATTCCCAAATTACCGAGAGAAGCTCCTTCCCCAGAGCGATTGCCTATCTCCCGATAAATTTCTAAAGCCTTTTCCCAAGACTGCAACGCCTCTCGAAATTGACTGGTTTGAAATTGCTGAACACCCAAAACCAATAAGCGATCTGCCTCTGCTTGGCGCTCTTCCGTTGCCTGCGCCAGTATCGGAAAAGATTGTTCCGCGATCGCCATTGCTCCAGAAGAACACAGAAAAACCGTTGCGATCGCGCCTCCCAACACCCAATTTCTCATCACGTCTCCTTTTGCCATGTTCTCTCCTCACTTTACTATGAACGAGTAATTGAAATTATTGTTCTGGGAGATTATCGGGATCGATTCCCCTTGCTTGCAAGCGACTCCGCAAATCCTGCAATGCAGCTTGTGTTTGCTCTTTCTCTTGACGTTCGCGTTCTTTCTCTTGTCGTTCTTGTTCGGCTCTTTGTTGCTCTTGTTCGGCTCTTTCTTCCCCTAACAGGATCAAATTACCAGAGTCATCATAAAACCTTGCCCAAGTTGCCCTTTCCCGTAAAATCGTTCCTTCCCACAACCCCAACCACAGACCCAAACTATTACACCATAACCATCCTTGCCCATTTGGGTTCAACTCATCATACCCCCCATTTTGATTCAAATGCCATCCTTGCAAAGACTCTGGGTTGAAAGGATTGTAGACAAAATAATCTCGCGTCCGAAAAGTACCCGAGTAAAGGTTTTTTTTCTGATTCAAATCCACATTCGCCGTCGACGGGGACATAAGTTCTATAATAACATCGGGGTAACGTCCCATTTCCTCCCAAACTACCCAACCTTGACGCTCTCTCGTCCCATCTACATCCAACACCACAAAGAAATCGGGCCCTTTAAAATCTTTATTGCGTACCTGTTGACTGCTGTAATAGAGGAACATATTTCCCCCTGTAAAATAGTCTTCTCGTCCGCGATAGGCTTGGTGTACGGACTCGATCAAAACATTCATAGCGATGCGATGGCGATTACTTTCCAAAGGTTCTCCGTCGTCAAAAATGAGGTCAGTGGGGGGAGGAGTGGGAACGAAGTCTTCTGGGGCTTGAGTGGGAAGCGATGGGGCGATCGCTTCATTGTCTTGCCCTTGGGTTAATTCAACAGACATAGTAACTTTTCCCGTGCTTTTTTCTATTTTATCAGTACATTAACACTCTAAACAAAAAAATGTTCGGATATGGGTAAAATCAATAAATTAAGAGCGTCGAATCCTCACAAGCGAGATAGCCTTCCGAACAGACGATCGCGAGACTGCTCAAGTTTTCGGCTTGTAGATGTAGATTCCAACACCAAATTTGGCGCAGCGATCGCAATAAAGTAAAACCAATTTCAAGGCTGTCATATCCGGAAAACTGCAAGATTGCCGCCAGATAATCAAAGGCATTCATATTAGGTAAGCGATCGGTGTTTTCGACGATGAGTTCGTCAGCTTTAAACGATAAGGGAAAACTCGGTAAAATTGACAGATTCTCGCAGTCTTGAGGAGAAGCAAAGGCTTCTAACAATCGCTCTAAATCCTGTTGTAACTTCTGATTGGAATCGTTGCCTCGCCTCAAGCGTACAATGCCCCAAAATTTGGCTAAATGTCCGACTTCATCTTTTAGAATTTGTGCAATCGCGTGATGCAATGCGCCCAAAGAATGAGAGAGCAACCATAAATAAATCGAGACGGTAATCCATTTGGAGATCGCGCACTGGAAGAGATAGCGATCGACTTCGATTTCGGTATCAATCGCAAAAACGCACTCATCAGATAAAGGTAATCTTTCTCCGGCTAACTGTTCGTAGATTTGGCGAAAAATAGCTGAGTGTTGGCGTTCTTCTCGTTCCCACAAACTCAGTTCTAATAAGTTGCCCTCCTCATCGATCGCGCTGCCTAAAAAAGTCACAATCTGTGAGGTAATTCCCGCGATATCTTCCCACATTTGGCGGGAATAGACGGGCATGGTTTTGACTTCTGCGGAAATGGCAGCAACGGCAAGAAATAATTCTGGAGAAATACCCGTAATTTGCCCGCGATCGATCGCATTCCAATCAATCGGTTGCCAAGCGTTCAGTTGAGAATCACGATGATGAAACGAGAGTTCAAATAGGCGATCGCCGAGCATTTCCAAAGATAAATAGCGATCGACGAAAGTGTTAATTCTAGCTTTGATCGTTGCCGAATAGGGCTGAGTGAAGCGATCTTCAGTTAAATTGTCGCCAGTCGGGAAAGGGGTTTGATGAACTGTTGTAAACACGATCTTTGTTCTGGGAATGAATTTCTCTATACTTAAAGTCTGCAATGGATTTGAGGAGGGTCGATCCCACTTGGTAACTCAGCACGATCTCAGTGAAAATTCGGAGCTGGGAAACTCGCTCCGGGCAATCTGTAGTTAACCCCGAAGGAATTGGATCTAGCGACTTTTATGAGCGAAACCCTCAAAGCCTCTACCCGAGGACTGGCAACGATCGAACGCGCCATTCAGCGACAGGGATGGACAAAAACTAACACCCCGGCTTTTTGGACGGCGGCTTATACCTCCCAAGCAACGTTGCGGCGCTTTTGGCGGAAAATCCCCATTCAAAAGGCAACGTTTATCGCTATCTGTCAGGCTGTGGAGATTGAAGAGTGGGAGGCGATCGCGGATCTCGACGATACGGAACGAGAAGATTTGCCGAATGATATTCTCGCTCAAGTTGCGGCTTTTCCTACTCACGTACCCGAAAAGCGCTTGGCGGTTTTGCTCCTCACGGAAGCAGTGGGCTTTAGCGATCGCATGAGTGCCAATGAAGAACAGGCGCTAGGATTGATTCGCCGGGACGTGCAACGCCTCGCCCTCTGTTGTAAAACCAAGGAGGGACGGGTGCTTAAATTTACCGGAGATGGCTTGCTGGTTTACTTTACCAGTGCTACAGACGCGGTGAACTGCGCGATCGCCATGCAACAAACCCTCGCTGAAAATGCTGCCAATCTTTCGCCTCTCGATATCTTGCAACATCGCACGGGCATTCATTTAGGGGATATTTACGTCACAGAAGGCGAGGTGATGGGCAATGGGATTAATATTGTGGGCGATGTCCTCCTCGAAGCCAAACCCGGAGAAATCTGCCTTTCCCAAAGCGTTTATAGTGTCGTGAGAGCATCCTTAAATGCAGAGATACGGGATTTAGGCAAAAAGCCCCTTGCCAGCTTGTCCGAAACGATCGCTCTTTACTATATTCCCGCGATCGCCCCACCCGCCCCCATCCAAAATGCGATTCCCCAATACTTCGATCTCCCCGCCGTTCCCGAAGGACCCGTTCCCCTCACCTCTCCGTTTTATATCGAGCGATCGCGCCTTGAACGACAATGCTACAACGAATTAAAGCAGCCCGGGGCATTATTACGCTTGAAAGCTCCCGGACAAATGGGCAAAACCTCCCTCTTACATCGATTGTTACATCATGCCGCTCGCGGGGGACCCCGTACCGCACGCTTGAATTTACTGCAAGTTGAAGATACGATTTTAGAGAATTTAGAGGGATTTTTGCGCTGGTTTTGTACCTGCGTTACGCAAAAATTGCGCCTGAGCAATCGCGTGAAGGAATATTGGGATGAAGAGAGTAGCAGCATTCTCAATTGTACTTATTACTTTGAAAATTATCTCTTGGAAGAATGCGAAGAAGGATTATTATTGGGATTGGATGAAGTCGATCGCATTTTTCAATATCCCAAGATTACTCGCGGTTTTCTCCCCATGTTGCGGAGTTGGTATGAAGAAGCAAAAACTCTAGACATCTGGGCGAAATTTCGTTTGGTCGTTGCCCATTCAACCGAAGAATACGGTTTACTCGATCTCAATCAATCTCCTTTTAATGTGGGGTTGCCCGTAGAATTGACGGAATTTACTGCCGAACAAGTCCAAACTTTAGCACGCTATCATCGCTTAGAATGGGATGAGGCGCAATTACAACAGGCGATCGCGTTGTTGGGCGGGCATCCCTATCTCCTGCGCTTGGCGATGTATCATTTAGCTCGAAATTATATTACCTTTGAACGACTCTTAACAGAAGCATCGACGGGAGCGGGAATTTATGAAGAACATTTACGCCATCACTGGCAGTTTGTGAGAGCAAATGCTCATTTGTTAGCGGCGGTAGAAAAACTGGTGCAGGGGACAGACGCGATCGCCATTGATACTCTCTCTGCCTATCAACTCGATAGCATGGGACTGATTCGCAGGCAAGGCGATCGCGTTTTCTGGCGATGTCAGCTTTACGAACGCTATTTTCGCAATCTGTTCGACTCGCGATCGCCAGAAGAGATTCTGTTAAGAAAAATTTAATCTTTACCCAATTGACCCCATATTTGAGTAAAATTTATGTATCCAGAGATATTTCTTAATTGCTGGAATGGGTGTACTGTATCGTCGCAACGACCTGACCTAACGAAGACGGCCGAATCGCGTCTATCTTAATTCAAATTTAATATTTGAGCAATTAATAAAAATCCCGACCCCATCCCGGAATTGCGGCGGCGCTAAAACAGATGGTGCATCACTACCAATTTGTCGAGACCGTTCTTTTTGTCGCCATGGCCGAACAAACATGACCCCAGACTTACTCTATGGCAAAGTTCCTAAAATTTTAATTGCCACCGAAACTCTAGATTCTCTCCAAAGCACGGCCCAATCCCTATCGAGTCATGGTTATAGCGTGCAGAGCATCACCTGTGGAGCTTTGGCACTCGACTTGGTGCGAGAATTACAACCGGATTTAATTTTGCTCGATCTCAAACTACCGGATTTATCGGGTTGCGAAGTGTGTCGCCAAATCCACGAAGCTCCCGACACTTGCAATATTCCCATTATCTCCATCGGTAGCTCGCAAGAATATCAAGATAAAGTAAAAGCATTGCAGGTTGGCAGTGCGGACTATATCGTCAAACCCTTTGCGATCGCAGAAGTTTTAGCTTGCATTCAAAGTCAACTGGAGCGATATTTTGCGCTGGTGCAAATCCAAACACTCAATCGGGAATTAGAGCAGAGAGTAGAAGAGCAGACGGCAGCATTGAGAACGAGAGCATTGAAAACGAGAGCATTGAAAACGAGCAATCCAGCCTTGCAACCAGAAATCGCCGCCAATTTGCAAGAAAGCGAAAGCAAATTCCGCCAAATTTCCGAACACATTCAAGAAATATTGTGGTTGACGCGCTATGATGCGCACTTGCAAGAATTGCAGGAGATCGAATATGTTAGCCCTGCTTTTGCCAAGATTTGGGGACGATCGCGGGAATCCTTGTACGAGAATCCTTGGGAGTGGCTTGCCTCGATTCATCGGGACGATCGCCAGCGCATCGAAACGGCGTTTAAAGAGAAAGCCGCAAAGGGGACATTTGACGAAGAATATCGAGTCGTGCGTCCTGACGGAACGATCTGTTGGATTCGCGATCGCGGCTTTCCCATTCGCGACAAAAAAGGCCGAGTTTACCGAGTCGCAGGCATTGCTGAGGATATTACCGAACGCAAGCAACTCCAACTCGAGCGAGATCGCTTTTTCAGTCTGTCCCTCGATCTGTTTTTCATCACCGATGAACAGGGGAAACTCAAGCGCCTGAATTCTGCATGGACGAGTTTATTGGGATATGCTCCCTCAGAAATCATCGGCAAGTCTTTTTGGGATTTCGTACATCCTGAAGATCTGCCCCTCATCAAAAGCGCTCGGGAGCAATTGCAACGGGGAGAGGATGTTAATACCTTAGAAATACGCTGTCGCACCAAAGATGGTCGCGATCGCTGGATTGCTTGGAATATCGTCCCCTTTCCCCAAGAAAATTTACTCTACGGAGCCGGGCGCAATATTTCCCAGCGTAAAGCCTCGGAAGCGCGTTTGGTTTATGAAACCCTGCACGACTCCCTCACGGATTTGGGCAATCGCACTTATTTCACCCAACAATTAGAAATCGCTTTTAAAAAAGGGAAGCGTCAAGATCGGGAGTGCTTTGCCGTACTCTTTATCGACTTAGATAACTTTAAGTGCATTAACGACACCCTCGGCCATGGCATCGGCGATCGCTTGCTGGTGCAAGTCTCCCAAATTCTCCAAGCCTCGGTGCGAGAGGTCGATTCTGTGGCACGACTGGGAGGCGATGAGTTTGTCATCTTGTTAGAGGCAACCAAGGATTTAAAAGACGTTCTCAAAGTCGTAGAGCGAATTCAAGGAAAATTCAAATCTTCCTTTCAACTGGGCGATCGCGAAGTCTTTGTCAGTGCGAGTATCGGCATTGTCTTTAGCAAACCGGACTATCGCGAGCCTTGCGAGATTCTGCGAGATGCAGATATTGCCATGTATCGTGCCAAAGCGAAAGGAAAGGGGTGTTACGAGATTTTCGATCGTGTCATGTATGCCCAAACCCTGTATCGTGTCGAATTAGAAAATGCCTTGCGCTACGCGATCGCCAACAAAGCATTACGGCTTTATTACCAACCCATTTTCAGCCTGCAATCATCCCCTCAACTGGAAGGATTTGAGGTGTTATTGCGCTGGCAGCATCCAGAAAAAGGACTGATTCCCGCCTCCGAGTTTATTCCCATTGCTGAAGAAATGGGGTTAATTAACGACATTGGGGAATGGGTGTTAGAGACAGCTTGCGACCAGTTTCAGGCATGGCGCGCGATCGATGCTAATTTTGTTAACTTGTATTTGAGTCTCAATATTTCCGGTCGGCAATTGCGAGAAGCGTCTTTCATTCGCATTCTCGATCGCGTTCTCCAAGAAACACAAATTCCCCGAGATTGTCTCCGGTTAGAAATTATCGAAAGCAGTCTGATTGAAAATAAACAAGCTGCTCCTCAGATTTTACAAGCCATCAAACAGCGCGGTATTGCCATCGGTTTGGACGATTTTGGCACGGGATTGTCCTCTTTGCGATATTTGCATCAATTCCCCCTCGATGTCATCAAAATCGATCGCTCTTTTGTCAGAAGTATTCAAGCCGGAACGCGAGAGGGGAGTATTATTCAATCAATTTTTATGTTGGCTCGCGCTCTCGATCTGGCGACAGTCGCAGAAGGAATCGAAACTCGAGAACAACTGGAAAAACTGCAAGAATTGGGATGCGAATCAGGACAAGGTTACTTTTTTTCCAAACCGATTTCTAGCGATCGGATAGAAAGATTTGTACAGACGGGTTGTTTTCATTTTCGTTCGATCCGTAAACCTTGTCCCATTGGCTGTCATGCGAAAATATGCCAATATTTCGAACAACCTGCCGCGATTTCAAAACCAGAAATCAAATTTCAGATGAGTTAGCAACCGCGTAACGCGCTCGTGATTCAAGCGGAATTAATTTTATACTGGAGACAGAAAAGCAACCGTTAATTTAACTCTTATGGCTCGCAAATCTTCTAAATCCAATCTCCCCTCCAAAATTTGTCCGGTTTGCGATCGCCCCTTCACCTGGCGCAAAAAATGGGCGGATTGTTGGGAGGAGGTCAAATATTGCTCGGAGCGATGTCGCCGCCGTCGCTCTCAATCTAAAGAGAGAGACACTTAAAATCTTTCCCACTGTGAAAGCGATCCCCCCCAGCCCCCCTTATCAAGGGGGGAGAATCCGGAAGTCCCTGTCCTTAAAAAGCAAAGTATCCGCTATCCTCCCCCTCTTTAAAAGGGATTTAGGGGGATTGAAACTCATCGATATTTCTCCACAACAATGGGAAAATAAACAATCTTAAATCTTCCGAGAATAATACTCAACCACGAGGAGTTCATTAATTTGTAGGGCAATCCATTCCCGTTCGATTAACCCATTAACTTTTCCCGTCATGGTTTCTTTGTCATAGGTTAAATGACTGGGAATATTAGCCAATCCCGGAAACTCCATGTTAGTTTGTACCAAACGGCGAGAACTATCGCGATTTCTGACTTTAATCACGTCTCCTGGACGGCATTGATAACTGGCGATATTAACGACGCGATCGTTCACGGTGAGATGACCGTGGTTGACCAATTGCCGCGCCCCTGGAATCGTTCCCGCCATTCCCAAGCGAAAGACGGTATTATCGAGACGCATCTCTAAGAGTTGCAATAATTTTTCTCCCGTGGAGCCTGTCGTCCGACGAGCTTTTAACATATAGCGCATGAGTTGCTTTTCCGATACGCCATAGTTAAAACGCAATTTTTGTTTTTCTTCGAGACGGATGGCATATTCCGATCGCTTGCGTCGGTTTTGTCCGTGTTGTCCGGGGGGATAAGCGCGGCGGGGAGTTTTCCGAGATAAGCCGGGCAATTCTCCCAAGCGACGGACAACCCGCAAACGCGGTCCTCTATAACGAGCCATTTATTTTCTTACTCCTGTTGATAGTGTCAGGCATGAAGTTCGCCTTGGTTTCAGTTATCAGTTGTCAGTTATCAGTTATCAGTTATCAGGTGTATTTGCTGAAGGACTGTTAGCTTTTTTCTGCTCTCTGACTTGGGGCGATCGAGTGTTGGCTGCATTGAGCCTAAATTTTTACCCGAACTGATAATGATACACGATCGCGGGGACGCGATCGCTTATTTTTCTTCGTTTTTGGACAATTGATAGTTAACTTGCCGAAGAATGCCCCGCAGCAGCGCAACTTCTTCCGATCCGAGGCTGGCGCGATTGTAGAGCATCCGAAATTTTTCCATTCGCGCTTTAGCCGTATGGGGGTAAAGATAGCCGATTTTCAGCAAGATTTCTTCTAAATTTTGATAATATCCCTCCAATTCCTCCAAAGAAGCCAGAGAAACGGGGGGCGGAGGTGTTACGGATTCGTCACTGTGGGCAACTTTGTACAGTTCGTAGGCGCAGACCGTTACGGCTTGGGCTAAATTGAGGGAGGAATATTCGGAATTCGCGGGAATGCCAAGAAAGCGTTGGGCATAATTCATCTCTTCATTACTCAATCCCCTGTCTTCCCGTCCAAAAATAAGCGCGGCATTTCTATCTTTTTCTAATAACCAAGGTAAAACCCGATGGGGGGGTTCGAGGGCGATGGGAAGATTGCGATAAACTCCCGTCGTCGCGATCGCCCTCTGACAGCCCTGTAAGGCTTCAGGAATGCTTTGAACAATCTTAGCCCCTGCGAGAATATCTTCCCCCCGTACCGCCATTAATTTGGCTTCTCTGCTATTGCGATCGCAGCGAGGATTGACCAATACTAACTGAGACAACCCCATATTTTTCATAATTCGCGCCACGGATCCCACATTTAGCGCCCCCGCAGGCTCCACCAAAACAATGCGAATCTGTTCTAACGTCATCGACCATTCTTCATCAATAATTTTATAGGGATGTTGCACGCAACATCCCTAAGTATCTCCCAATTTAATGGTGATGGTGATGCCCGTTATGGGAATGGTCGTGATGATGGTGATGGTGATGATGAGAAGCAGAGGCTAATTGAGAATTAACGATAACTGCTTCTTCTGATAACAACGCCTCAATTTGTGGATTTGCCCAATCTGCTGCCATTTTCAGGAATTCCGGGCGATCGTTAACGCAAGGAATGCGGGCATAGGCGACCTTTTTGTTAGATTTATCGAGGCTTTCGATAATATGTTCGACATCTAAAATCGTTTCGTGATTTTCCGTCGCGAAACCGATAGGCATCATGACGATCGCCGTTGCCCCTAAATCGATTAGGTTTTTAGCAGCCAATTCGACATTGGGTTGCGTCCATTCAATTAACGGCGTATCGTGGTTCAACCAACCCACCGAAATTAAAGGATATTTGTAGATCAATTTCTCGCGTACTTTTTCGTATAACGCCTCGCTTTCCAAGATACCGGAGGTGAATCCTTTGGCTTTGTGGGGACAGCCGTGATTCATTAAAATAATGCCGATTTGCGAGGGCAAATGAGAGGCGATGAGGTCTTTTTGAATGGTTTCCTCCACCATTTGCGCCAAGAAATCGATATAGTCTTCGCGATCGTAAAACGAGGGAATATAGCGCGTTCCTTGCAGCCAGTGTTCCCCTTCATCGCTTAACTGACTCAAGGCATTATTGACCTGTTCGACGGCAATCCCACTGGTAAAAATAGAATCGACGACGAGGAGGGGATAAATTAATAGTTTACTAAATCCTTCTGCTTTAATTTCGGCGAGAACTTGTTCGGGTAGGAAGGGGGCGCAAAAGTTAAAGGCTTTAAACACTTTAATGCGATCGCCCCATGTTTTTTGTAATTCTGCTTCGATTCCCGATCGCTGATCCTCAAAAATCTTATTATGGGGAGAAATAAAGTTACCGTGTTGGTGTCCCCATTCATGCAAGTCAAATAGGGCTAATAATTTCGCCAAAGGCGGATAAATCCAATTAGGAACGGGAGCGAATTTTGCCGTTAATAAATTGAGTGCTTGTTCGTTATAGTTGGCAAAGTCTTCGTAACTTTCAACTTCTCCGTATCCCATCAATAAGATTGCAACGCGATTCTCTTTTGAGGTTTGCGAGGATGTTGTTTCGACTCTTTCCGGGGTAGCAACCACGTCATCACTCCTAAGTTAATCAAAATTTAAACTCAAGGTTTGAACCCTGCGATCGCTACTATAACACCGATTCAAAGAATGGGGGTAGGGGGGATTCAGAAATTTTTTAATGATGACAACTTTCTAAAAAAAATATGTAGAAATTGATATATCTTTCGATCTGACGATAGAATCCAAAAAAATTTATTCTGAATTGAAAAGATAGCTTCATCCTCAAACAAATAGCAGGAGTCAGCCGCGCTCGTGTTGGTCTTGCGGTAAAATCGAGATGTGTCGATTATTGAAATAATTAAAAATTATAAACTGTACTACAGAAAAAGTGATGCTGAAAAAAATCTATATAGATAACTTTCTATGTCTTGTTGATTTTGAGCTTGAATTTGATTCAATTAACTTGCTTCTTGGTGATAATGGATCGGGAAAATCTGCTGTATTTGAAGCACTTTTACAAATTACTTCTTTTGTTAATGGAAGAAGTAAACTTGATGTTTTGTTTGAATCTCGGGAATGTACAAGATGGACAAATTCACTGATACAGACCTTCGCATTAGAAGTTGAAGGAAATAATGGAATATATAAATATGAATTTGCTATTGAACACGATCCAGAAGAAGAAAATTGCTATGTTAAATATGAAAATTTATGGTTTAACGATCATCCATTAATCAAACTCCAAGAAGATCGTATGGAAATCCATAATGAAGATGATGAAAAAGAATTTAATACATATCCATTCAATTTATCTCAATCAGTCTTCACGGTGCTGGGAACTACTGAAGAACGGAATAAGATTGTATGGTTTAAGAACAAAATGGAACGTCTTTGGGTTTTCCAGATAGATCCTATCATAATGACAGAGATGAGTGAAAAAGAAGACGGAGTAATATTGTATGATATGGAAAATTTTGTCTCTTGGTATCGCCATCTTTCTCAAAATCAGGGAAAAGTAATTCAGTTAACTCAAGCACTTAAAGAGATTTTTGATGGTTTTGAGTATTTTCAGTTTACCTCTATGGGTTCTAAAAAACGTATGCTTGAGCTTTATTTTTTGGATGAACATAAAAACGAGCCAATCTCGTATGATTTCAGTGAGTTATCGGATGGACAGAGAGTATTAATCGTTTTATACACTTTGCTTTGTGCTACCCAATCAGAAGATATTACGATTTGTTTGGATGAACCAGAAAACTTTTTAGCTTTACCAGAAATTCAACCTTGGCTCATGGAACTTTACGATTTATGTGGAGAAGGGAAATTGCAAGCACTACTGATTTCTCATCATCCAGAATTAATTAATATGTTAGCACCATCAGCAGGCTATTGGTTTGAACGAGGAAGTAATAAGCCTTCGCGTGTTAAGCGAGTGCAAGATAGAGAGAAAACTGGTTTACCTATTTCAGAACTCATTGCACGGGGTTGGCTGAATGACTAAAAGAAATGTCAGAATTACTGTCCTTTGTGAAGATTTACAACAACAAGTTTTTGTCCGATATTTTTTAATCGGTTGTGGTTTTCATAAAAGAAAGCTCCGTTTTCTACCACTTCCTGATGGTAAAGGTTCTGGCGAACAGTACGTTCGCAATCAATACCTCGAACAGGTTCGAGCCTATCGTAGTAAAAAAGCTGAAGATATTTGTTTGATTGTTTTGATCGATGCCGATACCCAAACAGTACAAGATCGATTGAATCAATTCGATCGAGTTCTTGAAGAAAATTCCCAAAATAAACGGCAAGATGATGAAAGAATAGCTATTTTTGTGCCAAAACGCAATATTGAGACTTGGATACATTATCTGCAAGGGGAAACGGTTGATGAAGAAACTGCCTATAAAAAATTGCCGCAAGAAAGCGAGTGCAAGCTCTATGTAGAAGAATTGAGCGATCGCTGTCCCTCCAATCTCGATGAAAATGCCCCATCTTCTTTACATACTGCCTGTCAAGAATGGCAAAGAATTCTACCTCCTAACTAAATTGCGCTACGACTTCACAATTCTCTTGAGTCAAAAATTGTAACCGCGATCGCTACCCCAACTTTTTTGTATTACGTTATAATACAAACTGTCCTCGATCGCCTCCTCCCATGATTAAACTAGATCGCCTACTCGTTATCGATATTGAAGCCACGTGCTGGAAAAAAAATCCGCCTCCCGAGCAAGAAAATGAAATCATTGAAGTTGGCATTGCACCCATCGATTTAACGACAAGAACAGTTGAAGAAAAAGTAAGTATTTTGGTGCAACCCCAGTGTTCTACTGTAAGCGAGTTCTGTACAGAGCTAACGACCCTGACTCAAGAACAAGTCGATGAGGGCGTTTCTTTTACCGATGCTTGTTTGCGCCTGCGAAAAGAGTATTTATCCGAGAAGAGAGTTTGGGCGAGTTATGGGGACTACGATCGCCGTATGTTTGAAAAGCAGTGCAAGGCGAGGGGAGTCCGCTATCCTTTTGGAGTCCGCCATCTTAACGTGAAAACCCTCTTCGCGATCGCTCGGAGTCTGCCCAGAGAAGTGGGCATGGCGAGGGCTTTAGAAATGCTAGATTTGCCTTTAGAAGGGACTCACCATCGCGGTCACGATGATGCTTGGAATATTGCCCAAATTTTACTCAAGTTGATTTAAGCAGCGATTTGTCAAGAAATCGTGTTATGATCGTCAATCCATAAGGGGGATTAGCTCAGTTGGTAGAGTGCTGCGATCGCACCGCAGAGGTCAGGGATTCGAGCTCCCTATCCTCCATAAATAAATTGCTTTAAACTCAATAATCCCAATCCCGTTAGCAACAAACAGGCAATTCCTGCTAATCCTGCAAGGGGTTTTTGTCGCAACCCAATAAACCAATGGGGAGCATCAGGCGCATAGGACATTAAAGCAGCCGAGTCCAAAGCCGTTAAGCCCCAAATCCAGCCTGCATGGAGTCCCCATGCCAATCCCAAGCTGCCATCATCAACCCATCTAGCCAATAGTAAAACCCCTCCCATCAGCCCCAATCCGGGGAGTTGGGGTAGAGTATCTTTTGTTTCCCAAAGCAGGTGAGAGAGAGCAAAAATAAGGCTGGAAAATACGACTCCCGCCCACAATCCACCCCCTCGAGCGAGGACGTTAAATAAAAAGCCCCGAAAGATTGCTTCCTCTACGATCGCGATCCAAAGAGCAAGGGCAAGAATGGGAATTAATAATTTGCCAAAGCGAGGTAAATTCTCCCTATGCCATTGCATCCAACCCAATCGAGATTCTAAAGCAAAGACCGCAGCTAATCCTAAAATTCCCCAACCCACTCCCACTCCCAAAGAGACAAAAAATTGCGGCTGTAAAATTAAACCGCAATCTCGAAAAGACTCTCCGCGAATGGAGATTAAGCCCCAAAGAATTAGGGGGGCAAGGGCATAAAGAGAAGCCACTAAGGGCAGTTTTTGCCCCGGGGTTAGAGGTTGGCTTGGCCGCCATTTCAGCCGGATTGCAAGGGGAAAAGCAATCGGAAGCCAAGCGATCGCCCAAATAACAAAGAAGGCGATCGCCAAACTCCAACCTTCTGCATTAATGAGTGCATTGGCAAGTGCATTAAGATTTACCTCGCTATTCGACCCAATAAGAGTCTTAATTCCCGGTTGTAAAGACAGTAATGCGAGTTTCATTGAGTTTGGCTTCTGCCGAGAGCCAAGAAAATTTTCTCGAAAAGTTCCTCTCGGTAGAAGTTGAATTTTATGTCAAAACAGAAGCGATCTCGGTTTTAGGCAACCTCGGCTTCTTCCATTTCTTCATCGTCAAACTCGCCATCCTCAGCCGTCTCGTCGAGTTGCTTGAGGTGAATATGCTTGTAACCCAGCTTAATTTCAAACATATCGCCCGGTTTCAATCCCATGGCCTTTGTATAAGTAGAACCGATGACAATTTGACCGTTTTGATGCACGCTGACTTTGTAAGTCGGTTCCCGTCCGCGACCGTCTTTTGCACTGTCTGGATCGAGAGCAACGCCTTTAGCGGCAAGGACTGCATCATAAAAGTCCGTCAAATTGACGCGCACGCTGCCGCTCTTTGTCGAACTGTAATAACCGCAACGTTTTGCTGTTTCTCGACGGGGCAGGTGGGATAGCTCTTTAACTTTACTCAGTAAGGCTTTTCCGGTTAATGGATTTGGTTGTTCGGACATAATCTGAAAAAATCTCCTCGAAATTTCAGTGTTTGTCTGAAGCGTTTCGCTTCTAATATCTCATCATATAAGAAATATATCCCTAAATGTCTGCTAATCGTCAAGTTTTTTTGGTGAATAATTTTAACAATTTACAAAATTTAGGGGTGAGGGATTTACTTATCCTGAAAAAATAGCCGATCGCCGTCGCGATAGATCGGGGCAAAGGAGATCTTCGTTCAAGAGATGGCAAGGATTTGCGACGATTTTGGCAAACTCGGATCGCACTTTCCGGTCAAAAATCTGACCGCGATCGCGCCGATGGGCAAAATAGGGAATTTTTTGGCCAAGCTAGTAGAGAAAAGCCAAAATGCCAACGGCCAATTACAAAAATTGAAGAGAGATAATTGCCAAATCAGGAGATGGCGCGAGAAATGTTTTAAACTGGAACGGAATCCGCAGGTCTGGCAATAGTGGAAAAAGAGATCCGCTCTCGCAAATTTCTTTGAGGGAGAAAGGTCGTCAATATGAGGGCTAGTTCGATGAGCGAAATCCTTCCCCCTTGCCGATTGACTGCCGATCGACCCGATTCAGAAATGCGATCGCAATAAAAAAATTTAATTTTTTACCGATATGGAAGTCACGTTTAAAATTCTCCGACAGCAACCCAACGGCCTCCCAAAATTCCAGAATTATACGCTGGCAGTTGAAGGGGGGAATACGATTTTGGAATGTCTTAATCGAATTAAGTGGGAAATAGATGGAACTCTGGCATTTCGCAAGAACTGTCGCAATACGATTTGCGGCAGTTGTGCCATGCGGATCGACGGTCGTTCTGCTTTGGCTTGCAAGGAAAATGTGGCCAGTGAAATTGCCCGCTTCGGCCAAAGAAATAATGAGGGGGATTCCGAAAATATACCCGAGATTACGATCGCGCCTTTGGGTAATTTTCCGGTAATTAAGGATCTCGTGACAGATATGAAAAGTTTTTGGGACAATTTAGAAGCGATCGATCCCCATGTCAGCACTCGAGGGCGCAATATTCCCGAACGAGAATTTTTACAAAGTCCGGAGGAGCGATCGCGTTTGGAAGCCTCGGGCAACTGCATTTTATGCGGTGCTTGTTATTCCGAATGCAATGTGCGAGAAGTTAATCCGGATTTTGTCGGTCCCCATGCTTTGGCGAAAGCGCAGCGCATGGTGATGGATTCGCGGGATAATGAGACGGCGGAACGTCTGGATGAATACAAGCAGGGTATTAAAGGGGTTTGGGGCTGTACGCGCTGTTATATGTGCAATGAGGTCTGTCCGATGGATGTCAATCCCATGGATCGCATCGGGGAGATCAAGCGGGAAGTTTTAGCGAGCAATTCCCGCAGTGTCAGCCGTTCCATTCGCCATCGCAAGGTGTTGATCGACCTCGTGAAAGCGGGAGGCTGGATCGACGAACGCAAATTCGGCATTCAGGTGGTCGGCAATTATTTTCGCGATTTACAGGGCTTGATGAGCTTAGCTCCCTTGGGACTCAGAATGATTTCTAAAGGCAAGTTTCCCGTTACTTTCGAGGCATCTGAGGGGACTCGGGAGGTGCGCTCTCTAATCAAATCGGTGCAAAAGAGTCAAGAGTAAAGGGCAAAACCCATCACCCCTCTCTGCATTCCTCTGCGTCTGGTGTGGTTCAATTTCTTCTCAAACGTTGGTAAACGGTGGCAAGTCCGCGATCGTCACCAACGTTGCCGGGGAAGAGGACGACGGGGAGTTTGGGGAATTGCGAGTGATTGTCGGGGGTGATGACCATCGAACATCCCGCTAAGATTTGCCCCAACAATCGCGCCGATCGCAATTCTAATCCGGTGCTTAAGACATCGTTGGAGGTAATACCACCTTTGCTAATTAAAAAACTAATTTCCTCGGGCAGTCCTTTAACAATATCCATTAACAATCCCGATACTTCTTTCCCAAAATCCAAACGTTGTTGAATGTCATCAAACTGTAACTCTTCTCGACTGGTAAAAATGGTTGGCGTTTGTCCGGAATTGTAAGCGGCGTTCACTTTTTCTAAGATTTCCGATCGCAATGCAGTTCTAGCATCTGGATTGTCCCGCAAGCGCGTAACTTCCACTTCAATTCCTACAATCCCCGACTCCTGTAAGAGTTGTTTTAACTGTCGCGTGGTTTTTTGCACGTGGGAACCGACTAAAATAACCCCCGGTTTTGGCGATCGCTCATATTCTGCCATGTTTTCGGCTGCCACGGGTTGAGAACCCAGTTGCGCCAAAGAGGTCAACAAACTTGCCGCACTGCGAAATAAAAAGCGTTTCCCGTTGGCAGCCGTTGCCAAAATATCCTCGGCAAATCGGTCTAAATCTGCTTGTTTTTCTGCATCTACCGCACCACAAACATTATTGTTTAATCCCATGAGGCGATCGCTCGTCCCGTTGCGAATTTCGGCGAGGGAAAAACATTCAACGGCTTTACTCTCAATCCGACCTTTGGTTTTTTCTTCTACATAATCCGGCAAATAACTATAGCTATAGCCAAAAACAGAATCCTTCGCGAATTCGGTTTCGTGAACGGGGGTTTCAACCCCATCAATTAAGAGATAATGGGTATTATTGCGGGTGATTCGTCCCCCTTCAAAAAAAGCGGGGGTTAAAAAATGTGCGTCAAACGGTCCTAATTCTGCGGCAATGACATCGGTTTCTACGGGATAATGACCCCGCAAGGTGGAATCGGAACGACTCACGACAAGAAAATCTTTAATTCCTTCTGCTTCAATAGCAATTTTCAGATTGTGCGTCACTTCTCGCGTCACTTCTGCGGCTTGTTCTGGGGTTAAGGCACGAGTATTGCTCAAGATAAAGAAAATCGGCGCTTCGTCGGCAAGTCCCAAACGTAGGGTTTCTACGTCCCAACGCATTAATAATAAGCAACTGTGAACGGTTTGAGATCCGGTGGGATCGTCATCGAGAACGATTATTTTTGGGCGATCGCTCATAATATTTGGCAAAACGGACGATTTTTACCTTAGTGTATTTGCCGTTTAAAAACAACTATCTCTCGTAAATTAGTTGAGGATGGCAAGTCAATCCTGCCATCCCCCAACAAATAACAAACAACAAACAACTAAATCGATTTTTTGCTCGGTGATAACAGAGAAGCGCGCAAGAAATCTCGTTGCAAACCAAACTCAAAGGGATGATTGCCAAAATTTAACTCCGGCAATGCTTCAAACTCGGATTCGATCGCAAAAATATCTTCTCTCTGCCAATTCAAATCCGGTATTTCTCCATTGGCATTCCCTGACAGCACCTGCGTGGGAATGAGCGCCGTTAAGTCGGGATCGCCGATCGCATTTTCCCAACCGGCTAAGAGAGAATCAAAGTCTATTTCGATCGCCTCAAAGGAAAAATTCTCGAAAGAACGATCGTTCAAGAAGAGAGAAACGGCGATCGCATCTCCGGTTGACAATTTTGTATCGAAGGTTTCCAAACCCAACTCGCTCAAATCTCGTGCGAATAACTGGGGATCGATGGCATAGGAAATCGTCTCGATCTCGATTTCATTCTCTAGAGCCAATTCCTCGCCAAAATTAAATTGACCCGCCAATTGACCCTCTTCTAACCATTGCGATCGCGGCAGGGGAACGACTCCCAAATTGTCATTCAAATCGAGGCGATAGGTCTCGAAAGCCGTAGTTTGGGAAGCGAATGCCGGTACGTTCAGAGATTGGCGAGAGACAGTTTCCGCTTGAGCGCGCAAGCGACGCAAATCGGTATCGAGGCGATCGAGGAGAGGTGTGGAAGCCGTGGACTCGGTTGTAATTTCCGGTCGGGTATTATCCCGAGCTGCGCGAACCACTTCTTCGGGTCGCAAACCCGTTGTTTTGGCGCGCTGTTGTTCGGGGGTGGGGGCAATTAATTCGCTGATCTGGCGATCGTCCCGAATTAAATCTTCTGGAGCGAGTTTGGCAACCTTGGCATTGACAGTTTCCGGCTCGAGGACGGCTTGGAATTGGGGATCGTCTTCGAGATATTCCCCCTGTTGAGTCGTGGCGATCGCGGGTCGAACGGCCTCGGTTTCCGAGAGCGCGTTATCGTCATTGGGGCGATCGCTTGCCCTTGCCGTTACTGGCACATTCCAATTTTCTGCGGCGGCATCGGGGACATTATCCCACTCAGTGGCGATCGCTCCGTTTTGTGCGGGAGCATCCCATTCTTTTAAGGACGTATGGGAAACCGTTTCCCATTCTGCCCTAGTGGCTATCTCGGTTTCCATCGCTGTTGCGGGAGTCTGCCAAGTTTCTGCAGCTGCGTCGGGAACGTTATCCCATTCGCTGTCAATGGCTTCGATGGGTTGGGAAATCTCCTCATCGGCGAAGGCTGTATCGGCAGGGATTTCACTGGTGATTTCCGTGCTTGCTTCGCTTGCGGTTTCCGTGACGGCGGCGAGTTCTGGCGAGTCCCAAGTTTCTGCGGCTGCATCGGGAACGTTATCCCATTCGCTGTCAATGGCTTCGATGGGTTGGGAAATCTCCTCATCGGCGAAAGCTGTATCGGCAGGGATTTCGCTTGTGGTTTCCGTGATGGCGGCGAGTTCCGGCGCATCCGAAGTTTCTGCGACTGCATCGGGAACGCTATCCCATTCTGTTTCGGTGTCTGCGGGTGCGGCTGTTTCCCAAGTGGCACTCTCTTCCTGCCAAGCGGGATCCGCAAATTCTTCAAATTCAATCGTTTCTAGGCGATCGAATACTTCTGCATTTTCCAGTAGAGAAGCATTGCAGTTGAGCGCATCCCCTTCGGCGGCGATCGCATCGAAGAACAGGGAATCTAAAGCTAATGTATCGATCGTTGCGCACTCATCCAATTCGTTCCCATCCCCCTCTGAAATCAGAGCCTCGATTCCAAGGGCAGTATTAGCGCCGATTCCCAGCAAGCATAGGGTTGCTGTTGTCGATCGGGTAGCCAGCCAAAACTTGGCGGTCATCTTTCACCTCACACAAATAAAATTCATTGGATCGTATTGTCGTTTATTTTATCGGGAAGAGACGAAGATCGGCCGGAATTGTTAATCGATCGCCATAATAATGGCAACGCGATCGCTCTTGTTTTTCGAGTTTGCGGGGTTCAATCGATTTCTACGATAACGGGAGTATGATCGCTGGGTTTTTCGAGTTTTCGCGGTTCGATGTCGATGATGCAAGATTTGGCGCGATCGCACAGTCCCTCAGTCAGATAATGATGGTCGATGCGCCAGCCGCGATTATTGGTAAAGCCGCCGCGACGATAATCCCACCAGCTATAATGCCCGGTTTCTTCGGTAAATTGGCGAAAAATATCTGTTAAACCCACGCTTAAAATATCCTGTAAGGCTTCTCGTTCGGCTGGAGATGCCATGATATGCTTATTTTTGCCCTTGGGATTGTAAATATCGCGATCGTCTGGAGCAACGTTAAAATCCCCACAAACGCAAAGCTCATTTTCCTTTTGTAATGTTTGCAAATATTCCCGCAAAACTTTGAACCAGCGCAATTTATAATCGTACTTCTCGCTACCTATTGCCGAACCGTTGGGAACGTAAAGGTTAACAATTCTGATATCGTTTAAAACCCCAGAAATAACCCGCTTTTGTTCGTCAAAATCTCCCGCAAGTTCTGCCCCCACCACTTCCGCAAACCCAATTTTTACATCGGTTAAGGGCTGCTTCGCGAAGAGTGCCACGCCATTGTAAGCCTTTTGTCCCGAGATGTAGAGATGATAGCCAAGGGATTCAAAGGGTTCTCGGGGAAAATCTGCATCGATAACTTTGGTTTCCTGCAAGCAAAGCACGTCGATCGCATGAGTTTGCAGCCAATTTTGTGCGATCGCTTGACGAGTGCGAATTGAGTTTACATTCCATGTCGCAATTTTCATAGATTAATTCTTTTGGATGAGTGAAGCCTTTGCTTAAATCAGTTGCCAGTTATCAGTCGTGTAGAGCTATGATACAGCTAATTTAATGCAATAGATTTTCTCTCTGTTCTGTCATCAGATACACTTTATCTCGCCGACCTTTTCCTGTAATTTCGGATTCTTCTCTCTTTCTTCTTTATTAGTCGAAACAGTTCAGTAAGGTACGTTAGCGGACGTAACGCACCCGATGGGATTTACCTTCTCAGGACTATACCAGTTGCTGCTCCTACAAAAGGAGGAACAGGGCTGAGTGGGTTTACTTCATCTTTTAACCAGCAAACAGGATCTCCATCTCCACCAATTCCCTGTGGATTGTAAGTATAAGCCTTACAATCTAAATCATCTCCGCAGATCTGCAAGCATTCTTTCAAAGTCGTACCTCTGACATTATCGAAGTCTCCACTCGCGTGATCTTTGTTAAAGTTGACAGAGAGAATGGGGTTAGCGGAAGCCACTTGAGTTACGGCGACAAAACTCAGACAGAGAATGAGTAAAGTGCTGATAGAAGCGGTTAAAATCCGACTCAGCGCAGATTGTAATATTTTCATGGTTTTAATGATTCTTAAGTTTTTGTAGGAAAGGTAGCTAGTAGCCTTTGTATCATAGAATAACGATTCGATTTTGTTTTTTCATACTTCTTAACATTAAAAGGAGATCAAGAAATATCTAATGTTAGATATTTCTGTGGGTAAGATGGCGATCGCGTGCGATCGGCAAGGTACATTAGTAGAACCTAACGAACCTGACTGGACTATTTGGCAATATAGTTCTGTCTCTTTCGGAGACTTCCAATATTTGGGGTCGTTGTGTTATTTTATTATCGCGTCAAAAGTAGCCATCAAAATCCAATACAGTGAAGATTGGCTTTTCATACTCATTCATCTCACTCTAAAATTATGTTTTGTCGCATATTCAATCTTAATTCTACGATCGCTCTAGAAAAAATTAATGCTTAATAAATACATTGGTTCTTTTTTCATACAAAAAAATAATGCCCCGGCGATATTGTCATTACTTATGGCTGTAATCGCGATGGCATGGATAGCGATATTTCTACGATTTTTAGAAGAAGAAATTAGCTCTTTTGCCGCAGCATTTAATGGCGTTTTATTTGCTACAGTTTTTCTAGGGATTTGGAATGGAATTCAAAGTCAAACGCGGCAATCTTCTCCAGACAAAACCTCGCCAACGCAAATTTTTACAAGTTGGATACTCCTCCAATTAATAATAGCAGGTATTTGCTTTGCTGGCGATCAAATTTTGTGGGCGTGGTCTTTGACCAAAACCAGTGTTGCTAACTCTACCTTACTCACGAATCTAAATCCCTTGTGGACAACTTTTTTGGGGTGGTCTATCTGGAAACGATACTTTGACAATAAATTTTTGATCGGAATGGTAATCGCAATGATTGGCGTTTTTCTGATTGGAGTCGAGGATTTACAGATTTTTACTGGCAACCTCCAGGGTGATGGTACTGCGATCGCCGCATCGGTTTGTTTTAGCGTCTACTTGTTGATTGTCGAAAAACTGCGGGAGAGTCTGAGTTCAGAAACGATCCTGTTTGGCACTTCTTTATTTTCAACACTATCGATATTGCCCATTATTTTAATTATGGGGGAGCAAGTTTTTCCTCACTCATTGCAATCTTGGATTTTTGTCATTTTATTGGGTTTTATCTGCCAAGTTTTGGGTCAAGGTTTAGTCAATTATTGTCTTAAGACTTTATCATCGGGATTTGTAGCGATCGCACTGCTATTACAGCCCATTATTACTGCAATTTTAGCTTGGCTTATTTTCTCAGAAAAATTGAGCTTATCAAACAGCGTTGCTTTTGCCGTGGTTTTACTGGGGATTTATCTGGCTCAATCTAGTTCTTCGGCAGTGAAAGAATAAATTTTTCATCTCGCGATCAAACGCAAAATCTTTATAGCATACCGCTATCTGCTGGACTTTTACGATCTCTGACTTCGATATCATCTATATCGATTTTTTTCCTTCCTCGTTTCTTTTTCCATCCAACGCGCTACTTTCGAACCCGTCCATTTTCCTCCATCTTCTGGCTTCGACTTTAATGCTTCTTTTAATTTTTTCAATTTCTCTGCGTTCAAAAGAGCCTTTTTCCTTCTTTGATGGGTTTGGACTCTTTTTCTACCATTTTTAGCCCCTTTATATTTTAATTTATAGTTCTATTTTCTGCATGACATTTAAACCTTGCAAAAAACTGCGATCCTCGCTGATATGAGGAATCTTAAGATGACCGTCAGACATCCCCTTATTGAGTTGTCGCTGACGCACGATCGCAAAACTCCCCGGAGCTAAAATTTGTAAGCGAGGGGGAGGAACTTCCGACGATCGCACCGTTGTATAAGGATTATTAAATTCCCCTAACCAATACTCAAAACGATGGAGGAATTTTTGAGGATCTTCTAATGTTTGTCCGTCGGTTAATTCAATATTGACGAGATAGCGAGAAGGGAACTCATTATCGGATAAAGTAATACAAAAATCATCTAAATTCAAGTTAAATTCCTGACTCAATGCCTGCATCACTCGAGTAGCGTGAAACTCCGTTGTTTTCTCCGTCGTTGCCGATAATAAGCCCCCTCGTCGATGGCGAAACACGATAATCGGAGCTTGTTCGTAAAATCCCAAAATTTCCACCACATCGCCGATATCGTAGCGATAGATGCCGCTATAACTGGTGACAAGCATACGATAGCGTTGACCGACTTTAACTTCAGTGGGTAAAAGCGTTGTTGGCTCTTCCTTATCCCAATCTTCCTCCGGAATAAACTCGTAAAAACCGCTCTCAATCGATAAAATAGTCCCTTCTTGGTTCAGATCGTAATAGATCCCAAAAGTCCCTTCTGCACTCCCGTAAACGCCGCCAAAAATGGGGGTATCTCCGAAATAATCGGGAAAGCGCTGAAAATAAAAATCGGATGTGCCGCCCATTGCCGTAATGACTACAACCAAATCCGGCCAAGCTAATTTTGGGGTAAGTTTTCCTTCTGTATTTAATATCTTTTCTAAGCGATCTGCACATTGGGGATTTGCCTGCAATCTTCTTTCTAATTGGCGGCGTAATTTTGGCTCGATTTGTACCCAATCCGCGATCGCACCCCTTCGCAAATCTGCTACCAAACCCTCTGCATATTTCTCCAAATAGCCGCAAGTCCGCAAAATTAACATCGGGAAATTATTCGCAATTTGTCCCACAGAAGGATGTCCCAAAGCAAATAACAAACAAACATAATGACGCGATACACTGTCAGCAATTTTGAAACAATCATAGGGCATTGCCAAAATTGAGCGATACATTAAATGATTGCTGCGAATGCTGCCCACTGTCACTGGACCATAATTAATGCCGCCATCGGTCACGCCTTGAATATTGATAGAATTAGTGTTTAAAACTTTTCCTAACTTAAAGGATCGTCGATTCCCCCCTGCCCCCTCTTTATAAGAAGGGAGGTGCTGCGATAGTTCTCGATCGCGTTTTTCTAAAGCCTCGATCGCAAAGCCAAAAGCTGCTAAGTTTGGTTTGGCTAAATTTTTTTGATAGCGTCGGGTAACGGGAATCCGCTTTTGTTTCCCCGTCGAACCGCTCGTTAAACTAACATAAATAACCGGATCGGGATTGAGAATATTTTTCTCGCCCTTGGCAATGCGCTCCGTATAGGGATCGTAACTGCTATAGGGAAGGATGGGAACGCGATCGCGAAATTGCTCCACCGTCGTAATATTACCAATGCCAAATTTTTTCCCGAGTTCCGTCCCCTCGTGCGATCGCAGCATCTCCAGCAAAAACCGTTCTTGTACGGCTTCAAGCTGTCGCGTTTGGCGAATGAAATCGAGTTTGGCACGTTGGGTAACAGTACGAAGAACGGGAAAAATTAAATCCATTGGTTATTGGTGATTGGTTATTGGTGATTAGTTAGTGGCTTGTACTGAACGAAGTCGAAGTGTTATTGGTCAAGCTCCCCCTCTTCCTCCCTCTTTCCCCCAGTGGGGGGATATAAGAGGGGGTTGGGGGGTGGGTTTGTCGAGGTTAGAGGTGGGTTGTTATCAATTATCAACGAACAACAAACAACAAACAACCAATAACAAAACAACCACGCCTAAGCGCGGTTGTTTTTGGTTTAACTTACTTTGTCCGTGGAAGCATAAATTGCTTCGCGCGTAGCGACCATTGCTTCGACTAAACGATCCATCTCCTCGCGGGTATGGAGGGCATTCGCCGTGATGCGCAGGCGCGGTTTAGCGATGAACCAAATGGGAGAAACCCAAATGCCATACTCTTCCATCAAACGATTGGAAAACTCTTTGGGATTGAGTTCCGGGGGAAGGAGTACCGGGATCACATTGGTTTCGCCAATGGGGTTAAATCCTTCCTGATTCAAGCGCGATCGCAGGTAGCGCGTATTCGCCTGTAATGTCTGGACGAGTAGGGGATTCTCTCTGACTTGGCGGATACTGGCTAAAGCGGCTGCCGTCACCGGAGGGGGTAGAGAAATCGTGCCGATGGAAGTTGGGGAAACATCCAACAGATCGATCAACTCCCGAGAGTGACTGCTAATCGCGGCTCCAGCAGAAGCGGCAAATTTTGAGAACGTGGTCATGATAATCGGAACCATGCCGCGATCGAGGACGGATTGGGGCGTAATGTTGAAATGATCGTAGATTCCTCCCCCCGACTTGCCGATCGCTCCACTCGCGTGAGCCTCATCCATAACGATGACGCTACCGGGATACTTTTCTAAAACGTCCAGCATTCCCGGTAGGGGCGCGATGTCTCCATCCATCGAGAAGACGGCATCGGACACCACCATCAAGCGATCGCCTGGACGATAGTAACGCCGCAACTTGCGTTCTAAGTCATGCAGATCGCAGTGACGATAAGCCTTAACCCGCACTTCCGGACTTTGAGAAAACATTTTCCCAGAGCGATTATCGGCATTGGCGACCGCAGAAACAATACAGCCGTGATTGAGAATATCGGTTAGGATGAGCGTCTCCCGCGTATTGCGGAAGCCCGGGACGGGAATGGCCAAATGGCAAAATCCGTCCATTAACGCTTGCATCGCCATCCAAGCATTGAGGAATAGATGGGTATGGGGAAGATGTTTAAAGGCCGAAATTTCTTCTTCGAGTTGGCGATGGAGGTCAATGCGACCGCTCAACACCGAACAGGAACTGTTAGAGGTGCCATACTGCCATATTGAATCTATAGCAGCTTGTTGGACTTCCTCTGACTGAACCAGCCCCAAGACATCATTCGTGCAGAAGGTGAGGAGCTTGTAACGCTTCCCGCTCGCCTGATCTTCAATGTCGATTAAATTGCCCTGCTTGTTATGGCAGATGAATTTGTCTGGATAAAGCCCGCTCTTGTAAACGGCGTGCATATAGTCTTGGACAACTTTCACTGTGGATTCTCCTCATCTCCTAGTCTCTTTGATGATTCTAATAGGGTACATTTCCGCGTGCCGCTTTTGGGGATCGAGGTGTCTATTTTGGATCTGGACAAACAAATAATGGATAACTGGTGACTGGTGACTGGTGACTGGTGACGGGTCTAAAATCCTTCTCCCCCATCCCCTTCTGCTTTTTTGCGAATTTCGTCAAACATAATTTCTTCAAAAATTAGAGTTCCGACGATCCGATTAAACTCTTCAAGCTGGCGCACGTCGCGATCGCTAAAACTAGCGCGAAAGCCATCGGGAATTTCTGGGGGATCCCCGCGATCGGTCAAGAGGTCGGGATAATGGTATTCCACGGGATATCCCGGTTTTTTCTTGTTCACCAGTTGCAAAATTCCCATGAGGTCGTTTTCTTGATTGAAAATGGGCATACAAAGCAAGCTACAAGTTCGATAATGGGTTTCTTTGTCCGATCGCATGGCCATCGCAGATCTGGCCGTATCGTCGTAGAGATCGAAATCGACTTTCAGAATTTTGGCCCGCTCTTCCCGGAGATCGCGAGAATTGAGGGCGTATTTTGCCGCTAACCCGGCGTAACCGGCACCAATGGGGAGGGGGGGGATGGGGATGAGTTGCAAGCCTTCATTGCCCACGTAGCCCTCGCTGACCAAGGTTTGGTCATCGCGATCGAACCGCCAGAGGGTACAGCGATCGGCGTTCACCAACTCTCGGGCGGCTTTCATGACTTCCTCGGCACTATTTTCGCGGCTGGCATTGAGAACCCAATGCTGTGCTCTCATCAAGGCAGAGGCATTCTGTTGCACCTGAAACATTTGACAGAAGGACATACAGCCTTGAAAAAAATGAAAAAATGAATCGGAAGTGCGATAAAAATTGTCGATGTCCGCATGAACGAATCCTCTGTATTCTGTTGTTGGTTGTTGGTTGTTGGTTGTTGGTTGTTGGTTTCTCCCCCTCTTGGGAGGGGGTTGGGGGGTGGGTCGGGGGTTGAGGGTTGGGGTGGGGGGGGATTTTCCGTTGGCTTCTGAGAAATGGTATCCCCGCATTAATTTGCGGGAGGCTTCAACCACGGCAATCAATTTACCTCGGCGATCGCGGACGGGAAAATAGACGGAGGAGCGATCGTATTCGGCATTGGGAATCGTACTGGGAATGTGAACGTATTTATTCTTCTGCCAGCGTGCGACCAAGGCGATCGCGTTATCATCATCGAGGGAATATTCAACCCGGCGAAAGCTGGTGGATTGTTCTTTCCGCTCGGGTAAAATCGTCCAGAGTTTATCAATCTTGGCATCAAAAAGATAAACCCGCGCGGTTTTCGCCCCCAAGGAAATGCGAGCGACTTCTGACATATTCTTGAGACTGGAGTAAAGAATTTCGTGATTTTCCAGTTCGGAAAATTGGCGGGCATTTTGCAAAACCATTGCCGCTTGCGCGTTGAAGGCTTCCATTCGCCGCTCGTCATCCCGGCCGAAGCTAATCTCAAAGCACTCGGGGGCATCATCGACATACCCGGGGTTTGGTTTGGGAAAGCCCTCTCGGGTCTTATTGACCAGTTGGGTCACGCCGATGAGTTTTTTGCGCTGGGGGGATGCTTCGTCATAGCCCAAAACGGGCATACAGAGCAAACTACAAGTGCGATAGTCATTTTCGAGATCGAACTGTTTGGCCGTGGCAGAACCGATTTGTTCGTAAACATCAAAGGGAATATTTAAGGGTTGATAATCGCCCTTTTGCGCCTGCTTGGCCACCTGTCCCGCAAACCCCTGGCCGACTTTGAGATAGGCTTCCCGCACGCCGCCATCTTCTGTGGGGATTTCCGTCCACAACTGTTGCTTGCTGAAATCTAATATCCATAAGGTCGAGCGATCGGCATCCAATAATTCTCGGGCGGCACTCATGATTTGTTGCAAAGCCTCGCTAAATTCATCGCTACTTTGAGAGATGGCGCGAGCGGCTTTGGTGGATTTGACGCTCCCTTTCAAGTGTTGGGTAAGGTTATAGTAAGTTTGAATGCTCTCTAGCATTCTCAGGATGGTTGAAGAGGAAACGAGTTGCAAGAACTTATTTTCATCTTCTTGGGTAAAACCGAGGCGACTGTACTTTTCGGCATCGGGTTCTTGGGGATCGAGGGGAGCGATTTTTCCCCCTCCTGGCTTGCAGAGTTTGTTAATAAATTGAATAACGGCAAAAACTTGACGATCTTCGTTTTTTAAAGGAATCGTCAGTAAAGTATGGGTTCTAAATCCGGTTCTGGCCTCTTGTTTGCGAATTTCTTGGGAATGTTCGTGCTGTCTGGCGGGATAGGGGATGCGCAGCGATCGCCCCATTTCCGCGACTCGCCCAGAAATTCCCCGACCCATCGGCACGGAAATTTCTAGGGCTTGTTGTTGCTGATTTCGCGATCTCTCCTCTTGCTTCCCCCCTCTTGGGAGAGGGTTAGGGGGTGGGTTTGTAATTTGAGCAAAGATTGACCAGAGGCGATCGCGATCTTCGTTGACAAAATAAATCGTCGTGCGCTCTGCTTCCAGCCAAGTTCCGATATTGCTAGCAATGGAACCGAGGGCGAGGGAATAGACTCGCCGCAATTCTTCGAGCCATTGGATGTTTTCTTCGATGTTGCTCGATTGAATGATACTTTGGCGCTGTTTGCGCAGTTTGATCACATCTCGAGAAATTTCCTGCTCGAGATGGGAAATGGCCGCCGCGAGGGGAGAAGATTCTGTCGAGGGAGGGGCTTCCGACTCTTGGGGGGCAGCTTGATGCTTGACAATCAATTGGGGAACAAGGGGCTGAGGCAGGCCGTTAGAAAGTTTGACCCGTTCCGCTTGTAAGGCCAGATTCCCCATTTCAAACGCCTCGTTAATGCCCTCGCCATAGCCGATCCAGCGATAAAACTCCGTGGTAAAAATGCGAGCGGCATCAGCTCCAATATCGGCATCAATGGCGATCGTTGCGCGAATGCAGTCGGAGATAGCATCAGCTTGCAAAACCGACAGACAGCGATCGAGGATAACGCATTTCACCGATCGCCCGAATTGCTCGAAGAGTTGCGTTAACTGCCCCGGATCCAACAGTCGGGCATCTTGGGTCTCGCTGGCAAAAATCAAGCCTTCCAAGGCATCTGCCCCGCAAAAGTGAATGAGATGGGGCTGTTGTTGGGCAATCGCGAGGGTTAAATCTTCGTAAAAGATGGCGGGCAGTTTTTCAACAATAATTTCTTTGCCTTGGGGGGTTTTCTGGACTGCGTGTTTGACTTGGGCGGTTTCTCGCTCTAATTCGTCGGGTTTGGTGGTGTGGGGGCGAGCGGAGGCGACTAAGATTTTGCTAATGGGGAGACTAGGCTGGCGACCTGGAAAGGTGGGGGAGAATTGCTCGAATTGAAAGCCTTGAGTCCAGAGGGTCTTATGTTTCCCAGTTGCCAAGCCGCGAATGGAAACGCGCTCGATTCCTCCCGGTTTGAGGGCGACCATTTGTTTGCGAAGCCAGCTAAAGAGCTTATCAGGCTTGTAGAGTTGAGCGCCCTCGAGAAATATTCGCAGGGTGCGATCGCGGCGATCGATGCGACTATCCATCCCTTTCGGATTGAGTTTCTCATTGAGAAGGAGCGCGATCGCTTTGGGATTCCCTTGTTTTGCTTTCTGAAATAAGTTCGAGGGCATGGGGGAAAATAAACCTTTATTCCTTTCTCCTTTTTACTCCGAGGATAGAGTTTTTTTCAATGTTTTCTGACGATGGCAGGATAGACAACGAAACATCGAGTCATCCTCAATCTGTATTGTGGCCGAAGATATATTTTGATTCTTGATGTACGAGTGTAGTGCCTTCTCCTTAGCGGGGATTTCTGGCGATCGGGCAAGCGCGCCGGACTCGTATTGATATTAAATTTAGGTATTTCCAATGATTATTCAAAAGGAACAATAATTAAAATAGTTTCAAACAGTTTCATCAAAATTCTGATTTCTCCACGTAACGCGATCGTTTCTCCTCGTCCAATTAAACCAATGCAAATTAGCCAGTAAGATGCGTTAATAACGAGACGGGATAGACTGGCAAGCATTCTCAACATCATTTCACGGGTTGCAAATCGAGTGCGAAAGCGAGGTGAGCGTTCAAGCCATCGAGAGAAAACCAGACGGCTCATTCGTGGTTAGAGTGGAAGTCCCCCAAGATGCGGATAAAGGGCAGATAGAGCGCTTGTTTCAGGAGAAATACGAAGGGGAAGTGAAGCGGTTAGAGGGGGTGTATCGGGAGAAATTACAGGCTAAAGACGAGCAGATCGAGCAGTACAGAAGAGAGAACACAAACCTATGGGGATTGGTTCAACGAGAAGCAAGCCGACCGATTAATATTGAGAACCGTAACATTATGGTTAGCGATAATGACATTCAAGGATCTGCCTACACTGAAGAACTTAAAGGCTCTGGCTACACCGAAGGCGATACCCGCGTAAATCCTCCCGGTGATCGCTGATAAGGTGCGTTACATTCCACTAACACACCTTACAAAATTGTCCATCTAACAAAACGAGATTAGCGATCGCTCGGTTTCCCCATCTAAAGCCAAAATATCGTTATAAAATCGGTATAAAATATAATACGAGTAAACTTCCCGTGACTGACGAACAACACGATTCAGAAGATGAGCAACGCGATCCAGAAGCCGAACAACGCGATTCAGAATTTGAGAATTGGGCGAAGAAATGTAAATTAAATCTTAACTCTCCTACCACTTCTCAACTGTACGAATATCGAACGCTGACAGTACAAGAATACATCAGTCGCTTCCGACGTGGTAATATAAAATCAGTGCTTCCTGACGCAGCTAAATCTATGACAGTAGAAGAAGCGCTGCAACAAGGGAAGGTTGATAAAGTAGACATTCGCAAACTGATGATACAAAAACGCAAAAAGTTCCAAAAGTGAGGTAAAAATGGGGATTTCTTTGTCAGAAAAAGATAATTTAACAGAAAAATTACGACAGACTTTGTTAAAAAACATTGCAGCAATTCAAGAAACTGATTCTGCTGAAATGTCGCTCTGCAACTTATCTTTTCAGAGTAGAGTTTATCCAGAAAGACATATCTGGATTGATACGGATTGTGATGAAATAGACATCGATCTAGAAGATTGGCAAGATGAAGATGAAACAGAATGGGATAATGCAATTGCTCGAGTTAGAGTGGATTCTTTAGAAGAAGCGATTGAGTTTGTCCGAGATTGGGTCATACAAC
>JBCCVR010000070.1:0-31786 GCA_039194995.1 Cyanobacteria bacterium P01_E01_bin.42 | reverse complement strand
TGGGGCGATCGATTTTGGTTTCCGAGATCGTGCGATCGCTCAAATCGCTACCGGAAATTTACGATGTTGCGATCGCCTCACCCGCGCAAAATGTGATTCTCGAAGCGTGGGAATGGGCGAATTGCTCGGGTGTAGTGGTTGAGATCGCCTCTTCAAATTAGGCACGAATTAGGAAACGCAATTCTATAATCCTTGCCTAGAAAAGATTTAATACCAAAAACTAACGTCCTCGAAAACCGTTAAGGTGCAAGCCTTCGAGGGTTCGAATCCCTCCCTCTCCGTGTAATAGATATTCTTTGAGGAGGTTGGGGTCGCTTAGAAGCCAAGATCTTAAGCCAAGACCTTAAGCCAAGACCCTAAGCCAAGACCTTACAGTGAGTTGGCTTAATCTTCTGGGATTTCAATTCCATTCTCTATTAATAATTGGGCAAGGCGTTCGGCACGTTGTCGTTCTCGTTCGGCACGTTCGGCTTCCTCTTGGTAGGTTCTCAAGAATTCCCCCGTTTGGGGGTTAAAAAAGCGTAGTTGACCGCTAGGAAGTAATCGGATATCGAGACCCAAAACCCCAGAATAGAAAGAAATTGAGCCATCTTCTAGCGTATTAGGGGTGATGGGTTGGTAGCGACCATTAACCAACTGTTGACCCTTCAAAGGGGGATCGAGATAGTCCCCTGTTGGGTCATATTGAAAGTATTCTCTAACATCGAGTTGTGAATAGGTTAGGGGCTTATCTTCTTCATCTTTCTTGCGAGTGCTGGCAGATGTAACTTCAAGAACCCAGTCGGGAGTAATGCCATTTTCTTCCCAGACTTTGTAACTGGTACGAGGGCGATTCTCCACACCAAAAATGACAAAAACATCAGGACTGACTACAGCATCCCGTACCCCTTGTTGGTATAAAAGATTGAGATTTCCCGAAACATAAATATCCTGACGATCTTGAAAGTAAAACTTGAGACTCTCCACGCCATAAACTAAATAATCTCGTGCGGGGTCGCTTTCTGCCATTGGTTCGCCGTCCGGTTCTGGGTAAACGATTGGGGTTTTCAGGGATGCAAGAGTCATGGTAGGGAAGAAAAGCAATTTCCCCTATCTTACTTCAAAAGTTTCTAGCGTAAATAGCCGCTTGGATTAGGCGATCGGTTAAATCACTACCGGAAATTTACGCTGTTGCGATCGCATCGCCCGCGTAAAATTTACTTCTCGAAGGGTGGGAATGGACAAATTGTTCGGGTGTCGTTCTGGCGATCGCCCCCGTGCCGGGAAAGGTAGCTTTTTGGCATACAATGAGTCAGGATAAAATGCGTGGGAAGGAGGATAGAACAACCGTGACCTTTGAAGACATTATCGATAAAGGGGGAGTGGCAATTTGGCCCCTCTTATTTCTCTCAATTTTAGCGATGGGAGCGATTTTCGATCGTCTCTGGTTTTGGGGTCGCGTTTTGTTGCAAGAGCGTCAAATTGTGTCGAGTGTGATGGAAACGGCTTATCGCAACTGGGATGCGGCGGTGGAAATTGCCAAGGATTATCGGGATCATCCCATGGGACGCTTTCTCTATGCTCCCTTGCAATTGGTCAATCCCGAACCCGATGTCTTTCATTTGGCTATGGAAGCGGCGGCCGATGACGAATTGGCGTTAATGCGGCGGGGGGACAAAATTCTCGAAGCGGTTATCGCCCTATCTCCTTTGTTAGGATTATTGGGAACGGTTTTAGGGCTAATCAATTCTTTGGGGGAAATTCGCATCAGCGATTTGGGGACGGCAGCAACGGCCGGCGTAACCCTTGGTATTGGCGAATCCTTGATTTCCACGGCGGCCGGGTTAGTCGTGGCGATTGTCAGCTTGGCATTCTACCGATTATTTCAAGCCTTTTTATTCGGTCAAATTCGCGTGTTTCGCAAGGCAGGCAGCGATTTAGAAGTGCTTTATCGTCAAAGGTGGCTGGAAGTCGAAGCCCCTCCCTATACGATCGAAGCAACACCGAAAAAGTAGTTTTGTTGTTTGTTGTTTGTTGTTTGGATCCCAATAACCAAAATGACCCAAATTCAAAAAAAACCTTCTCGTTCTGTTCCGGTGAAAGCGCGTCCCCTGAAGCTCTGGCAGGACGAGCGTTTTATGCAGGAGGTGCGCATCGAGATCGTTCCCCTCATCGATGTTATTTTTTGTATTCTGACCTTCTTCATTTTGGCTGCCGTGGATGTATCTCGCCAACAAGCGATTAATTTGGATTTGCCCAAAGCGAGTACGGGAACGACGCAACGGCGAGAAATCCTTTTGGTGAGCCTAGATGAGTTCGGTCAGATTTATGTGGAACAACAACCCATGGCAACCCGGGGACAATTCTATCAAGCCGTCCAAAACTATATCATCACTAAACCCGATGGCTTAATGGTGCTTTCGGTGGCTAAAGAGACTCGCTATGACGAATTCGTGCAAGTTTTGGATATTCTGCGGGAGTTGGGGGGCGATCGCGTTGCGTTGGCGACATTGCCCAAAAGTGCAAACTCTGAGGAGGATTTACCGCCGTCTTCTTTGCCTCCCAATGTACCGGGCATTCCTTCCCCACCCGAACCGCTAGATGGAAGAGAAGAAGAAAGAGAAAACAACCCTTTTGCAGAACCCAACCCACTTCCCCTCGAAGACAATTAATAAATTCGAGGCATAAATTGCATTAATTATCTCGGGCAAGAGGGAACGAAACTCGCACGAGGGTGTAATGATGGGGAACGCTTTCGAGACTCAATTGACCGTCGTAGAGGCGAGCAATGCGCCTGGCGATCGCCAAACCCAATCCGGAGCCTTGCTGTTCGTAGATTTTGCGCTCGAATTGCAAGTATGCGCCAATTTTTTCGATTTGTTCTGGGGTCATCCCCCGACCGTTATCTCGAACCGAGAAGATATAGCGATCGCCCTTGACAAAGCCGGATACGGTAATCGGAGTTCCGGGGGCAGAAAATTTGATGGCATTATCGATCAGTTCTTCCACCAATTTGGCCAGCAATTCCGAGGAAATTGCGATCAAACCATCCTGTAACTTTAATTCTAAATCTGGCAAGCGACCAAGTTTGTGGGCGTGGACTTTGGCTCGATCCGCGATCGTTCCTTCCACTAAAAAAATGCCGCGATCTTGTTGTAGGTGAGAATGCTCGCGATCGCTAAATGCCAATTCTAATTCTGCATATAAAAGAAAATTTTGAATGGTTCGATACAAGCGCTGGCCGGATTGATAAATTTGTTCGAGCATTTCGCGAATGTCGCTTTGCTCCAAGTTTTCTAGATCGCAGAGTAAGAGATCGGAAAATCCCAAAATGCTATTGAGAGGGGTTCGCAATTCGTGGGGAAGGGCGCTACGAATATTTTCTCGCAATTCGTCGAGTTCCTGTCGTGTCAAACGCGCAAATACTTCTTGTTTTTTCAGCCTTGTTTTTATTGCTCCCAATAACTCTTCTGTTGTAAAAGGTTTGGCTAGATAATCATCTGCTCCCAGTTCCATGCCTTTACGATTGCTTTCCTTATCCGTGAGTGCCGTCATAAAAATAAAAGGAATGGTTGCTGTTTTCGGATCGGCACGCAGGCAATCCAATACTTCATAACCATTTAGTCCGGGCATCATCACATCACAAAGAATAAGATCGGGATGTTTTTGCAAGGCCAATTCAATTCCTATTTCCCCATTTTCAGCATTGAGAATTTCATATTGTCCTAACCGGAGAATAGCAACAATCTTCGCGCGGATTGCTTTTTGATCGTCAATTACTAAAATCGTCGTCATGTTTTTCTCCAAATAGACGCAACGATCGCCAATCGTCCAAGCTGTCTTGGAAATTTAGCATTCTCATTTCTAATCTAGCGAACTTAGAAACTTTTGCTCGGCGGCGATCCCCATTTTTTAATGTCGTTTTTGGACTCAATCCTTTCGCAGCTTTCCCCTTTATGGCTCAATGGTATCTATTGATAAAAATACCGAGCTATCTAGCAATTTAGATGTAAAATTACCTAATATTAACGATTTTCTCGAAGGATAAACAAGAGTATATATACGGAATTCCATTTTTGTGAAATCAAAAAATCACTCCCTCGGGTTTAGAATTGGATAGGAGGGGAATTGATGCGATCGCAATTTCGAGAGAGCATTACTCAATACGAACGATATGCTTTTGCAACAATCCGCGCTACCCTATATTAGGATAACAGGGTCGCAAACCCCCATCAACTCTTTCTAGATTTTGTTAAGAATGCAATATTTTTATTTCGATTCGGAAGAAAACAATCGCCAATCTTTTGAATTACCGGGAGCCAAACCTCACTACACCCCCGATCGCCCCGGCAGTGTCGAACATATATTCCTCGATTTGGCGGTTGACATCTCCCAAAAATGTGTTGTCGGTATTTGTACGATAACCCTCAAACCGATTCATCGTGACATTCATACTCTGGTTCTCGATGCGATGGAGATGAAGATCGAATCGGTTAGAATCGGCGAAATTGCCCAACCGTTTGATTATGATGGCGAAAGACTCAATATTGAATTAATCGAACCGACGGGAGAAGCGTCCATAAAAATTGCGATCGCCTATCGTTTGGAACATCCTCAACGGGGCATTTATTTTGTGACTCCTGAAGGCGGTTCTCCTCAAGTTTGGACTCAAGGAGAAGATGAAGATTCGCGCTTTTGGTTTCCCTGTTTTGATTATCCCGGGCAACTTGCCTCCTCAGAAATTCGTGTTCGCGTTCCTCAACCTTTAACGGCAATCTCAAATGGGGAACTCATCGGTACGGAAAAGAGCGGCGAAGAAAGCATCTATCATTGGCAGCAAAAACACGTTCATCCCTCTTATTTAATTACCCTTGCCATTGGAGATTTTGCCGAAATCAAAACGGACTGGAAGGGAACTCCGGTTTTGTATTATGTTGCCAAAGGACGGGAAGCTGATGGCGATCGCAGTATGGGAAAAACGCCGCAAATGATGGAGTTTCTTTCTCAGAAATATGGATATGATTATCCCTTTCCCAAATATGCTCAAGTTTGTGTTGCCGACTTTATTTTTGGCGGCATGGAAAACACATCTACGACATTATTAACCGATCGCTGTTTGTTGGACGAACGCGCGACTTTAGATAATGCTCGCACGGAAAGTTTAGTGGTTCACGAATTGGCGCATCAATGGTTCGGCGATTTGGTGGTCATCAAACATTGGTCTCACGCTTGGATTAAAGAAGGGGCGGCTTCTTATTCGGAAGTGCAATGGGTGGAGAGTGAATATGGACAAGAGGAAGGAGCGTATTATTTATTAAAAGAAGCCCGCAGTTATCTCAGCGAAGATAAGTCTCGCTATCGCCGTCCCATCGTGACTAATATTTATCGGGAAGCGATCGAATTATACGATCGCCATCTCTATGAAAAAGGTGCTTGCGTTTACCACATGATTCGCGGGATCTTGGGGGATGAATTATTCGATCGCGCCATTCATGCTTTTATTCGCGATAATGCCCACAGTACGGTAGAAACTGTCGATCTATTGCGAGCTATTGAAAAGACGACGGGACGTAATTTATCCTTTTTATTCGATTCCTACGTGTTCCGTGGGGGACATCCCGATTTTAAGGTTTCCTATAGTTGGGATCGGGAAAATAGCTTGGCAAAAGTTACGGTGAAACAAACCCAAACGAAAAATGATTCGACAGGAAGCGATCGCAAATTATTCGATCTCAAACTCCCTATTGCTTTCGGTTATGTTGATTCTCAAGACCAAGTTTCCCAGCAACAGATGACAGTTCGCGTTAATTTACTCGAGCAAACATTTTATTTTCCCTTAGCGAAGAAGCCGCAATTCTTTAGTTTTGATGTGGGGAATTATTTCCTTAAAACGATGGTTTTAGAGTATCCCGTTGCTGAATTAAAGGCACAGTTAAAATACGATCCCGATCCGGTTGCGCGCATTTATGCGGCGACTGCTTTGGCGAAAAAAGGTGGTTTGGAAGGGATAAAAGCCTTGGCTGATGCCTTACAAATCGATCGCTTTTGGGGAGTGCGCGTCGAGGTTGCCAAACAGTTAGCAAAGGTGAAATTAACTCAAGCCGAGGAAGCATTGCGATCGGGTTTATCGGATAGCGATGCGCGAGTGCGTCGGGCGGTTATCGAGGCATTGAGTCAGTTTAAAAGTGAGGGCAGTTATGGGGAAATCCGCCAAATTGCCGAAAATGGCGATGCGAGTTACTACACCGAAGCGGCGGCTTTGCGGAAGTTGGGGGGCATGGTCACGGGGATTTTAAAGGAGAAGAAAAACGAGGTTTTGGATCTATGCCAGCGCGTTTTGCAAGAGCGATCGGGGTGGAATGAGGTGGTGCGATCGGGTGCGATCGGGGGTCTGAGTCAGATGAAAACCTCCCCAGAAGCCGCCGAAATCATTGCCGAATATACAAAACCGGAAGTTCCCCAAGCCCTGCGTTTAGCGTCAATTCGTGCCCTTGGTGCGGTGTCTGTGGGGCAGACTCCCGATCGCGTCGAGGCGATCGCGGAACGGTTGGAGGCATTATCGGGAGAGTCTTTCTTTCTCACGCAGGTTGCCACCACGAATGCCCTCGGACAGATGCAAACCCCAACGGCGATCGCAATTCTCAATGGTTTGGCGAGTCAAACGCCAGATGGTCGCGTCCGTCGCATGGCGGAGGAAGCGGTTAAGAAAGTCCAGAAAAATCTGGGTTCGGATAAGGCGGTTAAGCAGTTGCGAGAGGAGTTTGAAAAGCTGAAAAAGGAAAATCAGGATCTTAAATCCCGTTTGGCGAAGTTGGAAGCGAAAGAGTAAACAACTTAAAATTGGGGGTTTTTGTGGAACAGGTATCTTGCCTGTTCCACATTTTCGGAGATCTGAGCTAGGCTATGTGAAGAGGCGAACGGATAATGATATTGTACTGTTATGGTTGTTGAATTTTTGACGGGGACGGCGATCGCTGCGATCGCAAGAGAAACCCTTGCCCCCATTGCGACGGAAATCGTACAGGAAGGGGGTAAAAAGTTATTTGGCGTTTTCGGGCAAAATCTCAACGAAAAGACGCGACAGCTTTTATTTAGTGCTTCTCACCGCTATGTTGAGAAGTATGCCAAACGTCACGGCATTCTCAAGGTTTTGGGAATGTCAGAACCAATATCTTTAGACTTGGTTTATACCAATGTGTGCTTATTGGATGAGTATGGAATTCGTCGCTTTGAGTCCCTAGAAAATCTCGAAAAGGCATTTCGCGAGAGCAATGACAGGCGTTTTCCGAGAGAAAAAGATAAAAAGCAAATAGGCGTTGAAGTTGCCAGCAAAGAGCAGTATTTAATGGTTTTAGGTGCGCCGGGATCGGGAAAATCGACGTTTCTGCGAAAGATGGGTTTAGAGGCGTTACAAGGAAAAAAAGGAGGATTGAACAAACATCGCTGTATTCCCGTGTTTTTGGAGTTAAAACGGTTTAATCAATCTGACATTGATATCAAAAAATTAATCGTAGATGAGTTTGAAACTTGTGGCTTTCCGAATGCGAATAAGTTTGCAGAACAAGCATTGAAAAAAGGCAAATTATTAATTCTCTTTGATGGTTTGGATGAAGTGCCGACGGCTGTAGTCAATGACATTATTGAAAAGATTCAAGATTTTGTAGATCGCTATGATAAGAATCGCTTTATTTCCAGTTGTCGCACGGCGGCTTATGGATCTCGTTTCCGTCGTTTTATAGATTTGGAAATGGCGGATTTTGATGACGAACAGATCGAGAAATTTATCAATAATTGGTTTAGTTCGGAAAAAGATCAACAAGAAGAAACCGCGAAGCACTGTTGGAAATTATTGCAAAATGAGAAACATACAGGGGCAAAAGATCTGGCAAAAACGCCTTTGTTGTTAACTTTTCTTTGTTTGGTTTACGATAAATCGCAGCATTTTCCTGATAACCGTAGCGTATTATATCGCGATGCTTTAAATATTTTGTTGAAAGAATGGGCGGCAGAAAAACGCATCAACCGAGAGAAAATTTATAAAGATTTAAATATTGAACTTGAAGAAATGTTACTGGCAGAAATTGCTTATACTCATTTCATCGAAGATCGCTTATTTTTCGAGCAGTGTTCTCTTACAGATAAGATTAAAGCATTTTTAGCAAGTAATTTGAATGCGCCCAAGTATTTAGATGGGGAAGCGATTTTAAATGCTATAGCAATACAGCAAGGGATTTTAATTGAACGCACCGAAGGGATTTATTCTTTCTCTCATTTGACATTACAAGAATATCTGACGGCAAAATATATTACTGAAGATAGTAAGATCGATGAGTTAGTTGAAAATTATCTTTTGGATCGCACTTGGAAGGAAGTTTTCTTATTGGTTGCGGGTTTAATGAGAGGAAGTCAAGGTGCAAATCGGCTTTTATTAAAAATCCAAGCAGAAATCGAAAAATTATTAGAACAACCCATTTATAAAAAGCAATTAATTCCCATTTTACTCTGGGCAGAACGAGAAACCAAAGATTCTGGTGGTGAACTTTCTTTAGTCGCAAAGAGGGCTGTTGCCAACCTCTACGCCAACGTCAACGCCAACGCCAACGCCAACGCCATCGCCAACGCCATCGCCAACGCCAACGCCAACGCCAACGCCTATGCCAACGCCAACACCTACGCCTACGCCTACGCCTACGCCATCGCCAGCGCCAATGCCTACGCCATCGCCCTTGAATTATCGATCAATGCTGTTGAGGCAATGAAAGGGTTACAGCCTGTTTTTACCCATTTAGATATTCCCATATTTCTCAGTCAATTAGAAGCCTTACAAGCTCAAATTCCGGGTAAAGATGAACCCAGAGAAGTACGCAGTGCATTTGCCAAAAAATTGCGCGATATGCTTTTGGCCGCATTTAATCTCAAAGTTGAGTTAATTAATTGGACGGAAGAAGAAGCTGAGGAAATCGATAATTATCACTATGCTATGCGAGTTTTAATCGAATGCAAAGAAGCTGCCGCCAGAGTTTCTCCGGATACTTGGGCTGAAATTGAAGAGCGAATGTTTCGCGTACCTCCTCATCTGTTATCCTCGAATTCAACAGAATAAAGGAGAAATATTCAAGTTTGCTCGCAACCCAGAAAATAAATCGGTCATGACATCTTCTTGCTATTTTGAGGTGTATAAGCCCCCTAAATCCCCCAACTTTGGGGGACTTCCGGACTCCGATTTCCCCCAGATTTGGGGGGCTAGGGGGGCAAAGAATTGACGATTTACAGTCATTGCAAGATTTTTATTTTTTCAATGAATAGTCCCTGCCCAAAGTTGGGGAGCTAGTGGGCAAAAAATTGACGATAAAGAGTATGTTTGCAAAACTGAGATACACCCCTATTTTGCCATTGCTTTTTTCTGTTTCTTTGCCTTTTGTTTTTCTTTCTGCTTTGCTGCTTTTTCGGCTCGTTTAGCTGCTTTTTTCGCATCTTCGATCCGTTTACGTTCCTTTTCTTTCTCCTCTTCAATCTTGTCTAAATAATAGTGATAATTGCCGTTGTAGACAATGAGTTCCCCTTCACGAATCTCAACAATTTTTGTGGCTGCTTTGGAGATAAAATAGCGATCGTGAGAAACAATAATCACCGTTCCGTCATAGGTTTGTAACGCCCCCTCTAACATCTCCTTGGCAGGAATATCGAGATGATTGGTCGGCTCGTCTAAGATCAGTAAATTTGCCGGACGCAATAACATTTTTGCTAATGCTAAACGTGCCTTTTCTCCACCACTCAAAGACTCGACTTTTTTAAACACCGTATCGCCGCTAAATAAAAACTGACCCAATAAGGTGCGAACCTCTTCATTTTTCCAACTGGGCACCTCATCATGGATTGTTTCCATCACGGTTTTATCTAAGTCTAAAGCCTCCGCTTGGTTTTGCTCAAAATACCCCGGAATAACATTGTGTTCCCCTAACTCGATCTTGCCATCTTCCGGCGCTTCCATGCCCATCATCATGCGGAGAAGGGTTGATTTCCCCGAACCATTGGGACCCAGAAAAGCAATGCGATCGCCCCGTTCAACGAGCAAATTTGCCCCCAAAAAGAGCAACTTATCATCATAAGTATGGGATAAATCTGAAATCTCTACGACTTATCGCCCGCTACGGGGTGCGGGGGGAAATTGAAATTTTAGGGTTCTGACGTTGGATTCGGGAGCCTCGATGCGTTCAATTTTATTCAGTTGTTTCTCGCGGCTTTTCGCTTGGGTACTGCGGGTAGCACTGGCACGAAAACGCTCGACAAAAACTTGCTGTTTTTCGATTTCTTTTTGCTGGCGTTCGTAGGTCGCTTGTTGGGCAATGCGATTCTCTTCTTTCTGTTGTAAATAGGTCGAATAATTACCGAGGTAGGTCGTAGAAACACCCCTTTCGGTTTCTACAATTTGCGTGCAGAGGCGATCGAGGAATTCGCGATCGTGAGAGACGATGACCATCGGCGTTTTTAAGCCTTTGAGGTAATTTTCCAACCATTCGATACTTTCTAAATCTAGATGGTTTGTCGGTTCGTCCAATAGCAAAAGATCGGGGTTCTGTAGGAGAATTTTACCCAAACTCATGCGCATTTGCCAGCCGCCACTAAACCCACTCACGAGGCGATCGCCATCTTCTACAGCAAAGCCCATCTCTGGTAAAATTTTATCGATCTGTGCCTCTAATCCATAGCCGTCTAAGGCTTCAAATTGACGTTGCAAGCGGTCTAATTTATGAACCAATCGATCCAATTCTTCGGGATCGGCGGTTTCCATCTCTAAGGAAACTTTCTCGATATTTTCGTGAACTTCATTCGCTTCTTTAAAAACTCGCCAAAATTCCTCTTTTACCGTCCGCGTCGGTTCGACCTCGAATTCTTGTGTGAGATAGGCAATGTGTAAACTAGCAGGGCGAATCACTTCTCCAGAGGTGGGTTCGATCTCTCCCGCGATCATCTTGAGTTGGGTGGATTTTCCTGCCCCATTCACCCCCACCAAACCGATGCGATCGCCGGGTTTGACTTCCCAGTTCACATCTTTGAGAACTTCTCCGGTGGGATAAATTTTACTGATATGCTCTAGCCGCAGCATTGCCCGCTCTCCATTGATATGGCTCGATATTTTTTGCTCTTCACCAATCTTAACATTAAGAAGCATTAAGATAAAGAGGGCGATCGCCAATTGGCAAAATTTCCGGCAAATTGTTCTAAAGAGAGGAGATGAATACGGGGGTTATCGGCGATGGAATCGCGCATTTTTTGGGTATTATAGCCCCAGTCTGCCAAATAAAGGGAAACATCTTCAAGGTCGGATTGTTGGGCGACCAATTCCAAAGTTTTCAGGCGATCTTCAACGAACCAAATATTATCGGTGTTGTAAGTCGGATTGGCAATCAGTTGGCGTAATGTTTCGGGTTTAGGTTGCTTGACTTCTTTCCCAAAAATAGCATCTTGAGGGAAATTTAAGCCTTGTTGTTGTAATAATTGGCGGGCAAATCGTCCTTCTTTAGTCGTAATAATTGCAACTTGGGTTTGTACTTCTTGAAAAATACCCTGAATGCTCTCAATAATACCGGGATAAAAATGATGTAGTGCCAACCATTTCTCTAAATCGTTCGCAATCCATTCATCCCTCACCCCATCCACAATTTTAGCGATTTCTTTGCCATTTAATTGTTCCTTGGCGACGAGGCGATCGCGAATTTTCGGCCAGTCCGCCAAAATATCCGCTTTTGTTTCCCCCAGAACTAAAGCGTGCAATAAAACGGGCATTTCCCAACCCGTTTCGATGACGGGACGGAGTTGATAAAACGCATCGGCGAAGATTTCGCGATCGCCTCTACTGTCCTGCGTCCAAATGCGATCGCAAGCCCGACAAGTCGTTTGAAAATATTCCTTCAAACCGTCACAAATTACACCATCAAAATCCAATGCTAGTAAAGTTGGAGGAGCGAGCATTTTTCGTTAGTCTAGGCGATCGCCTCAATCATATCGCGTTTCCTTTGCATCTTTCTATCTCCTTCTGCATTCTCCTCATCTGTTGGAGTTTCCTTCGCTTCCCCTATATCTCAACACCAGCAAACTAAACGATCTCTGCGATCGTCCCAATCATCTAATGGCGAATTTTTTCGATCCAGCGTTTATCAAAAATTAATTGCCACTTAAATCCCGATTGTATACTTTTGCCATTCCTGATGGCGACCGCTCCGAATATTGCGCGCAATTTCAAAGTGAAGGCTGCTGTAAGGACGGCGAGGCTTAGAGAGAAGCGGCATATTGGCTTCTTCGGGGGTGCGACTGCCTTTTCTGACATTACAGCGAACACAAGCTGTTACCAGATTATCCCAACTGTCTCCCCCCCCGCGAGACCTTGGATGGACGTGATCTAGGGTCAATCCATCCCCTTTGTAGCTACAGTATTGACAAGTGTGGTTATCTCGTTCTAAGATATTCCTCCGGGTCAAAGGAATTTCTTTGTAAGGAACGCGAACGTAATAACGCAGGCGAATCACTGTAGGAATGGGAAATCTAGTCCGCAATTCCGCTTTTTGGTATTCGAGTTGCTCGGCTTTTCCTTTGAGCAATAAGACAACCGCTCGTCGCCAACTGGTGATATTGAGCGGTTCGTAGGAGGCGTTTAGCACCAGAACCTTGCCCATTTTTCCTCAAAATATTTTTTGTGCGAATATATCACAGATAGTAACACAAGGCTACAAGAAAATGTTTGTAGTCTTAATTTACATACTCGATTACACCCTGAGATTTAGTTTAGGGACGCAGTATGGATGCGTCTCTACTGCGTTTATTTCCCCATCTCTCGCTTCATTTGTTCGATTTCCTCATCCATTTCCCATTTGCGAAAGCGATCGTCGAGGGGGTCGTATCCTTTCGTGCTGCTGCGATAGGTGCCGGCTTTTTCCCAACCCGAAGTCGAACTCGATGGCGGGGTTTGCGCCTGCGATCGCGCGACTTCGGCGGCTTTCGCTTGGACTTCTTTGCGTTTGGCTTGGGTTTGTTGCAGGAGTTCTTTCGCTTTAACGAGGTTTTGCTTGACTCCTTCCATCTGTCCCCATTTTTGATTGCCCTGACGCAGGAGGGCGGCTTCCCGTTCTCGGGCTGCTTTGGCTAAGTCGGGTTGCTTGGCACTTTCTGCCTTCCCGACCCGCTTGTGCCACAATTCGATATCTTTGGCGATCGCTAGAATTTCGTCTTGAATTTGCTTTTCTTGACCCTGCAAGTTGACAATCAAGCGGCGAGTATCTTCTTCTTGTTCTCGCAACTGGTCTTCGATCGCCTGTAATTCTAAATGGGGGTTATCCCGCAAGAACTCATCCAAGCGGTTTTCTAAAAATTTACCAAGATCGTCAAATAAGCCCATTAGTTCAGTTATCAGTTATCAGTTATCAGTTGCCATTAAAATGTTTGGCCGACGTAGATAGAGCGGATTTCGCCGTCTTTTTGCACGATCGCGGTTTGACCTTCGACACCCACTAAAGTCCAACCGCTTTCCCCAACGATCTCGCCGATCGCGATGCGCTTGGTAGAGTCATCAATGCGAAAAAGCGCGCCGGAACTGTCTCCCGCTTCAAGAACTCCTGCGAGTTTGATGTTATATTCTTCAGGTGCTACTGGTGATGGTGCTGGTGGTGGATCGAAGGATTCGATGGGAATGCTAGTCCCTTCAAAATCGGGCAATTCGTCCGAACGATAAGCACCTAACCGTTCTGGAGGAGGACTGGGTAGAGATGTCTCGGAAGAATTGGTCGGGGCTACATTTTCGGTCTCGACAGGAGTTGAAGGTGCATTGGTTGGAGATGCACTGGGTTCGGGTTGCTTTTCCTCGGTTGGTGGCGGAGGAACGACCGCATCCGAGAGATTGCCCGGGTTGGCGGGTGTCGGGTTGGGGGGATAAACCGGAATATACACCCGTTCGATGACTTGAGGCGAAGTTGAAGAATTCGCAGGAGTTGCCGCCGCATTCAGATTGCTGGCGGGAGTGGGTAAAGCCGATGTTTGTTGGGGTTGAGGACTTTCGGGCTTGCTGGCGATCGACTTCAACGATCGCAACATGTAATTGATGAAGGGCGCGTCCTCAGAGCGATCGACGGGCACGCTAGCACCATTTTGCGGGGCGGGTAAGGTCGGTTCTACAACGGGAGGGTTGGCATTGAGTCCCCCGCGAGTCAAAAACCACGCTCCCACTCCCAACAAAGATAGGCAGGCGATCGCAAAGAAAATCTTATCGGCGTGCTGGCTGAGTTGAAAAGAGGAGGACGTTTTCTCTCCATCTTTCTCTCGATCGGCTTGGCTTTTCTTTGCTCCATTTTTCTTCAAGGAGAAACGAGATCGCGGTTTTCCCTTCTTCTTCGGCGCAACCGATCTATTTTCTGCCTCTTCTGGCTCTGATGTGGGGAGGTTAATGGGGGGAACGACAACGGATTGCAGGGTGACATATTCGGCTTTCGCGGGTTTTGTCGGTAATTGCCCGTTTCCTTCTAGGAGAATATCAATGTCCGAGAATAGATCGTCCATGAGGGCATCGGCAGCTTTTTCGAGCGATCGCGGTTCGATGGCGACAGATTTCGCCGATAAAGCGGGTTTCATTCCGTTTTGGGTTGCCCCGTTTTGAATTGCGCTATTCTCCTCGGACATGGTTGCTCCCTCAAATCGTTCGTCACGCCAAAGCTGGGGGATTTTTCCCCAATGCCATGATGATATAGCATTTCTTCCCCCGTAGGGAAAGGGATGAGCGGAATTTTTTAAGAAGCGCGATCGCTTTCCCCATCGATCGCCATTTCTTTAAAATGGGGTAAGATAGCGAACTCATCGCCATCCCCTACAGCGAGGAAAAAACGATTAAGCCCTTGTCAATAATCCAACATCTTCCCCCCGAAGTCATCAATATCATCGCAGCCGGAGAGGTGATTGACTCTCTGGCTTCGGTGGTGCGGGAGTTGGTGGAAAATGCGATCGATGCGGGGGGAACTCGCTTAACCCTTTCTCTTTTCCCCGATCTGTGGCGAGTGCGAGTCGCGGATAATGGGCAAGGCATGAACTTGACAAATTTGCATTTTTGTGCAAAACCTCATAGCACCAGTAAAATTCACACTTCCGAGGACTTGTGGAAAATTACCAGTTTGGGATTTCGCGGGGAAGCCTTGCACAGTTTGGCGCAGTTATCGGAGTTGGAAATATGCAGCCGATCGCTCTCAGAAGAGGCAGGATGGCGCATTCAATACAATCGCGACGGACAACCCATTGAGGAAGAAATAACCGCGATCGCTCCGGGTACAATTGTCACAGTTGCAAACTTATTTGGCAATATTCCCGTGCGCCGTCAGGGTTTACCCTCCAAGTCCCAACAATTGAAGGAAGTCCAAGAAATTATTCACAATTTAGCTCTCTGTCATCCGCAAATTGCTTGGCAAATCTGGCAAGATGAAACCCTGTGGTTTCGGATTTTTCCGGGGACAACAATTCGCGAGATTATTCCTCAATTTCTCAAGCGTATTCATGTCAGCGACCTGCAATATTTAAGTAAGGAAATTTACCCGGAAAATACCGAGTTTTCCCCCGCAAAAATCGAATTAGCGATCGGTTTGCCCGATCGCTGTCATCGTCGGAGGTTGGATTGGGTTAAGGTTGCGGTAAATGGGCGTTTTGTTCGTTCTCCCCAACTGGAACAAACCATCGTTTCTAGTTTTGCGAAAACGTTACCCCGCGATCGCTATCCCCTCTGTTTTCTGCATTTAACCCTCGATCCAAGGCAAATTGACTGGAATCGCCATCCCGCTAAAACAGAAATTTATCTGCACGATCTGGACTTTTGGCGGGAGAAAATCGGCGATGCGATCGCGGAAAGTTTGCGCATGAGTCCGACGGATTTGGGGACGACGGCAAATAATCGCAGAATTGGCAAATTATTGAAGGTTGCCGAAAAAAAAGGAAGTTATAATCTCGATCGCAAAATCGAACCGCAAACGAATATTAAAAATGAAATTGGCTTGTTAGAATTGCGAGCAGTGGCACAGGTCAATAAAATGTATATTGTCGCCGAACACGAGCATGGTTTGTGGTTAGTCGAACAGCATATTGCCCACGAACGAATACTCTACGAACAATTACAAGATGCTTGGCAACTCATCTCCGTTGAACCGCCGATTGTCCTGTCTCAATTAACTGATTCTCAAGTCGAACAAGTGCAGCGCATTGGGTTAGAAATTGACTCATTTGGAGAGGAAATGTGGGCAATTCGTACCATTCCGGAAATGCTGTCAGAAAGGAGCGATCGCGTTGATGCCATTTTAGAATTAAGTTGCGGGGGAGATATTCGCGAGGCGCAAGTTGCAACGGCTTGTCGCAGTGCCATTCGCAACGGGACTCCCTTAACCGTACCAGAAATGCAATCTTTGCTAGATCGGTGGAAAAATACCAGAAATCCTCGCACTTGTCCCCACGGGAGACCGATTTATTTATCCTTAGAAGAGACGGCATTATCTCGCTTTTTTCGCCGTCATTGGGTACTCGGGAAAAGCCACGGGATTTAATTTGGTGGAGGAGTTAGAAGAGGTTGAACCACAGAGACGCAGAGAGCACAGAGAGTTTAATGTAGAGGGGACAGAGCATTTAGAGAGTCATTGAATAAAAAGAGTCGGAAAAATTGCCTTATTGACGGGCGATCGTATTCTCGATCAGTTTGCGGAGTTGCTTCATGTCTTCTGTATTCGATCGTCCCGAATATCGAGTTACACCGGGTTCTGTCCGCAATCGTGTCATATAGATGCGCAAGGCTTCCACATCGTCTCGATGAGTAAGCACGTATTTTCTGAGTTCTGTACGACTCATTTGGTTTAAGTCAGGTTTCTGTGTCATCGTCAAACTCCCAATCTCCGTTTTTAAAAATGGCGATCGCTATTGTTTCTCCGGCTAAGATGTAAATCTCCTCTCGTTTCTCATCATAGCGAAAGAGATAAATATCAGTATAAAAATTAGATAACGTTTGACAAACGCGAACGCACGTCAACATTTATTCTGCGGTAGGAATCATTATTTTCAATTTTTCGACAGAGGCGATCGCATGACTTCTTGCTATTGAAATCACGCGATCGCTGTCAAACTAAACCTGCCGCCATGGACTGACATCAACCGCCAATTTCCCGCCCAGATCTAATAAAACGGGAACGTTAGCGATCTCCCAAGGACAAGAAACTGCCTCGCCCTCGCCAACAAAACATTGGGGCAAAATATCTCCATGCAGGCATTGGAAATAATATTCCTGAACCCGATCCAAAGATAAGCCCACCTGTAAGCGATCGCCCAAATCAATGGTGCGATAAAGGCGTTGACTATCTTCTCGTACCGCGTCCGGGTTAGCTTCTCCCAATAACGCCTTGCAATCCCGTAAAATCAGGACTTCTAGTAATTGTTTCGCCCCCGGTAGATTCAACTGGCAGCGCATATTTTCCGCTTCAGCCGCGATCGCTTCCAATTCCGTCAAATACATATCTTTGCGATCGCGGTTTGTGGTTTCATCCAATTGCGCTAACACCTTCAAACAGCGATGGGAAATAGCAATTTCTGCCGAAACCTTCAACTCTTGGGGAACGGGCAATTCTTCCCGATAGAAGGCTTGTAAGAGACTGTAATTATCCCGATATGCTTGGGTAAACAGCCGATCCAAATTGTCTTTGCTCTTATTCGCCACCTGTTGGACGATCCATTGCCGTTCCTCAGCAAATAAGGTCTCCAGATCGAAGACGCGATCGCCGAAAACCCGGGTCATCGCAAAAAGAGTTTTGGCGACACTGGCATCATTGAGAGCGGCAAATAACTTTTCCTTAATTTGCGAGTACGCCAAACGCCCGATAAAGGGTTGAATGCAGCAGTGGAAATCCCAACCGCCAAAGTGCAACACGGCAAAAATAAACTCTTGGGTTTCCCGGGTAATTTCCGAGATCAAGCGCAACTGACCCACCGCTAGGGTTAACGCCCCGATTTGCTGGCGGTGGTAGTCGAGTTGACTGGCTTCGTAGCAATACACCCGGTCTTCGCTTTGATAGTGCTTAAAGAGGGAGGTAATGGCATAATGTGCCGCGACCCGTTCGAAAGTGACCCGAGCCGAGACGACCAATTTATCGTAAACCACCGCCCCATTCCCGAACATTTCCACATTACTCGGCGCTTTTTCCATGCGATCGCGGAATTCGGCTTCCAATTGTATCCCGGCAATATCCCCCGCCAATTCCATCGCCCGGGCGGCATAACGCAAAATCTGTACCCCTTCCGGTCGCGAAAGTTCGTCAAAGAACCAACCGCAACTGGTAAACATAAGTAAAGATTGGCGCTGCATCTCCAACAATCGCAGCGTATCGACTTGTTCTCCCGGTTCTAGGGGACGGCTTTGATTGCGGAAGAGGAAGTTAATCGTATTTTCGGGAGAGCGATCGCGAATCAGTTGGACGTACTCATCCCGTGCTAGCCAAGGATCTCGCAGGAATTGTCCTCCGTGAGCCTCGTAAATTTCCCCAAGGCGATCGCGCAGCCAATTCAAACTATCTCGCAGGGGTCGCCGCCATTGCTGATTCCACAACCCGCCGCCACCGCAACCGCAGTCGTCCTGCCAGCGATCGACCCCGTGGGCGCAACTCCAAGCCGTCACGGGCTTTAAGATCACCTGCCATTCCGGAGGATTCTCTTCGAGGTAATGGGCGAAATTCGTCACCGTCCAGCCTCGATTGGGAAACTCTTGAATGAAGGAGTAGGAAAGGCATTTTTCCGTCCCGCCTTTGTGATGGCCGAAGGTTTCCCCATCTGTTGCCACGCAGATTAGTTGGGAAGGACGGCGCACGGCTTGCCCCAAGCGTCCGGCAAAATTCCCCGAACTGCTCAAAACCTCATCAAATCCCATATCCCGGGAGATCGGGCCGTCATAGAAAAAGATATCGATGAAGCGTCCGTCCTCGATAAAGCAGCGATAAGGACGGGTGGGATCGATCTGAGACCCGCCGACTTCCGACCACTCCGGTTCTGCATTCTCCTCCGAGGGCAGAAGGCGGCATCGTTCGGCTTGGGAAGGGGCGAGGATAATAAAGCGAATGTTCTCATCGATTAAAACTTTCAGGGTCGGATAATCCACCGCCGTTTCCGCCAGCCACATTCCCTCGGGATCGCGACCGAAATGAGAGCGAAAATCCGCTTTACCCCAACGAACTTGGGTGTATTTATCCCGCTCGTTGGCGAGGGGCAAAATGATGTGATTGTAGGCTTGGGCGATCGCATTGCCGTGACCGTTGAGGCGTTCTCCACTCTTGCGATCGGCTTCGATAATCCCCCGATAGACTTCGCGATCGTGGCGTTCCAACCATGACATTAAGGTCGGACCCACATTAAAACTCATATACTCGAAATTATTAACAATGCTAATAACTTCTCCCCGTTCGCTGAGGATGCGCGAAAAAACATTGGGGCGATAGCATTCGTAGAGGATGCGTTCGTTCCAGTCATGGCAGGGATAGGCGCTGGGCTGACGTTCGATAACATCCAGATAGGGATTTTCTCGAGGGGGTTGGTAGAAATGACCGTGAACCGTCACGCATACCCCCGTTGCGGGAACGCGATGCGCCGAAGCGGCCTCCGAAGATACATTTTGAGGACTGGCGACTGGGGTTGCTATTTGATCTTTTGGGTGGGTTTGAGGCATGAAGTTCTCCCAATAAAAATACAAGCTGGACTGAGACTGGAAAGCAAAGTTAAAAACGCGCGAAAATTGGTTCTCGCTCTCTCGAAAATCTTAAAATTTCCTTAAATTAGCAATGATTTTAGACGATTGAATCATTCCCTACTGAATCTTAATTTTAAAGGAAATTACGAGATTTTGTTAAAGAGATTAACAGTAAATCGTGGGGATCCTGCGGGGATCGCTCAGTATTAAAAAAAGTTATTTTAAATTTTGTTATTTTTTCTTTATAATTCCCCGATCGCTTCTTTCTACTCCCCACTCTCTCATCCCGACTCCCCAATCGAAAAAAGATCCCTTATTCTAGAGCTAGTTTTGGATAAATCCCTCTCGAAGAAATATGAGCAAAATTCTTTACATTTTATTAATCTTTATCCCGGTTTCTGTGGCTGCCCACTATCTGGGTTGGGGATCGGCGATCGTCTTTGTGACGGCAGGACTAGCAATTATTCCCCTTGCAGCACTTATGGGGACGGCGACAGAAGAAATTGCCATTGTGGTCGGGCCGAATTTGGGAGGATTGTTAAATGCTACCTTTGGCAACGCGACAGAATTAATCATTGCCTTAGTTGCCTTGAATAGTGGCTTAGTGGAGGTCGTAAAAGCAACGGTAACGGGTTCGATTATTAGCAACCTCCTCCTCGTGATGGGTTTTTCCATGCTTTTGGGAGGATTGCGCTTTAAAGAGCAGGACTTTCAACCGACTGCCGCCCGCATGAATGCGTCTTCAATGAATTTGGCGGTGATTTCCTTACTCGTTCCCACTGCGGTGCAATACACGTCTTCGGGGATAGAGGAATCGGTTCTGCAAACCCTGTCTATAGCGGTGGCGATCGTTTTGGTGTTGGTTTACATCTTAACGTTGGTCTTTTCCATGAAAACTCATGCCTATCTTTATGATGTTGGCGTTGCCGAGTTTGAAGGAGAAGAAGGAGGAAGTGCAGAATCTGTGGAAGAGGAACACGAATCCCCTAATATTTGGTTGTGGATTGGAGTGCTATTAATTGTCACCCTTTTAGTGGCTTTAGAGTCGGAATTTTTAGTCGATTCTCTCGAGGAAGCAACCTCCGTTTTGGGATTGACCGCACTCTTTACCGGGGTCATTGTATTGCCGATTGTCGGTAATGCAGCAGAACACGCGACGGCGGTAACAGTTGCCATGAAAGATAAGATGGATCTTTCGGTTTCCGTGGCAATGGGTTCTAGTTTGCAAATCGCCCTTTTTGTGGCTCCCGTGTTGGTGATTGCCGGGTGGTTTTTAGGACAGCCGATGGATTTGAATTTTAATCCTTTTGAGTTAGTAGCTGTGATGATTGCCGTTTTAGTGGCTAATTCTGTTAGTTCTGACGGGAAATCGAATTGGTTAGAAGGGGGTTTATTACTCGCTACTTATACCATTTTAGGTTTTGCCTTCTTCTTCCATCCTGTTGTAGAAGGATTGGGAGGATAGTTGCAAGAAATTCGGTGCGATGGGACTGTCTGCCGCGATCGCATCGATATTTTCTTTTGCTAATTCCCGATCCCCGATCGCGATTTGCGATCGTCAATTTATGCACCAAAAGCGAAAATCTGGTTTGCCGTTAAGACAAAATCGGGGAATGCGGGAGAAATAATGCGATCGCTGCCCCGAAACTGCTGTAATTCGTATTCTCCCCCGACCAACACGCAAACCGTAAGCGTAGGTTGCTTGGGAGAGCCAATATAACGTCTTCCTCCAATTCCCAAATAATCCACTAGCCAATATTCTTGGATGCCAAAGGCTTCATAATCTCCCAATTTAACCAAGTAATCATCGCGCCAATTGCTCGAAACCACCTCAACTACCAATTTAATCGACTGACTCGACATTAAAATCGACTCTTTCTTCCATCGAGATTCCGAAGCGATCGCCGTTTCTTCTAAAACAATAATATCGGGTTCGTAGCCCGTATCGCGAGATATTCTCACAATACATTCCCTCGGAATAAAATAGGATCGATTCCCTTGCCGAATTGCCATACCCAATTCATAGGCGAGATCTCCGGCTAACCTAGAATGCGTCCCTCTCGGTTTAGGCATTTCTCGTACTGCCCCCCGTCTTAATTCGTAACGATTCTCTGAATTTTCTGGATACCAATCCACAAATTCATCGAATGACACGGGCGTTTTTTCAATTACAGCAATCATGGCGATCGCATCTCCTACAGTCCCGAATTAGCCTTAGTTTACCAGATGGAAAATCAAACCGAACACTGCGATCGCCATGCTTCAGCCCGATCGCAATTCAAAGCCAATACCTCCATCGCACCGATCTTTTTGCATGAGAACGACCTCACCACTAATTTTTCGCGTTTATGATAGAAGAAGAAGCGAACATCGTTCTGCATGAGGGTGATATGAAGCAAGTTGTAAGCGACGAATTCGAAACCAACACTTTTGGCGATTGGGCTTATCTTGCGATCGCCCAACACTATCGCAAGATGCTCTCCTACGAAGCCGGAGTCTTGAGCGATCGCGATCCCGAAGAATTGCATCAGATGAGGGTAAACATGCGTCGCTTGCGAACGGCATTAGTTGGATTTGCCTCGGCGCTTTCCCTACCCGCAACGTCTGGAGAAAAAGCCGTCGGGAAAATCGCTCGGGTGTTGGGACAATTACGGGATATCGACGTACTCGAGGAAACCCTGAAAACAGAATATCGCCCGCAACTTCCCAAAGCAGAACGAAAAGAACTCGATCGCATTCTCAATGCTTTGGCAAAGGAGCGAAAACAGGCTTTTAAAGTCGTGAAACAAGTTTTAGCAGGAAAGGCATACCGCCAACTGAAAAAAGGCTTTGAATCTTGGTTGGCAAACCCCCAGTATTCTGCGCTCGCTTGCGTTCCCATCGAACATATTTTGCCGGATTTACTCCTACCCCGGTTCGGTCAATTTTTCCTGCATCCCGGATGGGCAGTCGGGGGAAGTATCGGCGACATCCCACAAGAGAGAATCTTGCCTGCCGATCCCGACACCGTGCGTCAGATTTTGGCACGACAAGAAATCACCCTCCACGATTTGCGCAAAGAAGCCAAGCGCACTCGCTATCAAATGGAATTGTTCGTCCAATTTTACGGGGAAGAGTACCGGAATTATCTCAAAGAAACAAAGCAGATTCAAAGCATTCTCGGCGATATTCAGGATAGTTTTGTCTTAAAGGAATTCCTCAATCATTTTTTTGATAAGTCTTTTAAAACTCGTCTTCCTGCCTTAGCCAAACACCTGCATAAAATTCGCTGGCACAAATGGAATGCTTGGCAAAGCCTACACTATAAATTTGCCTCCCCAAAAACGCGACAATCTCTGCGAACTCTCGCCCAGCATCCCCAGATTTCGCGAGGCGATTTACAGACAGTTTCGCCTGATGGAATTGCGATCGCTAAAGAAAATGCCGTCTCAACCGGGAAGTAATTGGGAGGCGATTAATTTTTCTGCAAAACTGTTAGGAAAAGATTATCGGGGAAATATTATCATTTCTTTACCTTCTGTTTACCTCAACAGTTTATTGTGAGATGGGACGGCATAACAATACCTTAGCGTTCAACGGTTAATCCCCTCACTCGATCTTATGCTCCTAACTCCTCAACCCGTCAATTGCGTCCCGAGCGAAGAACCCCGACAAGAGCGACGCTTGCATCTCTATCATCGCGGTGAAGTCATTCCTCTAAACGAGCAGGGATTATGGCAAGTGTATCGGGGCTTGGTGCAAGTTAGTACGTCTCATGCTACTGGAGAAGAGGTGCTATTGGGCTGGGCGGGTCCGGCGGCATTTTTTGGGTTATGGTTGACCCGATTGGAACTCTACGAAGCGAAAGCACTCTCGGATGTTTATTTGCGCTGGTTTACCCTCAACGAAATTCAATCTTCTCCGGTTCTCACGCAAATGGTTTTAGATAGTATTACCCGACGGCTGCGACAAACTGAAGCCATTTTGGCAATATCAGGCTATCGTCGCGTGGAAGAACGCTTGGCTCGCTTGCTCCGCCTGCTTGAAGCCGATCTGGGACAGACAACAGACGAGGGAATGCGCTTGCAAGTGCGCTTTACCCATCAGACGATCGCGAATGCTATTGGCACGACGCGGGTGACTGTAACGCGGCTATTGGGTAAACTCCAGCGATCGGGTTGTATTAGCGTCGATCGCGATCGCCACATTATCCTTAAAAATCATTGGGATTAGTTATTGGTTATTAGTTATTGGTTTTTAGGGCGCTTGATTTTGAATGAGATTTCGTTCTGGGGTTGCGGGGGTTTTGGGATGAGTGGGGGAGTTGAATTGGGCATGGAGGGAGGCTTGGAAGTGGTGGGGGCAGATTCCGAGGGAACGGATTTTTGGGTTTTGGTTCGATTGGAGGCGATCGCCAAGAGTAGCCCCAAACCCAGATAAACGGGTAAGGGAATTTGTATCGCCTTCAACCATTGATAGAACTCTACACCGCCAAACAAGAGGATAAAGCTAATGAGCCAAACTTTCATAACGAATCCCTGAACTCCTCAAGCTATTTTAGTCATTGCCCCCAAAAAAACTGAGGCGAGATCTCCCTGCGCCTCAAATTTAGCATTTTTTATTTAAAAACGATCCTTTGTACTGAAAATTGGTACTAGACCGCCGCCGCTACTTTGGTTTCGGCTTCAGGACGAGTCAAGCGTTCATAAGTTTCCCGCATTTTCAGTCCTACCAAAACTTGGAAAAGTCCGGTTCCGTTGTTCGAACCGGGATAGTCCTTGTGTTTGAGGAGCAATTCAGTCATTTCCCCATAGTAGCGAGTCGAAGTATTGCTCAAATGGCTTTCGACGTAAATCATCTCTTCGAGATTATCGAATTGACCGTCCACTTCGAGCATAGAAACTTCATTACCCATAAAGCTATCGGGTCCGTAATACATCTTGATACCGGGATAGGTACAAGTTAACTTACGCCCGCAAGGTCGCCAATCAATGGTAGACCCCTCATCAAACAAGTAAACGGGACTGAGATGGTCGGTCTCTTCTTTTTGGACTAAGCGAACCCGCAGGTACTTACTTTCTTTATCATCGATTAACTTGGTGGGTAAAACCTGAATGACCACATCGGCAAATTCCTTCTGCGGCTCGATATATGCTTGAAAATCTGGCTTTCTGGCATTAATCGAAGCAAGAACGTCTTCATAGGTATGACCCCGCTCTGCCATATCTCGTTGAATCTTCCAGTTAATCTTGACATCATCGCTGATATCGAGATAAACCCCAAAATCGATCAATTCGCGAACCCGCTCGTCGTGGAGGGGATGCAAACCCTCAATCACCACGACTTTATTCGGTTCGATGCGCTCGGGAGGGTCAATCTCACCCGTTTCGTGGTTGTAAATGGGCTTATCAATGGCCGTCCCTGCTTTAAGGGCCTTAATTTGCTCGTACATCAAGTCAAAATTATTGGCCTTGGGATTTAAAGCCGTAACCCCTGCCGCCTTTCTGCCCTTGCGATCGAGACTGTGATAGTCATCCAAACAGATAACCGTCATAAACTCTTCGCCAAATAAATCGGTCAAACGGCGTAAAAAGGTTGATTTCCCGCATCCCGAGTCTCCAGCGACTCCTATGAGAACCACACGATCCGATTGTGCGATCATACCTTCCCTCTTATACAAAACAATTTTTAAACAGTATCGAGCAAGCTGAATCTGCGAACCTACCTGCGTTTTTCCGTCTGGTTACAGCACGAATATTCCTTGCTCCCATCTAGTAGGTATTTATACTAGAAACTTAAAGTGGATTCTACCAGAACCAGAGACTCTCCACAAGCTCAAATCGGAATGCAAACAGCCTACCCAGTTCTTATGCTAAGGTAGCGCGGTCATTTTTGATAAAGAAAAAGTAAAAAAGATATCAGTTTAACAGTCTTGCATTTGCCGAGAGATTATTTTGGGGGTGGCTGTCCAATACAAGCCGAGACATTAGATTTGCTTGTTTTGACGATTTTGTCGGCGCGATCGAATCCTCGATCGCATCTCAATCAAATCTCGTCTCATCGCGATCGCCCCGACGAGGGAAGTATTTTCGGGGGTTCCCGCAATGCTAGGCTGAATATTACTGACAAAAAGCGCTCGGATTGTTCTCACCCGATCGTTCTCGTCCGATCGCCCTTACTCGATCGCTCGCGTCCAATCTCTTGCGTCCGAATTCCTCTCGGAAGCAAATCCGAGAAGCAACCAAGCACTTTAGTCGCCCGTAATATTTTCGATCGCGAAGCTGGGAGATATTGAAAGCAAATGTACGAATCTCAAAACCGCAAATTTATCTATGAAGTCGAAGGTCTGACCTCGAATACTCGGCTCAAGTATGCAGTTCGCCAGAGTGGCAAAGTTTTCTTCACCGTATCTTACGATCGGATGCAAGAAGAAATGCGGCGAATTGCGCGACTGGGAGGCAAAATTCTCAGTATCAAGCCTCTAAATTCGGAAACTCTGGCAGGAACGGCAGCCCAAACAATCCCTGCAACCTCCAATAATAAATCCATGACTCAAGCTAAGGCAAAAGCTGATATCCCTATCAACATCTATAAGCCAAAAAGTCCCTATATTGGCAAATGCGTCGAAAATACGGAATTGGTTCGCGAAGGTGGAACGGGTACGGTTCGTCACCTCAAGTTTGACATTTCCGGCGGCGATCTGCGTTACTTAGAAGGTCAAAGTATCGGTATCGTTGCCCCGGGAACCGATGACAAGGGCAAAGCTCACAAGCTGCGCCTCTACTCCATCGCGTCCACCCGTCACGGGGATGACGTAGACGATAAAAGCGTCTCCTTGTGCGTGCGCCAACTGGAGTATCAGCATCCCGAAACCGGAGAAACCGTTTATGGGGTTTGCTCGTCCCACTTGTGCAACTTAGAAGTGGGAGCAGATGTTGCCATTACAGGACCCGTTGGCAAAGAAATGCTCTTGCCTGAAGATGAAGATGCTACGGTGATCATGCTGGCAACGGGAACGGGTATTGCGCCTTTCCGAGCATTCTTGTGGCGGATGTTCAAAGAACAGCACGCAAACTATAAGTTCAAAGGTTTGGCTTGGCTAATTTTTGGGATTCCTTACTCTGCCAATATTCTCTACAAAGAAGAGTTAGAAGAGTTGGCGGCTGAATTCCCCGATAACTTCCGCCTAACCTATGCAATCAGCCGCGAACAGAAAAATGCTGACGGTAGCAAAATGTACGTCCAAAGCCGGGTTAGCGAATATGCGGGAGAAATCTTCGACATGATTCAAAAGCCCAATACCCACGTTTACATGTGCGGCTTGAAAGGCATGGAGCCGCCGATCGCGCAAACCTTCACCCAAGAAGCAGAAAAAATCGGTATGAACTGGGATGAAAAGCGCAAAGAGTTGAAAAAAGCCCATCGCTGGCACGTAGAAGTTTATTAGGTTCTGCGCTCTGTTAACTTTTGCGTTGACTTAATCAAATTGTCCCGAGTCTTGCACTCGGGATTTTTTTGCGATCGCCCCGAACAACCGTTCAAATTTTGGCTTCGATCTCGATGCCATTGACCTCAAGGGTATGAGTTCCCCTAGCAAACTCGCCTTCTAAGGGGATAACTTCTTCAAAGGGAACAAGAACCGCCGGACAGACTAAATCGGCTGCAAGTTCGCGGTACAGGGTAATATTAATGCGATCGTCCTCCTGTTTGCGTTCGACTTTGAGGGGTGCTTCGCAACCATCTTGAAAATTGCCCGTTACTGCAAGGCTCAATTGTGGGGATTCGGATTCGATAACGTTGGCTTCAACCGTCTCCACAATTGCAGGAATGCGTCGCGTTTTCGCGTTATCTCCATTTTGGGAAGAAGCTCGATCTGTTGGAGTGGGAGTTGCGGGATTTTCTCCTCGATCGGCACAACTGCTTAAAGGCAAAGCAATTAAAACCAAGAACAAGCAAAGGGGATAAAAAACTCGTAAAGAGCGATCGCGTCTATTCATGAGTTACTGAGAATCCGAATGTTAAAACTTAAGAAAATTTTAGCGAATTTCTTCGATCTCGGTATTGGGGAATGGAGAGAAAAAAGCAATCGTAACATCTCTTTGAAGAAAGTAGAGAAGTATTTGACGTTTTTCCCATAATGGGGCGCGTTTCTAAAAATTTGCCCTATACTATTTTTGGCAGGATACTGTGTCCTGATATTCTTAGACTAAAAATTCACCGAAGGATAAGATGCGCGTACAGTTTCAACATTCCCTGAAAACGGCGATCGCTTTAGCGGGTATCGCCACAATAGGGCTGGCTCTCTCCGCCCCCGCAGCGCTTGCTGACCTTCCAGACTTCGACTATTCTTTGACCGGCGAAGAGTTCGATCCCTTAACCAGCGAGAATCAGTTCTATAGCTTGGAAGCATGGGATCTCGTTCGCAGGGGCTTTATTTGCGTGAACAACCCCAATGAAGACTGCACGGGAGAAGTTCTCAACGAAGACTTCGATCCCGATGCCCATCGCGTTCCCGTTCCTCGCTATGAAGTGACCGAGGCAACTCGCATGGGATTTGTCTGCGTGAACAATGTCAATCCTGCTTGTGAGGAGCCCGTTCACTATGGCGTGATCTACGGAGATCCCGAACCCGAGATTCCTTTGAACGCTCGCATTGCTGCATTGTGGGCAGAATTAGATTCTCTGGCTAACCGTCCCACGACTCTTCCGGCTCTCGCTCCCGCACCCGAGCCTCCTATTCTCGCTCCAGTTCCCGGTCTGTGGTAAGTTTCTGACTTTAGGGATTAAGTGTTAGGGATGCGATCGCATCCCTTTTTTAAGGTAGCAATATTCTCCTATTTCGCAGGGCGACTCAAGCGATCGCCTCGTTGCGTCCAATCTTCTTGTACCGTCACAAAAGAACCGCCGAATAAAAGCCCGGGCAATTTTAATAAGGCTGTCGGCTTGTAACAATAGCGTCCCAAAGGTCTGAGGAAACGGGTAGATACCCAACCCGTGCGGAATCGAGGTGCATTGACAAAATAATCGCCAGAACCATGATGACTGGTTACATGCGTCCAGTCTCCGGTTGAGTCTTTGCCGTTCGTGACAACAGCCCAACCTTGGGGAATCGAACCAATCGGATCGCCGTTGGGAGTCGATCGCACGCTCAGGGGATCGTCTGTGGTAATCACCCTCGCATAATGCCGGGGTCTAGGGCAACTTTGCTGGCTCAAGTACCGATCGCGGTTGGCTGACTCGGAAGATGCCAAAGTCGCTTTGCTGCCGAAGAGAGATAAAATGACAAAGGTAATTACTGCGATCGCTTGCTTTCCTATTTTTCTTAATTTCATTCTTTTTCTCAATTTTGCCATCTCTATTTTATGGTTTCCGAACCCGTATGATTCTAATTTAGCATTATTATATCTGACGACTTGTTGAATTTTTGTGAATTCTCATGAGATAGTTAGAAAATAATGTAATAATAGAGTATCAGTATATATAGCTAATTTTTATACTTGATTTTAGGCGAGTTTTGAAATGAACAAATGAATGTTAATTATGTTTCGAGGGCTGTATATTGTGACTTTGATGGAACAATTACATCAACAGAGACGTTTGTGGGAATCATGAAGAAATTTGCTCCCGCACTAACGGAAAAAATACTGCCTCAACTTTATGCAAAAGAATTAACGTTACAAGAGGGCGTGCGATTGGTTCTTGAATCAATTCCTGCCCGATATTACCCTGAAATTATTAATTACACGAACAAAATCTCTTTGCGGGAGGGATTAGGCGAACTGATTGATTTTTTAGATGGGAAAAATATCCCTTTTCATGTCATTTCTGGAGGTTTACAAGAGACGATCGTACAAAAATTAAGTCAAGACAAAATAGGAGAAACTACAATTCGCGATCGCGTCGCTTCCATCACCGCGATCGAACTGGATGCAAGCGGGGAAAATTTGCAAGTTCCTCCCCAAAAGTTTGAAAGCGAGACGGAGTTAGTGGCAAAAGTTAAAGTCATGGAATTCTACCTCGCCCGAGAAAGGGTTGTCATTGGAGACTCTTTGACGGATATTAATATGGCAGTAGCAGCCGATCTAGTTTTTGCTCGCGATCGCCTCATTTCCTACCTCGAAGCGGAAAATAAACCCTTTATCCCTTGGGAAAACTTTTTCGAGATTCGCGATCGTTTGCAGGAAAGATGGGGATAATTTCAATTCAAAATTCAAAATGTTAAAACTTTATCAATCTCAACCCTCTGGAAATTGTTATAAAATCCGCTTGCTGTTAACGCAATTGGAGATTCCATTTGAGAAGATTGAAATCAATATTTTCAAAAAAGAAAGCCGAACGCCAGAGTTTTTAAAAAAGAATCTAAACGGTAGAGTGCCCGTTGTTGAAACGGAAAGCGGACAGTTTTTACCCGAATCAAACGCCGTTCTATTTTACCTGAGTGAGGGAACGCAGTTCTTTCCAGAAGACCGTTTTGAGAAGGCGCAAGTCATGCAATGGTTATTTTTTGAACAGTACAGCCACGAACCCTACATCGCGACTTCTCGTTATTGGATTTCATTGTTAAAAAAACCGGAAGAATATCGGGAACAACTCGAACAAAAGCGCGAACCGGGTTATGCTGCTTTGGGGGTCATGGAAAGGCATTTGAGCAATCTCGAATTCTTTGTCGGCGATCGCTATACTATTGCTGATATTGACTTGTTTGCCTACACTCACGTTGCCGATGAAGGTGGTTTCGATTTATCTGAGTTTCCTAATATTTTAGCATGGATCGATCGCATCAAAGCACAACCCAAATATATTAGTATTAAAGAATAGAAGATTTTTGAATTTTCAAGTTTGAATTGAGTTATGTCGATTTTAAATGGCTCTTGGCAACACGAGTTCTTAACAGCCAACGGGGTTAAACTTCACTATGTCACCCAAGGAAAAGGAGATTTAGTTTTACTATTACACGGCTTCCCCGAATTCTGGTATTCTTGGCGCTATCAAATCCCCGAACTCGCCAAATATTATCAAGTGGTTGCCGTAGATTTACGCGGGTATAATGAAAGCGATAAACCCGATCGCTTAGAGGCCTATCGCTTGAAAGAACTCCTCGGAGACGTGCGAGGGATTATTAGAGCATTAGGGCATCGTCAGTGTATCTTAGTAGGACATGATTGGGGAGGATTTATCGCTTGGGAATTCGCTTATGAATATCCAGAGATGGTTGAGAAATTAGTTGTTCTTAATATTCCGCATCCTGCTAAATTTGGTGAAAATTTACGCGGTAATCCCCAGCAAATGTTAAAAAGTTGGTATATTTTGGCGTTTCAACTGCCATTTTTACCCGAATTTATTTTTCAATGGAATGATTACGATGCGATCGCAAAAGCCTTTGAGAGTATGGCGATCGATAAAACTACATTTAGTTCGGAAGATATCGCCGCTTATAAAGATGCAATGGCAAAACCGGGGGCATTAACAGCAGCTTTGAACTATTATCGTAATATTGTGCCGGATTTGTTGCGCGAACGCAAGCGAGGAATTTTAGCAATACCCACTCTCATGATTTGGGGGGAGGAAGATAAGGCATTAGGTAAAGAATTGACCTATGGGACGGAAGCCTACGTGCGAGATTTTACCATTCATTACATCCCAAAATGCAGTCATTGGGTACAACAAGAACAACCTCAATTAGTAAATCAATATATTTTAGAATTTCTCGATCATTCTCAAAGTTAGACTATTTTGCTATATCATCGAAAAATTCTGTTAGTTCTGCTTGCAACCAGTCTCGTTCGCCTTGTCTTAACCACGAGCCAAATTCGTATTGTTTTGGATATATATCATGATATAAAAGGGTTAATAAATTCAATTTTTCTTGCTTTTTGGATAATGTTAGATATCTTGTTTCTCCCTTAAAAATAAAATTGAAGAATAAAAAACTCCGATGAATCTGAAAAGTTTTACGATTAATTTCTATGAATATACGATCTCCTCTTAATTTTCTCAGTATGAAAATTAGACCTAGAGGAATAATTGCTGAGAGAATAGCAGTGGGAATGAAAATAAGCCAATACCCACAACCATAATCAGAAGGTGGCGGAG
>JBCCVR010000069.1:0-31802 GCA_039194995.1 Cyanobacteria bacterium P01_E01_bin.42 | reverse complement strand
GTCGAGACTTGGCCGGATTCTGATGGTAAAGTTCGACGTGTTTTCCTCGTCAATCTATTACCGGGAGGGCAGGAGTTTGTTTTTTCTTTTTCTTTTTTATTAGCAAGGGAATATTTAGAATCAGAAGATATTTTTCTCAAACAGGATTTACTGGAGAGCGAATTCGAGCGTATTGGCGACACGCAATTACCATATTTTGTTAGTAATACCGGAGGCTATAGCAATGTCCGAGATTTTGGCGTGCAATTATTACTAAATTTTCGCAATACGAGGGGCAAAGAGCGTTTCCGAACTTTATCTTTTCGCGATATTAAAAATCGAAATTTCGATCCGGATTGGATTCGCGATCGCATTGTCATTATTGGTATGACCGCAACAAGCACGCCCGATTTTATCGATACCGTTGCGATCGCGGATTTGGAGATACCGGGAAAAATTCGCGGTGTAGAATTTCACGCTCATGCAACCAGTCAAATTATTAGTGCGGTTTCAGATGGACGACCGCTATTAGATGGATGGTCGGAAACCGGGGAGTATTTATGGATTTTTGCTTGGGCGATTTTCACAATTTACATTTCTCTCTCAATGCGCTCGTCATCACAAAAGTTGATAGCAATTGGATCGGCTATTTTCATCCTTTTTATTTTGAGTTACTGTCTCCTTTTAATTGGCTGGTGGATTCCCGTCGTTCCTGTTTTATTGATACCTATTAGCGGATTGATTTTAACCAGTGCAGTCACAGATCGTCGCAATTTGCAATATGAAATTCTGCAAGAAAACCGCTTGAGTCGAGAACGAAAAGATTCTATTGATAACGCCTTCAATCATATTCATAATGGACCATTGCAAACTCTACATATTCTTTTAACCAAGGTTCGCAATAATACTTTAACTCGAGAGGAACTGATGTGCGAACTCGAACGAGTCGATCGCGAAATCCGAAAACTAGATGAAACTTTAACTCGAGACGCCTTGAGTGCTTATGAGACTTTAATCTTGGGAAATGGAACTAAGGTCGATCTCAATCTTTCCTTCCACGAATTGCTTGCAGAAGTTTATCGAGAAACCATCAAACGCGATTTTCCTAATTTTAAAACTCTCAAGATAACCATTCCCCAATTTGATGAGATAGAGGCGATAGAACTCAATTTTGAGGAGAAACGCAAAGTGTGCCAATTTCTCGAAGAAGCATTATGTAATGTTGGCAAACACGCAAAAGATGCAACTCGCTTGGCAGTTATCTGCAAAAAAGAAGGAAAGTATTGTACTATTCTTTTGCGAGATAACGGCAAACCTTGTAAAATAAGGAATAGTGGCGGCAAAGGGACTAGACAAATGAGAGATATTACTGGCATATTGCAGGGTGAATTTAAGCTAAATATCTCTCCTAATGGCAGTGAGTGCAAGTTAAAATTGCCGTTAGAGAAAAGAAATCTAGGGTTTGCATCTATCAAACGAGTCCTGAGAACTTTGATCTGACCCAATCGTTCACAATCCATGAAAGCGACTAAACCCCGAAAATTTCTCCAGCAAATTGTCAAGGTAGTGTTCTTAGCACTCCTAACATTATCTCTAGTATTGTCTCAAAGCAGTTATGCCCGACTAATAGAGCCACTAGATCCCCAGCAGGAAGAGGGCGCTGTAACACCGGGACATCGAGTCCCGCAATGCACGAGTTCTAAGCTAGGACTTCACCATGTGGAGTTGGAGTTCGATCGCTCCTTACCTCACCCGACTTTTGCGTGGTTCGTAGAAAGCCCAGATCGTACTGAAGTGGAGGTTAAATTCAATTTATACGAATTGGATAATGAGGGGAAACCCAGCCATGACATTGTTCCATCTAAGTTGGTATGGAAAAAACCCGGACTGCAAACCTACACTCCATATCGAACTTCTTCCGATGGCTTACTTCCCAATAAAAATTACGAATGGCGAGTGAGTTTACTATGCGATCCCAACAGTTCTGTAATCGAGTCAGTCTCGATCAAAAAAGACTTTAAAGTCGAAGAAATGACCCCAGTTTTTGCGGCTAATCTCGAAAATACAAGCGATCGCTGTCAAAAGCTCTCGCTTTTTCAACAAGCAGGTTTGGGATACAATCTCCTCAATACAATAATTAACTGGGGGAAAATGTTGCCCTTGGAATCGGTTGATGCTTTGCCTCAATGGTTGCAGCGATCGTGCCAAGCCAGCGAGTAAATCATAAATAATGCCTCTGACTCGAGTCAGAGGCACGCATGGAGACTACAACTAATTCCCGATCGCTACGAAGGCAGCCCAATAATAGGGATGATTCTTGTCAGGGTCTTGGATTTGGGTAATTTGTGCCTGTTGCAAGGCATAGGCAACACCTCGCTCCCGATCTTGATTCTCCTTGAGGTTGGCATAAAAGTTAGAAATTAACTGTTTTGTTGCAGCATCATTGACCAGCCACAGCGAAGCGACGGTTGTTGGAACTCCCGCCCGCAGCGCAATACCCCCCAAACCCAGCGTTAAGCGATCGTCTCCTTTGGCTGTTTCGCAAGCCGAGAGAACCAGTAATTGAGGCTTTATCTCTTGGTTTTTCAAGATTGTTTCGAGTTCCCGGAGGCTCAGGATTTCATTGTTTTGGGTTGTCGGCTTCTTTGCTCCCGTAATTAAAAAAGTCTCGTCAGCAACGGAGCCAAAGCGAGCATGAGTGGCAAAGTGAAGAATCTTATATCGGCGATCGAGTTCTCGTTTTAATGTTTCTTGACTGAAGTCTCGATCGAAGAGAATCTGACTTCTGGGAAATTCCTCTTTCAGCTTTAACAATTCATCGTCAACGTATTCAAGTGCTAACACTGGCTTTTCCTCTCCATACAATCGCCCCCTTTGTTCGTAGCGCTCCCCTCGGCTGGTATAGGCAAAAGCTGCAATCTCGAGCAATTGATTCTGCAAATCCAACGGGCATTCTGTGCGATCGCAGACTTCAGACTCTAGCGCCTCGAATTTTTCCACCGCAAGGATAGCGCGTTCGTCATTGCGGTTGAGCCGATAAGAATCGGCCAGCAACCCCCAAGCCATCATTTCCTCGAGAGGAAATCCCCTCCCATTGGCGATCGCGCTATCGTTCTCGCAGGTGGGAAGTTCGTCTTGTCTTTCCCCCGGACTGGATTTTCTGCATAAGATGGCGATCGCCCCGGGAAAATCTCTCAATCTATTACGAACATAAGCCTGCTTTTGCTGCAACCATGCGACTTGCTGCCAGTTTTCTCGTCTTCGCTCGCGATCGATCTCCTCTGTGCATTCCTGTAGTTTTCTCGTCCAGCACTCACTATCTTCCTCTATGCACTCTCTCATTCCTTCGGCAATAAGAATGGGAATTTCTCTCGCTGTCGCGGCGGCGGTTTTTTGTTCTACTCCAACGGAAAATCCTCAAGAATCGCCACAACTGAGGGCAATTGTCAACCCAATCAGAAAAAAAATGAGGGGAAATTTTACGAACTTTTGCATGATATCCATGACAAAAATACAATTTATGACAACCTCAAACAAGAAAGAGAACGAGATAGGGTGAAATATTGCCGTTCTCTCCCTTGTTATTTTTCGTTAAACTGTAAAAATTCTATCGCCTTTTTCCGACTTAGGTATGGAAAATTGCATTCAAATGCTAAAGTTACGGGTGCTCTTTGATTTACTGTCGAGAAAGAAAAATCACTGAATCGGCAAAACCCAAACAATTAATCGGAGGCTGAATCTAATGGCAATCCGCAATATCGAATTTTGGCAGAAACGCATCAGATGGTCTTGTTCCCTGTCTCTCATCTCTCTTTGCTGTCTGATAGGAGGTCATCAAACAGCAACGGCTGACGTTATCCCCAATGAGAGTTGGAGAACTCAAAGTACGAGGGTGACGACCAACGAAATGATTAATGATGAAGTCATAGACTATGTAATTCGAGGTGGCATCGAACAAGGTAATACAGTTTTTCACCTTTTTGAAAAATTTAACGTACCAACTGGAGAAAAAGCATACTTCGATCCCTCGGCAGGTATCGATCGCGTGTTTGGTAGCATAACGGGAGATATGCCTTCTGTGATTGAGGGAGTCGTTGGGGTAACAAGTCCGGCAAACTTATCTCTATTCAATCGTCGCGGTTTCCATTTAGGACGAGACGCGAGCTTCGATCTGCCAGAATCATCGCTTTTTCTCGGCACGGGTGAGGGATTTTATGCAGAAGAGTCCTTACAGGGAAACTTTCTCAAAGTCACTCTCGCACCCCCTACCATTTCTCCTGAAAGCGTTATCATCAGCGATGCCCATTTATCAGTGGATGGCAATTTAAGCCTCGAGGCGGCTTTTTTAAAGTTGCGGGGAAGTCTGGAAGCAGGAGAAAATATCAATTTGACGGGTTTTGATGTCTGGTTGTGGGATGGTATGGAAGAACCCACCATCGTGGATGCCGGCCAAGGTTTGACGATCCAAGGCGATCGCATTAACATTTTGCTCGACAAGCATCCCGATAGCGGCATTTTGGCGGATGAGTTCGTCTCTCTTTTCGGCAGCGAAAGCATTGGGATTAGAGGACGGATCGAAGTCGATACAGACGATAGTTTCAACGAGCTACCACCTTGGATTGCCATCGAAAGTATCGATTTTGATGCCTCCATCCTAGAAATTTTTGCCAGCAAAGTCGGAGCAGAAGCGATCGCAGCCAATGTAGAGATTTTGGCGATCGAAGACAGCCAATTCTTTGCGAATGATGCCGAGCGTGCCAATCTTGGAGAGATTGGCATAACAACTCAAGCGGGATCCTTCGAGCGCACGAGCCTGATCTTAAATACCTTAAAAGGCAGCATTAAAATTACCGGAAATTTCATTATTTTTGTTGACAGCCAAATTTTCAATCTCAGTCTCCAAAGCAATGAGAACCCGAAAATTAGCTTGGAAGCATTATCGCTGATCGCAGAAAATTCTCAATTTGCAGTGAGCGTCCCGAATGATAGTGACGTTGGCGATATTAAATTTGACAGCGATCGCATTGTTCTCGACGAAACGAATATTATTGCGCCCGGAGATATTGACATCATTACGCAAACGATCTTTTCCTCTCCCGATACTCTGATTCAAAGTGAATCTGGGGAAGTCAACGTGGTGGAAATTTTACCAACTCCCATTTTGCCTCCCGTGTCCAAAGCGCCAGAAATACCGAGTCCACCTCTTCCTGTTTCCACTCTCATCTTTGATGATGCTGAGATTGGCGAACCGACGGCACCCCTCGAAGTTGACTTTGAAGGTTCGGAGTCCCAATTCGGCGATCCCGAACCGACAACGATTGCGATGGACAATCGTTGTGCTGACTCAGCAGGTAACGATCTATTTGAGGTCAAACCAAGGTCTTCTGTTCCTTACGATCCCACTACTATTATCTTCGAGCCTATTCGCAGTCAAGGATTAGAAAAAAGCCATACCCCCAACACCGCCTCTCACAATCCTCGAGAGGCTACAGAATCGTTCCTTCTCACAGATGGCAGTGTATTTTTCGGCCGTCGCTGTTCTGCGGCTGCATCTCATGAGCGGAGGTTTTTCTCATGATCGAGCGAGTGGGGTTTGCCAGTATCGCGATCGCTGCCATTTTTGGAAATGCTCTCGCCGTCCAAGCGCAGATCCCTCCGACTATTCTCGATAATATCGAGGATTCTCTTCCCCCTGCCAGCGATATCAATAGACCCCAACAGCCTTCAGAAACGCCGTTAGTAGAGCCAGTGCCCGTCAATCCGCCTTCAGATTTATTGGGTTTACCCTGTAATTTGCCTCCTGCTGGTCGAAATTCGCGTTTGCCCAATGTTCGGATTGCAACCATTCGCACTGAAGGCAATACAATTTTGAGTTTACGGGAGAAAATTGACGAACTCTTAAAACCCTACGACAACCAAATCATTAATTTTGAAACTGTTAGATGTTTGACAGATGAAATTACTAAAATTTATCTTGATGCGAGATATATTCCCAAGGATGTATTCGTTCCCGATCAAGTTCTCCGCGAGGGCAATCACGTCATCATTCAAGTAGATGAGAGCTTTCGACCTAAAATTGAGATCGAAGGTTTGACTTATTTACAGGAAGCCTACGTGCGGAATCGCCTCGAACGTGTCATCACGACTCCTTTGCATTTACCGACCTTAGATGATACCTTCGCATTGCTTTCGGAAAAGCCTTTTTTTGAGCGTATCGCTCCCGAATTAATTTTATATAACGATGGCTCGGGTCTTTTGCGGGTTGAAATCGAAGAAGCACTTCCCTTTCGTCCCCGCTTTTCTTTCGATAATCGCTTTTCTCCCAGTACCGGAGCAATACAAGGAAATTTTTTAGCTCAATTTGATAATCTTGTGGGTTGGGGCGATCGCTTGAGTATGGGAGTCGAACTCTCGGAAGGGGCAAATACTTACAACCTCGGTTATAACATTCCTGTCAATCCCTTGGATGGCATCCTCTCCGTGCGTTATGCTCGTGGGGACAGTCGCATCATTCGGGGAGAAATTCGCGATTTTGGCATTCGCGTGGAAGAGGAGCAGTTTTCTTTCGGGTTTCGCCAACCGCTTTATCAAACCCCCAAAAGAGAGTTTGCTTTGGGGTTAACTTTTGATGTGCGTCGCAATCAAACTTTTATCTTTGACGATCTGCCATTTTCCTTGACTCCCGGAGCGGACGGGGGTTTATCAAGGGCAAGCGTCCTGAGATTTTCCCAAGAATGGCACGATCGCGGGCAAAGTCATTTCTTTGGTATTCGTTCTCAGTTTAGTTTCGGGTTAGATCTCTTCGATGCCACAGTTAACAATATAGAACCTGACGGCATGTTTTTTTCTTGGCAAGGGGATTTGCTGTGGGCAAAAAGATTATCGCCTCGAGATCGTCTGATTCAAGCCAGCGCGATCGCTCGTTTGAGCGCTCAACTCACGCCTCATTCTTTACTCTCTCTAGAAAGCGCGAGCTTGGGAGGAATCAATAATTTAAAAGGATATCGTCCCGGTTTATTGAGTGGTGATAATGGCATTTGGGGGTCTCTGGAAGTGCCGATTTCGTTCGCGCGCAGGACGGGAAAGAAGAAAAATGAAGATGGGCAAAATGAAAACGAGCAACCCGAAGCTCGAGCAACTCAAGAATATTTGCAGATCGTTCCTTCTATTGCGATCGGAACAGTTTGGAATAATAACACGCCCAATCCCAATCCTTCGACTTTAGCCAGTTTGGGTCTGGGTTTACGCTGGCAAATTATCGATAATTTATTCGTTCATCTCGATTATGGCATTCCTTTAGTTACTTTAGAAAATCGAGGTTCTTCCTTACAAGATCGGGGTTTATTTTTTGCATTGCGCTACGAGTTTTAAGAGTTAACTCAAAATGCCTCTCAACTCCAACTCGAAATTCAATCAAATATCTTCTCCCGACAAGCGATCGAGGCTTTCTAAAATCTCGAATTCTGGCGGTGAGTATTGGCGATCGCTCTAGCGGTCAATTCTAACAGAGCGGCTATTTTAGAGGACTGAGGGACAAAGCAAAAAACATTCGGTAGCGAACGATCGCAGCCGAGAACCTTGCTGTAGAATGGTTTGACTTTATACACCCTACGCTCTACAAACTCCTATGCCTCGTCGCGAAGACCTCAAAAAAATTCTGATCCTCGGCTCTGGTCCCATCGTTATCGGTCAAGCCTGCGAATTCGATTATTCGGGAACCCAAGCCTGTAAAGCCCTTCGACAGGAGGGTTATGAAGTGATTCTCGTCAATTCCAATCCGGCAACGATCATGACGGATCCCGAAACCGCCGATCGCACCTATGTCGAACCCCTCGTACCGGAAATTGTTGCCAAGGTGATCGAAAAAGAGCGCCCCGATGCCATTTTGCCGACGATGGGGGGACAAACTGCCCTCAATCTTGCCGTGGCTTTAGCTAAAGATGGAACGTTAGATACATATGAGGTCGAACTCATCGGAGCCAAACTTCCCGCCATTGAAAAAGCCGAGGATCGCTTGTTATTTAAAGAAGCGATGGAGAAAATCGGCGTAGGGGTTTGTCCTTCCGGGATTGCCAATAATCTGGAAGAAGCACGAGCGATCGCGAAAGAAATTGGCTCTTATCCTCTCATTATCCGCCCGGCGTTTACCCTTGGCGGTACGGGGGGCGGGATTGCTTACAACCAAGAAGAATACGAAGAAATGGCCCAAGGGGGGATCGATGCGTCTCCCGTCTCCCAAATCCTCGTCGAGCGATCGCTGTTAGGGTGGAAAGAGTACGAGCTAGAAGTGATGCGAGATACGGCGGATAATGTAGTGATTATTTGCAGCATTGAAAACTTCGATCCAATGGGGGTACATACCGGAGATTCCATTACCGTTGCTCCCGCCCAAACCCTCACGGATAAAGAATATCAGCGCTTGCGGGACTATTCCATCGCCATTATTCGCGAAATTGGCGTAGAAACGGGAGGTTCCAACATTCAATTCTCCGTCAACCCCGTTAATGGGGAAGTTATCGTCATTGAAATGAATCCTCGGGTGTCGCGATCGTCTGCTCTCGCCTCGAAAGCCACCGGTTTTCCCATCGCTAAATTTGCCGCCAAACTTGCAGTCGGCTACACCCTACCGGAAATTTCCAACGATATCACGAAACAAACTCCCGCCTCTTTTGAACCGACCATTGATTACATCGTCACTAAAATTCCTCGCTTCGCTTTTGAGAAATTCCCTGGTTCGGAACCTATTCTCACAACCCAAATGAAATCCGTCGGGGAAGCTATGGCTATCGGGCGTACCTTCCAAGAATCTTTCCAGAAAGCCCTGCGCTCCTTGGAAACCGGACGTTATGGTTTTGGCTGCGATCGCAGCGAACCTCTCCCAACTCTCTCTCAAGTTAGCGCTAATTTGCGAACACCCAACCCCGATCGTGTTTACAGCATCTATCACGCTCTGACATTAGGGATGACAGTGGAGGAAATTCACAATTTAACGGCGATCGATATTTGGTTTTTGGATAAATTGGCAGAGTTACTAAAAACCGAACGCTTTCTCAAGCAAACAGCTTTAAATGAGATTTCTGCCTCGGATATGCGTTTAATCAAACAACAGGGATTTAGCGATCGTCAAATTGCTTTTGCGACGAAAACAACAGAAGACGAAGTTCGCACCTTCCGCAAAGAATTGGGCATCATTCCAGTTTATAAATTAGTCGATACTTGCGCGGCAGAATTTGAGGCCTATACCCCTTATTATTACTCCACTTACGAGCCGGAAGAATCGGAAATACGCACCTCTGACAAACCAAAAGTGATGATTCTCGGGGGCGGTCCCAATCGCATCGGACAGGGGATCGAATTTGACTATTGCTGTTGTCATGCTTCCTTTTGTTTGAGCGATGCGGGTTATGAAACCATCATGGTCAATTCCAATCCCGAGACAGTTTCTACGGACTACGATACCAGCGATCGCCTCTATTTTGAACCTCTGACTAAAGAAGACGTTCTCAATATTATCGAGGCAGAACAACCGGACGGAATTATCGTACAATTTGGCGGACAAACTCCTCTAAAATTAGCTGTTCCCTTACAAACTTATCTCAATCAAAATCCGGGGGAAACCAAAATTTGGGGTACTTCTCCAGACTCTATCGATACGGCAGAAGATCGGGAGCGTTTTGAAAAGATTCTCAAAGAATTGGAGATTTTACAGCCTCCCAATGGCATTTCCCGCAGTTACGAAGAATCCCTCGCGATCGCCAACCGTATCGGCTATCCCGTTGTCGTTCGTCCTTCCTATGTTTTGGGGGGTCGCGCCATGGAAATCGTGTACGAAGATCGGGAATTAGAACATTATATGACCTTCGCCGTACAAGTCGAACCCGAACATCCAATTTTGGTGGATAAATTCCTTGAAAATGCAGTCGAAGTCGATGTAGATTGTCTGGCCGATCGCGAGGGAAATACAGTGATTGGCGGCATTATGGAACATATCGAACAAGCAGGCATTCACTCTGGAGATTCTGCTTGTTCTTTGCCCTATACATCCCTTTCCGAGACGGCATTGCATACCATTCGCACTTGGACGTTTAAGCTGGCAAAAGTTTTAAATGTTGTCGGGTTGATGAACATTCAATACGCCATTCAAGGAGATACGGTGTATATTTTAGAAGCCAACCCGCGCGCCTCTCGGACGGTGCCCTATGTTTCCAAAGCAACGGGCATTCCTTTGGCGAAAATGGCTTCTTTGGTGATGTCTGGTAAAACCTTAAAAGAACTGAATTTTACAGAAGAGCCGACCTTTAAACACGTCGCCGTTAAAGAAGCTGTTCTCCCTTTTAAAAAGTTCCCCGGTACCGATACGCTCCTCGGCCCTGAAATGCGTTCTACGGGAGAAGTAATGGGCATTGATTCCGACTTTGGTAAGGCCTTTGCTAAAGCTGAAATTGCCGCCGGCGAACAATTACCACGAGAAGGAACGGTCTTCGTTTCTGTTAGCGATCGCGATAAAGCTGCCGTTGTTCCCATTGTTAAGGAATTCTCGGATTTAGGGTTCAAAATCATTGCCACAACGGGCACTCATAACGTCTTACAAGAAAATGGTGTAGAATCGGGATTGGTGTTAAAACTTCATGAGGGTCGCCCCCATGTTTTAGATGCCATTAAAAACGAAAATATCGACCTGATTGTTAATACGCCTTCGGGACAAGATGCGCGGGAAGACGGACGCTTAATTCGTCGCTCTTGTTTGGCTTATAAAATCCCTTTGATCACCACTTTAGCGGGAGCAAAAGCAACGGTAGCGGCAATTAAATCCTTGCGATCGCAACCTTTGGAGGTAAAAGCATTGCAAGAGTATATTGTTTAAGCTACTCTAGATAAAAGCGGGCGCTAATTTTGCGCCCGATGCACGCTTTAGATAATAGAAGTAAGATTTAGATAAGTCGATTGGAGAATCGCAATGGTACAAGTCACCATTCAACCAATAACACTAGAAGCATTTCTAAATTTACCCGAAACTCAACCCGCTAGCGAGTATATCAACGGTGAAATTTTACAGAAATCCATGCCACAAGGAAAACACAGTAAAATTCAAGCGAAATTGGTAACGGAGATTAATCGGTTAGTAGAAGAACGAGGAATTGCTCAAGCCTTTCCCGAACTTAGATGCGTTTTCGGAGGACGCGCGATAGTCCCAGATGTGACAGTATTTGCGTGGGATAAAATACCCGTTGACGAGAATGGGGATATTGCCAATGTGTTTAATGACGTACCGGATTTTATCGTTGAAATTCTTTCTCCAGACCAAAGCCAAATTAGAGTAACAGGAAAAATTTTACACGCCCTCGATCGCGGCTGTCAAATGGGTTGGTTAATCGATCCCTCAACACGATCGATTTTGGTTTATCCTCCACAACAGCAGCCTCAGTTATTAGATGAAGAAAATGCAATATTACCCGTTCCTGCTTTGGTGGAAGATTTACAATTAACTGTAGGAGATATTTTTGGATGGTTGAGAAAAGGCAAAAGTCAACAAGTAAAAAATAATGGAGAATAAAAACTTATGATAACAGAAATCAAGCTCGAAAACTTTAAAGGACATCAATCAACACAACTCTATTTAGATGATTCTCGATTGCATGCACTGGTTGGAAAAAATAGTTCGGGTAAAACTTCTGTCTTAAAAGCATTGTATTACTTTAGAATGCTTATAGGAAATTCTTTTTCGACTGTTTTTTGGGGAGAAAGCTCACCTGATTTTCTTATCGGTTATACACATCAAGAAATGTCAGTTACTATACAATTCATTTCGGATAACAAGCAGTTAAAGTATGGTTATTATGGCTTTAAAAACAAACCAGAAACTCACCATAAGCATCAAAGTTGGGAAGGAAAAATATCTGTTGTAGAAGACATACAAGATTTACTGTCTAAAACTTCTCATCCTTGGAGTGAGCATATATATGGTAAACTACCTAAAGTATTAGAATATATGTTTTACTTTAAATTGAGTGCTAGTAATCTTTCTAAAGCAGCATATAGTGAAGATATTGATCCTAAAATTCAATTTAATGGTTCTGGACTTGCCCCAACTTTAGATTATCTTCGCAATGAAGATATAGAGAAATTTCAAGAGCTACAGAAAATGTTACAACGGATTGTTCCAAATGTAAAAAAAATTAGAATACAACGAGCAAAAGTTGAAGTAAATCATCACAGATCTATTGCAATTGACGGACGAGAGATTACTTATGATGAAAATCAAGAAAGAATCGGTCAAGAAATTGTATTTGATATGAATACTGGCGATCGCATTCCCGCCCATGCTGTCAGTGAAGGTACAATCCTAGCGTTAGGCCTGTTAACGGTTTTAATGAATTCTAACAAGCCTCAATTAGTTTTATTAGACGATATCGAACAAGGTTTGCATCCGCGAGCGCAACGCGAACTAATCGCTATTTTTAAGGAAATTATTCAAACTAATCCGAATTTACAAATTATTTTTACTACTCATTCTCCTTATATTGTCGATGAACTAGATTTTTCTCAGGTTCACGTACTCGATACCAACTCTTCCGGTTTTACAACCTGTAAGCGATTAGATGAGCATCCTGATGTAGAATGGGCAAAACAAACTTTAACAACGGGAGAATTTTGGAATGCGGAAGGGGAAGAATGGGTTAATGAAAAAGTGCCAGAAGAGGGTGTAAATGTCTGAAGTGATTGTTGTTGTAGAAAGTCGCGCGGATTGGCAAATTGCAAGTTCGGTTGCAAATCGCGTTCTGGTTGAAACAATTGATTGGTTAGACGAGGAAAATATTCAATATATGTTCCGATGGAGTGGTTTGGAAGAAGGAACAGAATATTCTTGCTGGAAAGATATCAAAAAAATTATTCGCGATGTTCGTTCTCCAAAATTTAAACTCGGTTTTTTGGGTCGCACTCGAGATGGCAAAAAATTTAAACCTGATGGTGTTGCAGCGATGAAAGTGTTAAATTTAGTGCGCTTTTTACAGAAAACGAGGGATATTAAAGCCGTTCTTTTTATCCGCGATCTTGACAATCAACCCGATCGCAGAAACGGACTCGAACAAGCCAGACAAGAACATCGCGATCGCCAACCCATCTTAGAAATTATACTCGGTACGGCATATCCAAAACGAGAAGCATGGGTACTCAATGGATTTATTCCCGAAACTCCCCAAGAAACGCAAATTTTGGCAGAAATAACGACACAATTATCCTTCGATCCTTGCACGAAAGCGCATAAATTGCATTCTACCTCCAGAGACGAAAGAGAGCGTCAGAGAAATCCGAAAATCATCTTAGAGCAACTCATCGGTAAAAGTTGGCAACGCGAACAAAAATGCTGGCAAAATACCGATCTGGCAATTCTGCGCGATCGCGGGATTCAAACGGGTTTAACCACTTATCTCAATGAAATCCAAGAAAGATTTACTCTTTTTTTATTACCTCAATAAGGGCGATCGATGAGTAAAATATTAGGATAGAAAGAATTTGAACCACAGAGACACAGAGAAACACAGAGAGAAGAGATGTTCTAACTAAAAAGGTAATGCTATATTGCTAATATCAGTACCCAAAACTGTATTGAGCTACCAAGCATTCAGATAGAGCCACTCGTGCCGTACTCTCATCACCAAATGTTGATGTTGCTTTTGAATCGTCAACGGTAATACTCACAATTGCGCCACTAATTTCCGATTCTGTTACCCGGCTTTGTCCAAACTCGCCGTTTTGCCGCGTATCGTCAACATCAATGGTGAAAATCGCCCGATCGCCCGGGTTCAAATCAGTAATTCGCAGTGCTAGTTCGGTGTCGCCATCCGCAACACCCGATCGGTTAAGCGGTACGATATTCCCTTCTTGAACCTCAAACGGTTGAAAAACATCAACCCCCGCACCGGTTGCAGAGGTGTCAAATATTAACATTCCAGCACTTGGCGATAAATCCAGTTCAAGGGTCAGTTCTTCCAGCACGCAAGAGCTTGTGTTGGTGATGATAAAGCGATCGGTTGGCGCAGTCTCGATAAATTCTACTTTAATCGTAGTACCTGCCTCAACATCCAAATCCCGCTCTTCAACAGCCAAACGCGCGCACCCACCCCAAAAGATCGTGAATGCGTACAGGAAATACAACCATTTCCTCTCTCTGCGCCCCTCTGTGTCTCTGTGGTTCATTCCCTTCCTCTCCTAATTTTGGTTAAATTTTCCAAATAGCGATCGCATTATCGCCGCTTCCGGTGGCCACAAAACGACCGTCTGGACTGATGGCAAAATAATTAATGTGATACTGATACCCCGTGAGAGTATAAAGTTCTGTTCCCATTCCCAGATCCCAAAACTTAATCGTTTTATCGGCACTGCTGCTGGTTAGGGTCGTCCCATCTTGGCTAATTTCCACACTATTCACATAGTTGCCGTGATCGTCGAAAACATAGATTTCCTCCCCCGTTTTCAACTGCCAAACGCGAATTGAAGTATCGGCACTGGCACTCACTAAAATTTCCCCATCAGGACTAATCGCCAAATCGTTAATAAACCCCGTATGTCCTTGTAAGGTTTGCACTTCTTCTCCCGTCTGCAAATCCCAAATTTTAATCGTGGTATCCGCACCCCCACTAGCCAAAGTTTTGCCATTGGGACCGATCGCGATCGCATTAATAAAACTTGAATGACCGATGAGAGAATGCAGGTTTTCCCCCGTTTTTAAATTCCAGACCTGCAAACTCGCATCGGCACTACCACTCACGAGCGTTTCGCCGTCGGAACTAATGGCCAAGGCATTCACAAAACCGGAATGACCTTGCAAAACGTGCAGCATTTCCCCGGTTTCTAAATTCCAAATCCGAATGGTTCTATCGGCTCCCGTACTGACTAAAATTTGACCGTCGGGACTCATAACCAAAGCATCCACAAAACTCGTATGACCGCGCAAAGTTTTCGTCAGTTCTCCCGTTTCTAAATTCCAAATTCGAATGGTTCTATCCGCACTCGCCCCAATTAAAAAACTACCATCCAACGTTATCGTTAACGCATTCACAAAACTGTTTGCTCCGGTTAGGGTTTGTAATAATTCTCCGGTTGCCAACTCCCAAACTTTAATCGTTTTATCCGCACTGGCACTGACGAGTAAACGACTGTCGGGACTGATGGCGAGATCGTTCACAAAACTGGTATGACCCGTCAAAGTTTGGGCGATCGCAATATTGTTCTCTGCTGTAACCTTTGCCTCTCCCGTCCAAAAAGGTAACGTATATTGATAGCCCTGCCAACTGCCGTAACCTCCCGCGACAAGTAAACCCGTTGCGAATAGGCTCAACATCCATTTAGAGGGTTGAGAGGGTTGTATTTCCTCTTCTTGGGGAATGGTGGGACTGTCGGGGGTTAATTGAATTTTGGTAACGGGAATGCGTTCGAGTTGAGTGATGGAATTATTGCGCGCTGAGGACTGTTGCAAGCGCGTGACAATCTCTAATATCTCTGCGGTGTCCTTGGGGCGATCGATCGCGCGATAGGCCATGAGGCGATCGATAAAATCGGCAAATTCCCTAGAAATATCCGGGGCAAATCTACGCCAGTAAAATTCATTGGTATAGGGATCGTAAATATCTTTATCTTCGAGTTGTTTGCCTGTGAGTAAATAGATGAAAGTCCGTCCGAGGGCATAAAAATCCGATTGGGGAACGGCGCGGCCTTGTTGTTGTTCGGGGGGAGTATAGCCCGCAGAACTGACCTTAGTAACATTGCCCGAGTGACCCATTCTGGCTAAGTAAGTGTAGGTCATTTCTCGAGCCGTACCGAAATCGATTAGCACTAATTGCCCCGTCGAGCGGAGCATAATATTTTGTAATTTAATATCGCGGTGAAAATAGTTTTTCCGATGAACGAGATGGAGAATTCTGGTAATTTGCTCGAGCCATTCTAACGCCTGCATCTCATTAATCAATAGATTCCCCTGTTGCAGCATCCATTCTTTTAAATTCGGCCCGTCGATTTTTTCCATAATGAAACAGTGGACGGGTTCCGGGCGATTGGGGGGAAAGTATTGAAAATAGCCTTGGGGATCGATTTTGGGAATGCCGGGATGATCCAATTGACTCAAAACTGTTGCTTCCTGCACGAATAATTCGACGGCTTTCTGGTTTTCGTTGTGCCGTTGCTTGAGGGTTTTGAGAATTTTTACAACCTGACCGTCTTGAACCTCGTAAATATTCGCAAAGCCACTATTGTCACTCAATAATTTCACCACTCGATAGCGATCGAGGAGGATCAATTGCGAACCGCACTGACAGCATACAGGGCGATCGGCGTTGGCGGGGTCTTCGGGATAAGGACAATCGGGATTAATGCAGTAGCTCATGGACGGCTACAAAGAGGTTCTCTGGCTCGCGCCTAAATTATATCTTTATTTAGGGGAAATTAGGGGCAAGACTTTCCTTTCCCTGTCGCGATCGCCCTCGAACCCTACCAAATTGGGATGTTTCTTCGCATCTCGTACCGATCGAGCGGTTGAGTTGACACTGCGATCGCCCAATTTTATGGCGTAGCTTCCTCTACCGAAGTTTGAGGACGGACTTGCAAAATATATTCGCCTCGATCTTGACTGTCATAGCCGTTGACAAAGATATAGTAAACGCCGTCATAGGGTAAGGTGATCGCCAGTCTCGAATTTTGATTGCCTTCGCTCTCGTCGTCATTTTGACCGAGAACGTCTCGTTTTTCATTGAGAAAGGCTAAAAACGGGTCGAAATCCGTACTTTCGAGGCTGATCACGATTTTTTGTCCCGCTCTGCCAGAAAATCGATATTCATCGTATAAGCTGCCGTCGTCGGGATAGACGAGATCTCCATCTGCTAAGCGTCCGTTTTCGAGGACGAGGATTTCTGAATCGGGAACTTGGGGATCTTCAAAGGTGGGAGGGGGCGACACTGGCGGACGGACGACGATTCCGGGATTGCTTTCGTCGTAAGTTCCCGCGTAGTTAATGGCACAGGCGATCGCGCGATTGGGATGCGTTCCGCAAGCTACGCCACTGGTTCGAAAATCGAGATTAAAAATCTTATTGCGGTGGCCTCGGCTGGGTTCTCCATCATCGAGAACCAACATCATCACGATGCTACTAGCATTTTCTAGACTGTAGCTAAGATTTTCCGCCGCCCCGCCGCTAAAAGAGCCGTATTGGCTCAGTCGCTCCGCAAATCCGAGACCGTCACTGTTGGTGTGGCCTTCTTCTCCCGATTGCCCTTGATCCGCCACGAGGTCTCTTGCCCCTCGGGACATCCCATCAGAGCGACTGAAGGGAAATAAAGGGCGCAGCGATCGCAAATACAGGATTGCTTCGTCCAGTGCTGCCGTTCCCTCCTGAGTTTCAACAGGGTCTTCGCCGGGTAAATTGAGGATATTGCCGTTAAAGAATCGTCTTTGGCGCTCCAACCAATCGGCATAGGAATTAGGATTGGTTCTCGCACGATTCATCTCGTTGATAATGGCAAGTTCTAGGGTTGAAAAATCTGCTGACACAGCTTCGGGTTGCCCCAGATCGGCCTCTTGGGCTACCTCTTGAGCTAGGTCTAGAGCTACATCTCGAGCCAGATGGAAGGATAGATTGGGACCCGCCGAGGACGTGGAGGGAGAAACAGCCGCGACAGAGTGGGGCAGGATGACAGTGCTGAGGAGCGCGATCGCGCCAGATCGAATCGGGTTCATAAAACGTCTTGATAAACTCGCCGAGAAAGAACTTCGATAAATTTGAGAATGTCGATGGCTGGAAATCGAGTTGGGTTACAATCGGAAAAATATATTTAGCGATATCCTGTAGAGGATTATAGCGATTTTTGGGAGGAAGTTTTCACCGATGGCCGAATATCAAAAGATCGAATACCGCATTGGTAAAGACGGCAAAATCACGGAAACGGTACTCGAGGGAGTGTCGGGAGAACAATGTCTGGAACTGACTCGGGAAATTGAGGAGCGCTTGGGGGAGGTGGAGGATCGCGAACTCCTGCCCGAATACGAGGCGGAATCTCAAACCGTGGTGCAAACCCAAGAACAAACTCAATTTCTCCAGCAATAATAGATTGATGTAATTTTCATTGTTTACGGGTTGAGGTTGATGGTAGAAGAACCCAATCTTTTTTGGTTCGGTTTGATATTGTGGTTGGGCGGAACGGTGATTTTGCTCGGCCTGCTGGGGGCGCTCGGGCGCGGCCGGGATCGGCTCGATGACGGGATATCGGACTCGATCTTGGGCGATCGCCTCAAGGCGGTGGGGGTTTCCCGTTGGAGTACGCTCCAGCGCAAAGCGGGTTTGACCCCCAGACAAGTGAAAGGAATGCGACAGGGCAAGCTGGAAGGGCTAACCCTTAAAGAATTGAGCCAACTCGCCCACCTTCTCAATTGCTCTATCGAGGAACTCCTGCAAAATTACGGTTACTCTTTTCCGTCCCTTGGGGAGGCGTTTCAGGAAATTGCCAGATTGCATCAGAAATACCGCGAACTGCAACAGGAACGGATCGGGGTGGAGCAGGAGTCGAGAGAGTATCAATCCTCCCTCGCCACAGCATCCCAGCAAATCGAGTTACTGCAAGAACGATACGAGAATTTAGAGCGGGACAAGCAAAAGAACATCGATCGCCTCGTTGGGGAATTACAAGACGCAGGCGATCGCATCGAACAATTAGAAAAGCAATGTCGGCGCTTGCGATCGGAACTTCAGGATAATCTCGATCGCATGCAGCGCGATCTCAAGGAAGACACCTTCGAGCAATTGCAGACTTTAATGATGAATTTTCCCACGGCTTCTGTGATGGCAGAAGCCAAGCCCAATTTACCCGCCAGAAATTTTATCGCCCTTTTTACCCCCCTGAAAAATCTACTGCAAGGCTGGGGTTACGAGTCCATCGGAACCGCATGGGAGCAAGTTCTGTTCGACCCACAAATTCATCAAGCCGATAGCGAGGACATTCAAGAAGGGGATCTGGTTTTCGTGCGGTTTGTCGGCTATCGGAATGGCGATCGGATTCTCTGTCCGGCGAAGGTGAGTCGCTCTCTTCCGAATAAGTAGGGCATCGGAAGCAGGGGGAGCATCGGGAGCGTCGGAAGATGGGGGAGAACCCACCCCCCAGCCCCCTCCTAAGAGGGGGAGAAAACGAGAGGATGAACCAACACTTCGGCAAAACTCCTTTCGGCTTCGCTCAAGGCAAGCAGTCCAAGCAACCAATAACCAATAACCAATAACTAATAACCAATACAATGACTGCCGTTGCAATTGATTTTGGTACGAGTAATACCGTTGTTAGCATTCTCGAACCGGATACCCAAGCCCCGAAAACTTTGCGGTTTGAGGGGATTTCTCGCTTGTTTAAGATGCCGGAGGATGCCGGGAAAGTTGTTGATGTTCCCGTGATTCCCAGTTTGGTTTTCGTGAAGGAGAAAGGAGAGATTCTCATCGGGGAACGGGTGCGATCGCAGCGTTTGGGACTGTCTCGACCCCAACGATTTTTTAAGGGGTTCAAGCGGGATTTAGTGGCGGATTTTCCCAGTCCCCCTCGGGCGATCGATGGGACGAATTACCACGCGCAATTGGTCTCGGAATGCTTTTTGCAAACGTTATGGCAAAATCTGCAAAATTTACAGTTCGAGCCGTCAGAGCTTATTTTTACCGTGCCTGTGGGGTCTTTTGAACGCTATCTGGATTGGTTTCGCGATTGGGGAGAAAAAATCGGGGCGACCCGGGTGCGTTTTGTAGACGAATCGACGGCGGCGGCTTTGGGATATGCGATCCAAAATCCGGGTTCTTTAGTGTTGGTGGTGGATTTTGGCGGCGGGACTCTCGATTTGAGTTTGGTTCGTACCGACGCAACCGATGGCGATCGCGAGATTTTACAAGGGCGGGTTTTAGCGAAAGCCGATGCTTATTTGGGGGGGGAAGATGTCGATATGTGGCTCGTCGAAGATTATTTGCGTCAAATTGGTTCGGATCGGGAATCCGTTGGCGAGACGGGCTGGCAAAATTTATTGGAAATTGGCGAACGGTTAAAAATTCAACTCTCGAAAACCCAAAAGGCTTCGGAAAGTTGGCTGGATGAAGAAACGTTTATGTCTTACGATTTGAGCTTGGATCGCGATCGCTTTGAGGAAATTTTAGAACGCAATCAGTTACTCGAACAATTACGAGAAGCCCTCGACGAAATCTTAAGTTCGGCATTGGGGAAGGGCATCAAAAAAAGCGAAATCGAACAAGTGTTATTAGTGGGGGGCAGTTGTTTGATTCCGGCAGTTCAGAATCTCATTGTTTCTTATTTCGGGCGATCGCGGGTGAAATTGGGCAAGCCTTTTGATGCAGTTTGTCACGGTGCCTTAGCCCTAACTAAAGTCTCGGCAATCGAAGATTATTTGCGTCACGCCTATGCGATTCGTCTTTGGGAACCCGCCACCCAAACCCATTTTTATCATCCTCTCTTCGAGCGCGGCAGTTCCTATCCTTGTAAACTGGAATCGCCGATTACCTTGCAAGTCGCTCACAACGGACAGAAAGAAATTCGCCTCGATGTGGGAGAATTAGCCGAACTAACGCGATCGGAAATTGTTTACGATGACGCGGGGACGATCTCCAGTCGCAAGCTCTCCCGACAAACAGAATACCGTTCTTTGGAGGCTCACCGCCAAGAGGTGTGTATCGCCCATTTAGAGCCGCCGGGCCAGCTTAAACAAGACCGCATTTCCGTCTGGTTTGAAGTCAACGAACAGCGCATTTTATTGGCGACGGTTATCGATTTACTGACCGATCGCACATTGGTAGAACGAGGCGCGATCGCTAAATTAAAATAAGAGATTCTCATGGAACGATCTGCATTGTGTTGAATCAGAAGTTACTCTCTCGGAAAATCGCAGAAATTTATCCTTGACAAATCTTCTAAATAATGATATCTCTCTTGGGATTGCCCCCTACGGGCGAAGGGGCAACGGTAATGAGAAATCGGTAAATTCTGCAATGATCCGGGATCGATTACCAATTACCAATTACTACCATCTTTCAATGACTGCTGCTCCCCTTCCTCATCCTCAATCTTCAACCAATAGCACCACCTCATCAACTCCTCCCGTTACCGTCCTGAAAGATTTAGTGGCGCAATTACACCGGGAGCAAAATCGCATTCAAAATCTCCTCAGTTCTCTCGGATTTGCCCTCCGCAGCTTCAACAATCTCAATCAATTTCTCGAGATCGTACCGTTGATGGCATCAAGGGTGACGGATGCGGACGGGGGCGCTCTCATTCTGCTCAAACCCGACGGCCAGCCGCGTTTAGAACAGTTACACTGTCAAGAAGGACAAGCCTGTCGGAATATGCGGCGATCGTTCGATCGCGTGACCCGAGGGATCGCGCTGAATTTAGGAGCTTCCCCCCATTCGCGATCGTCATTTAAGCCCCAAGTTTTAGATGAGAAGTTAAAAGAAGAATTAGGCGACGATCTCCAGATTTTTGGTACCCCCATTCTCGTAAAAAATGAAGACCGGGGCAGACTGTATATTTTTAGTTACGATCCGAACTACAGTTGGACTTCAACGCGGAAAAAATTAGTCCAGTTGGTGGCGGATCAAACCGCTGTCGCGATCGCCAATAGCGAACTCACTAGCGAACTCCGCAAAAAGGAACGCCTCGATCGCGAATTGGAAATCGCCTCAGAAATTCAAGATCACTTATTTCCCGAACAATGTCCCGCGATCGCCGGAGTGGAATTGGCGGCGCGCTGTCAAACGGCGAATCGCGTGGGGGGAGATTATTACGATTTTATCCCTGCCACCTACGAGCAATTTAGTTCCGATCCCCAACAATTTCCCTCGGCGATTCCGTGGAGTATTGTGATTGGGGATGTCATGGGTAAAGGCGTACCTGCGGGATTAATCATGACCATGACTCGAGGAATGTTGCGGGCAGAAGTTCTTAATCGTCATGCCCCGGCGAAAATTCTCAATCACCTCAATCGGGTCATGTATGACGACCTCGAAAAATCCCATCGTTTCTTGACGTTATTTTACTCGGAATACGACCCCCAAACCCGCATTCTTTCTTATACCAATGCCGCCCACAATCCACCGTTACTCTGGCAAGCGTCCAGTCAATCCATCCTGAAGTTGGATACTTGGGGCATGCTGATCGGTTTGGAAATTGACTCTCAATACGAAGATAATCGCGTTCAATTAGAAATCGGCGATACAGTAATCTATTATACGGATGGCTTTACCGATGCAGTCAATAAAGACGGCGATCGCTTTGATGAAGATCGATTTTTGGAGACCGTCGAACAAGTCTGCAAGCAAGGCGATCGTCCGCAAGTCATCTTAGATTTCCTCTTCGAACGCTTGGGACAGTTTATCGGCGCGGGAAATCATTATGAAGACGATATGACTTTGGTGGTTTTGCAAGTCACGGAGTAGGGAATCGGGAGTAAAGATTAGGGAATGGGGAATCGGGAATTGGGGTTGTAGAATGCAGAAGAAGTAAACTCTCGCACGAGGAAAACCGAATCATGTTACTGGCTGGCTTGGACGCGATCGCGATGAATATGACGAATATATCGACAGTATTTCCGCAACTTTCCCTCGATGGGATCTTTCTGGCACAACAAATTAGCGATCCCAACGTCATCGGACAAATGCAAGAAGCGTTTAATAATTTTATTGTTTCCGGTCAAGTTTGGGCTTTAGCAATCGGTTTTATTATTGGTTATGTGGTTCGCGGTCTAACCGCAAGCTAGTTATCAGTCACCAGTCACCAGCAATGCGACCCCGCGTCGGCGCAAGACGCAAGGGAACGCGCATCAAGACAGTCACCAGTCACCAGTGGGAGACACGAACAACTAATCTTTCTCTCTTTTCTCCTTTCATTCCTCATCCTTTCCCATCACTATGCCAAAACAAACTTGGAGCGATCGCTTTGAAAGCGCCCTCAATCCCGTTATTGCTCGCTTTAATGCCAGTATTGGTTTCGATATTGAATTGATCGAATACGATATTCGCGGCTCTATCGCTCATGCAAAAATGCTGGCGCATACAGGTATTATTGCCAAGGATGAAGCCTTGCAATTGGTGACGGGATTGGAACAAATTCTGCTCGAATATCAAGAGGGGAATTTTAATCCGGGGATTGAAGCGGAAGACGTGCATTTTGCCGTGGAACGTCGCTTGACGGAGTTGGTGGGAGATGTAGGGAAAAAGCTGCACACGGCGCGATCGCGGAACGATCAGGTGGGAACGGATATTCGCCTTTACTTGCGCGATCGCATTGAGGAGATTCGCCAGCAATTACGAGATTTCCAACAGGTTCTCCTCAAACACGCCGAAAATAACGTAGAAACGACGATTCCGGGTTACACCCACCTGCAACGGGCGCAACCCTTGAGTTTGGCGCACCATCTTCTCGCCTATTTTCAGATGACGCAACGGGACTGGGAACGGTTGGGAGAGATTTATAAGCGCACGAATATTTCGCCTTTGGGGTGCGGGGCGTTAGCGGGAACGACGTTTCCCATCGATCGCCACTATACTGCCTCGGCGTTGGAATTTGGGGGGCTATATGGCAATAGTTTGGATGGGGTCAGCGATCGCGATTTTGCCATCGAGTTTCTCTGTGCGGGTAGTTTGATTATGGTGCATTTGAGCCGTTTGAGCGAAGAGTTGATTTTATGGGCTTCGCAGGAGTTTAATTTTATTACCCTCAAGGATAATTGTTCTACGGGATCGAGTATCATGCCCCAAAAGAAAAATCCCGATATTCCCGAGTTAGTGCGGGGGAAAACCGGGCGAGTTTTCGGGCATTTACAAGGTTTATTGGTGTTAATGAAAGGGTTGCCCCTTGCCTACAATAAGGATTTGCAAGAAGATAAAGAAGCCATTTTCGACGGGGTAAACACCGTGCAAGGTTGTTTGGAAGCCATGACGGTACTCTTGCGAGAAGGGCTGGAATTCAATCGCGATCGCCTGATGGGTGCCGTGGATGAAGATTTTTCCAATGCGACGGATGTGGCGGATTATTTAGCAGCGAAAGGAGTGCCATTTCGCGAGGCTTACAATTTGGTGGGGAAAGTCGTGAAAACCAGTTTGGCGGCGGGGAAATTGCTCAAAGAACTGACTTTAGAGGAATGGAAAGCACTACATCCCCAGTTTGAAGCAGATATTTATGCCGCGATCGCTCCCCAACAAGTCATCTCGGCACGGAATAGTTACGGGGGAACGGGTTTCGAGCAAGTTCGCAATGCGATTAAGGAGGCGAAGGCGCAGTTATTGGAGAATAATGCTTCTTAGCAGAGGGAAAGAGTATGAACCACAGAGACATAGAGAAACACAGAGAGGAGGGAAGAATGAAACTGCAACTTCGCAAACCTATTTTAACGGGGGGCATTGCCCTCTCATTCGGACTTTGGTTGTGGTGGAATATCCGCGATACGGCGATGGAAGTCGGCGAATTGAGTTTGGTGGGGACGATCGCCATTGGCGGCGGTTTTTGGTGGCTGAAGCGCAAATGGGGACGCAATGCAGAACCCCTCGATATCTCGGTATTTCCGAATCGATCGCGGGTAGAAGCGGCGATCGCCCAAACTCGGCAAAATCTCGATTTTCTCAAAGTGGAAGATCCCGAGGGGGATTACAGCGACTTGGAGAAACACTGCGATCGCTTGCCTGACGGATTCAAACGACAAGAGATTCGCATTGCGATCGCTGGGGAAAAACGGGTGGGAAAAACGTGTTTGCAAAATGTGCTTGCAGATCTCCCTTGGGAAAATGTCACGTGGGAAGAAACGCCCCTTCCTTCAGAAGCGGACGAGAAAAGCCAATTAGAGGGCGCAGATGCGGTTTTATGGTTGGTCGCGGGAGATATTACGGATTCACAATTACAGGCTCTCAAAGAACAGAGAAGCAATTATCAACATATCGTCTTGGTTCTCAATCAAAGCGATCGCTACCCCACTGAAGAACGAGAAATTATCTTACAGCAGCTATATCATCATAGTTTTGGAATTTTAGACCCGGGAGATTTGCTGGCAATCTCGGCTTCTCCATCTCCCATCAAAGTCCGCCAGCATCAAACCGATGGCAGCGTCAAAGAGTGGGAAGAATCGCCGCAACCAGATATTCAAGCCTTAAAGACGCGCCTCGATCGCCTTTTGACTTTGGAGCGGGAACAATTGATTTGCGGGACGCTCTGGCGAGAAAACCACGGCTTACAACAAGAAATCGCCGCGAGATTGAATCGAATTCGCCGCGATCGCGCTTTGCCCATTATCGAGCGCTATCAGTGGATTGCGGCGGCGGCGGCATTTGCCAACCCTGTAGCGGCGTTGGATCTCTTGGCAACAGCAGCCATTAGCGCTCAAATGCTGGTGGATTTAGGGGAGATTTATCAACACAAATTATCGTTGCAACTGGGGCAAGAAACGGCGGGAGAATTGGGGCGCTTGCTGGTGAAATTGGGGATTGTGGAACTTTCTTCTAATGCGATCGCCCATTTCCTCAAAAGTAACGCGATTTCCTATGTTGCTGGAGGCACCCTACAAGGGATCGGAGCCGCTTATTTAACCCGTTTGGTGGGGCTGAGTTTAATCGAATATTTCCAAGATTGCGAGATCGTTCCGACTGAAGAAACTCCTTTACATTGGGAGCAATTCACGCAAAAACTCAAAGTCGTTTTCGCGCAGAATCAACGAACGGAGTTTTTACAAAACTTTGTCACAGGTGCGATCGCCCAGCTTAAAACTTAAGAATTCATTGAGTTTTTGAAGCGGTTATCCCTATCTTCCCTCGGTGGCCTTTTTTGGGACGCGGCGTTTAGGCGGCAGTGTAGTGAATTTTACCGCGACTGACTGCCCAGAGAATGCGATTGACGGTTTCTCGTTCTTCCTCATCGAGATTATCATCCATCGAAGCTGCCATCAACCCATAGCGATCGCAGAGGCTTAATTGGCGGGTCTTCGCAGCAGAAGCTAAGATTTCAAAAATTGCACCGGGTAAAAGCTGCATATCTAGCATTGTTTTTTCCTCGTCTCTACATCTTTATCATCGCGTTTTTCTAGGAAAGGGAAAGTGACAGAACCCGATCGCCATTCGTGAACTTCGTCGCGCGATAGGGCGATCGCAGGAGGAGAAAATGAGTGAATTCACGCAGGCATTCCCCATGACCGATATTATCAACGAGAAGCGATCGCCATATTCCAATGGAGTGAGATGTATCACAAAGTTGTCAATTTCCTTTAAATTAAAAATCTCGTTGCCCTTGATGCTCCTTTTTCATCCAAATGACCAAAAGAATAGAGTCTCAAGCCTCCTCATTCAGGAGGAAAAGCCAAAACCTGCTGAATTCCAAGCCTCCCGCTTGAGCCGGAGGAACTGATAACTGATAACTGATAACTGAAATGACGATTGCCCGCACGATTTGCTTGGGATTTTTAGGTACAATTCTCATCGGTACTCTGCTGTTAACCCTGCCGATTTCCATCAGTGACGGCACCTGGAACAATGTCCTCGTCGCTTTATTTACCTCAACTTCAGCCGTCTGCGTCACGGGGTTGAGCGTTGTGGATACCGGAACTCATTTCTCGGCGATCGGGCAGTTTTTTCTCTTGCTGCTCATTCAAATTGGCGGACTGGGTTATATGACCAGCACCACCTTTTTGATTCTGATTTTGCGGCGCAAGTTCGATCTGCGGCAAAAAGTCGCCATTCAAGAAGCCCTCGATCGCCCTGCTCTCCAAGGCAGTCGCAATCTCATCCGTTCGATCCTCGCCACCACCTTTCTGTTTGAATTAACGGGGGCATTTTTGATGGTGGGATTGTTTGCCGAAGATTACGGCTTCGGAAAAGGCTTGTGGCTGGCAATTTTCCACAGTATCAGTGCTTGGAATAACGCCGGATTTAGCTTATTTTCCGATAGTTTGGTCGGCTATCGCGACTCTTGGACGATTAATCTCGTCATTCCCTTATTGATTATTTTAGGCGGCATCGGCTATCAAACCATTATTGAATTTTATCTCTGGTGTCAAAATCAATTTCGCAACCCCAAACCGAGATTTGTGCTTTCGTTAAACTTTAAAGTTGTCGTCAATACGACCCTCATTTTATTGGGATTTGGATCGGTGGCTTTTCTCACCCTCGAGTCATTGCCTTCAGGAACTTTAGCCGAACTTCCCTTAACCGAAAAGATTCTCGCAGCTTGGTTTCAATCCGTCACGACTCGCACGGCAGGTTTTAATACAGTAGATTTCGGCGCAATGAGCGGTGCTGCCTTATTTATTACCATGGGGTTGATGATTATTGGGGCGAGTCCGAGCGGCACTGGCGGCGGTATTAAAACCACTACCGTGCGGATTTTATTTGACTGTACCCGTTCGGCTTTGCGAGACTACAATGAGGTGATTATTCACGGGCGAAAAATTGCCAGTCCTTTAATTTTAAAAGCGATCGCAGTAGTTTTTGGCTCTGGTATGACTGTTGCGATTTCGACTGCTTTTTTGGTCTTTATTGAAGGGCAAAACTTTGAATTCATCAATTTATTTTTTGAAACTATTTCTGCTTTTTCCACCGCAGGCCTTTCCACGGGAATTACCGCCGCTCTTTCCACTTGGGGACAATTGGTCGTAATTGCGACAATGTTTATCGGTCGGGTGGGTATCTTGGTCTTGATTGCCGCCTTATTTGGCGAATCTTGTCCCCGTCAAGTAAAATATCCAGAAGAGAATTTATTAGTGGGTTAAATGGTCAATAAAGGACTGGGCTGGAATTTGCGATCGCTGAATTTTCTGGCGACCCTCACTCGAGAAACCAAGCAATTCGCCGTGATTGGGTTGGGTCGCTTCGGGCGATCGGTCTCGACTTCTTTACACAAAATGGGTTATGAAGTGTTGGGAGTTGATGTCAATGAAAAACTCGTCGCTCGTGCTTTAAATGATAATATCGCGACTCACGCGATTTGTTTGGATTCAACCGAACGCAATGCCCTCAGAGAAGCCGGAATTTTTGAATTTGATACGGTTATCATTGCGATCGGCAATTACATAGAAGAAAGTATCATTACCACCCTTAACGTTAAAGAAGCAGGAGTCTCAAAAGTCGTCGCGAAAGCCTCCACAGAAATTCACGGCAAACTCTTAGAAAAAGTGGGAGCCGATCGCGTTGTTTTCCCCGAATATGAAGCGGGAGCCGCCTTAGCTCATTTGCTCACCAAACCCGCAATCCTCGATCGCTTCGATCTCGATCCGGAACACAGTATTGTTGAAGTTCTCGTCCCGGCAGAATTTGACAATCAAACCATCACAGAATTAAAACTTCGTAGCAACTATGGTTTAACCGTGCTGGCTATTGCCGAAAACGATCATAAGTTTGATATCAATCCTTTACCCGATCGCCGCCTTTATAAAGGCATGGCTATCGTCGTTTTAGGAAATAATAAAGATATTAAACGCCTGCCAATTTAGCGATCGATAATGAGCTAAACAGTCGGAGGCAGAAAATAATGCAAGCATCAAATTTAACTTTTTCAACTGTTTACGGTCCCGTTCATTCGTGGCGTTATGGGCGATCCCTCGGCATTGATCCGATCGGTCGCGTCTCGACTTGTTCGTTTGATTGTATCTACTGTCAATTGGGTGCAATTGAGAACCGAACCGCACAACGAGATATCTATATTCCAACCAAACAAATTATCGCGGAATTGAAAAATTTTGCCCCTTGGGATGTGGATATTGTTACTTTAAGTGGAAGTGGTGAACCCACCCTCGCCGCCAATTTAGAAGAGATTCTCGGAGAAATCAAAAAAGTGACTCACCGACCGAATCTCGTGCTAACCAATGGCACAATGTTAGGGGAAGCTGAAGTTAGTCAGGCTTTACAGCACTGCGATCGCATTTCGGTTAAATTAGACGGATTTACCGCCGATATATTACGACGGATCAATCGTCCTGTCGCTGGCTTTGATTTTAATAAAATTTGGCAAGGAATTTTTCGATTTCGGCAGGGGTATGTGGGAAAATTCAGCATTCAGACTATGATATTAACGCTTTGGTCGCCGGAAAATTTAGAAACTTATATTGAATTAATGCGATCGCTTTCTCCCGATGAAATTCAATTAAATACGCCGACTCGTCCCAAACCCATTAAAAGACAACTAGACGGACGCGGAAATCACGATCCTTCGCAACAGCGTCCCTATCAAACCCAACAGCTTAAATGCGTCGATCCCGATATCCTCGAACAAATAGCAGGAGAAATTCGCGATCGGTCTGGTATTGCCGTAAAATATAAAATATAGCAATTTTTGAATGGATTCTGAAGAAATCTAGGCATATAGCAATTGATTTCTAATCTCTTCTATACGAAGTATATCGACTAAAATAGAAACTCGTTGTGCTACTTCATAGGCATTCTTCTGGGGAATGATGATAATCCCCGCATGTTCTTTTCCTTCGTCTAAATACTGAACGTGTAATTGCTCGAAGTCAACACGATTATGCGTTATAATACATCGATTCATAGAGGTTGAAAATTCAAGTTGCTCGCGATCGGTTTTCCCAAGGCTTCCTTGTTCGGGAACTGTTGTAATATCGAAACCTCGCGATCGCAATAAAGTGGCAACGAGAGCCGACATGTCTTCATCTGTATATAAGGTGGTATTAGACATTAAAAGGCGCTCAATGCAGATTGAACAGATGGATGAACCAACTCATCAGGAACTCGATTTTTCTCAATATACTCATTAATTTCTGCTTGGTTATCGAGATAAAAACTCAAAGCATCGAACACTTGTGCCAAAGTTAAATGAGGCAAATGGCTAAGAATTTCTTCGGGCATAATTCCCATTCGCCATAAACCAACAATGGCACGAACGGATGTCCGCGTTCCCACAATGGTTGGTTCTCCACCTAAAATTTCTGCGTTTCGATTAACGTAGCGAGAGAGAATCTGAGTAGACATGGGGTAAATTTATTTTTTAATGTTATATGAGTATCATAATATAACAATCTATAAAACTATCTAATCTCAAAGCGATCGCTTTCACGAATTTCCGCGTCTTTTAAAAGATCGAAAAACTGCACCCAACTCAAACTAAAATCGACGATCGCAAAACAAGGCTGATGACTTGATTTGAGCGTTCCCGCATTAATAATCGTTAAATGTTCAAATTGGCGAACCATTCGGCGATGGGTGTGACCGTTAATCGCAAAATTATACTGATGAGAATCAATGAGATCTTGCAATTCAAAATTAGATTCTAGCGCATACCCCCAGTCATCGGGTAACAGTCGTACCATATCCCGATCGCCAATTCCATGACAGAGGAGTAATGGACCCGCTACGGTCGAAAATGCCTGCGTGGGGGGCAAATTCGCGAGAAAATGATAAGATTGCTCCGAAACATCCGTCACCTGCGTTGCATCCGGTAAATCTCGCATCTCCTCCCCTAGAAACCAGCGATCGTGATTCCCTCGTACCGTCGATACCCGATACTGTTGGAGGAGTTGACAGCAGCGATCGCTATTACCTCTCCCATCCACAATATCTCCCACGCATAACAGGCGATCCAGTTTTTGAGATTGCAAGTATTTTAGGGCGATCGCCAATAATTTTGCTTCACCGTGAATATCCCCAAGAATGCCAACTCGCTGTAATAATTGCGGACTGCGATCGCTCATGAGAATCCTTAAAGATTTGTGACAAAATATATAATATTGTGAAGTAAGTAAAATTATACTACAAAAAGTGCTATAGAAACAAGAGAGACATTTTTGAAAGATCCAGATATAGGAAATGTGAGAAATAATACTGCGAATTCGATCGCACTTAGTTATACTGACATTTTCTAGACCAAATTAGTTGGGAAAATTCTAACGAAAGTGGAGATTTAGTCTCGATCGCGTTATGACTAAACTTTCTCATACTTCTGAAACAGCGATCTCTATTTCTGTTTTGGTCATGAATCTTGTTGCCCTGCTTCGGCAGTTTTTTTTGACTTTTTCAGCAAGCCCTAACTACTTGTTAAGAGCGTCCAGTAATGATTAAAAAGTTCATTAGTTTGGTTATCTAAAGTAGTAATTTCTTCGCATACATCTAATATTTCTGGAGGCGGAAACAGAATGGGATTTTGTTGTAATTGAAGCGGCAATAAATTAAAAGCGGCTCGATCGGGCGTTCCAAAACTCAAACGCTGACATAGATTTGCTAATAGTTTCGGTTGTGAAATAAAATTAATCCAAGCATATCCACCTTCAATATTAGGAGCATTTTTGGGAATAACAATATTATCAATTGCTAGAGCAGAACCACTTTTAGGAATGATAAAAACCAAATCCTCATTTTCCCACATCATTCGATTTCCTTCATCGGAATAACACATCGCGATCGCCAGATCTCCCGTTAAAATTCGCGTTTTCCAACCATCGGTCGTAAACGTCGCGATCGCTCTTTTCAATGCCTGTAATTTCTCATAGGCTGCTTGGATTTCTTCGGGATTCATAGAATTATAAGAACAACCCAATGATTTTAAACTTGCCCCCATCACCTCTCGAATATCATTGACCAAGGTAATCCGTTTGGATAGTTTTTGTTGATGTTGCCAAAGATAATCCCAATCTTGGGGTGGTTCTTTGACTTGCCTGCGATTATAAATCAATCCCGTTACTCCACAGGCAATAGGAAGACTATGGAGATTTTCAGCATCCCAAGCCGGATTTTTAAATCGAGGAAATAAGCGATCGACAGCAGGGATTTTAGACCGATCGAGTTCGAGTAATAAGCCTAATTTTATCATTTGTTC
>JBCCVR010000068.1:0-31975 GCA_039194995.1 Cyanobacteria bacterium P01_E01_bin.42 | reverse complement strand
GAACCGTCTCTATAGGAATCGATGCTATAGTTCCAGCCGTTGTGCATTTGCCCTGCGTTTGCGGGTGCTGCGAGCGCCAGTCCTAATGTAGCGATCGCGCTTCCCACCAAAGTTACTGCTTTAAAATTTTTCATTGCCCTTAATACTTTCCTTGAGTCAATTGCGTGAACGTTCGAGAACTCTATTCTCTTAACTTGATTTGATTCTAACCTTAGATTTAGATTAGTTTTGTCAAGATATGGTTTAGATTGAACGATTTTCTGTAAAGATTGTGCAAAATCTAGAAACTCATCAAAACATGAAAAAAAGCTACCTTTAGTAGCTTTTTTCATCTTAAATATATTTAAGAATGGAGAGAGGAATTAAACCACTTTTTATTGAGTAGCGCGATCGGCAGAATGAGAGCGCTTGCACTTCAAAAATGCTAAGCCCATTGCGCTTAAACCCAATAATGTTGTAGGTTCCGGTACGTCTTGAGGGTCTGGTGTAGAATTGCCACCATTGGTAGGATTACCACCATCTGTAGGATTACCACCATCTGTAGGATTGCCGCTGTCTGTGGGATCTTCCGGTTCGGGGATATTAATTGTTCCTTGAAGAGCAACCCCCTCACCGTATTCCATCGTAACGTGGGCCATCAGATCGAAGTTACCGGGGGAGAAAGTACCTGCGAATAGCGACTTGTCGATCGCAATTCCAAAGACATCTTCCGCATTAAAACTGGGAAAAGCCAAATCCAATCCGAGAGCCTCTAAAGCAGCAACATCAAGCATGGAAACATCGCCCATTTTCGTTCCCGACTGAATGCCGTTATAGAGAGGTGTATTCCTAGAATTGACTGTATAAGTGTCAAGAGAGTAGAAGTAATCGTAAACATCATTAGGACTGGATAAATCGGTACCGAAAGAACGTTGCCCGAAGATATGTCCGCTCCCATAATAACCCATTAAATTATCCGACCGAGAGCCAGCAATCGTCCCGGCAACAACATCTTTGTATAAGCCCGCACTGAAGCCAGTATTTTTATTGGCAGCAAACTTAACGGCAAAAAGATCTTGGTTATCGTTGGCCGTATGAAATTTGTCACCGGAAAAGTTTAAAAACAAATCGCCATGGGTGTAACCAAAAATGCTATCAGTCTCGTTATAGTCGAGGTCGGAACTTAGAGCAAAAATAAATTGCTCGTCCGTTTCCGCCAAAGCCATGCCGTTGTAATTCAGGGTACTGGGATTGCGACGATAGCCATCTTTGAACTGATCGATGCTGTAGTTCCATTCAATATCAAAACCTGTTTTGGTATGCAGGGTTCCCGCATCGGCAGGAGAAGCGATCGCTATGGTTGCCCCGGCGATTGCGCCGCCGATTAATGTTTTCAATAACTGTTTCCGCATGGGAGCTTTCCTCTCTCTGAGTCTGTACAGAAGTCAATTTAATTTCTTTCCCTTTAGTTAACGGTATCACTGAGAATAAACATTGAAATTAAAGAGATCGTATGAATCCTTCTTTCTTTTATGAAGATCCTGTAAATCTCGTCAGCACGAGTCTTATCTTTTTGAGTTTTACACTTGTTGTTTTTTCTTTGTATGCAATAAATTCTATCTCTTTCTACGTAGTTTCATGGAGAGATCGATTTGTATTTGTTAAAATAAAAAAGAATGCGTAAGCGATCGCCCGGCAATAAAGCAAAATGTGTTTTTATTCTTCATTAAATAAAATTAATTGACTGAGGAAAACCTCAGTTTTACGGTTTCCGATCTGTATAATCCGGAAACCCCGATCGCGATCGCGCGGGTATGAGTGCGTAACGGGAAAACGCCGATTTCGCTGTGAAATTCGCGATCGACTCAAGGGAAACGGACTGGGATTCGATGGTAAGGTAAAAGATTGAACCTCCCCAAATTCACCGAATGACCCCCCTAACAACCCTCTCTCAACCCCAAAATTTTCCCCTCACGGCCGTTGTCGGGCAGGATGCGATTAAATTGGCTTTACTCTTGGCGGCTGTGGATCCCGGATTGGGAGGTGCCGTCATTGCAGGTCGTCGGGGAACGGCGAAATCGGTGATGGCGCGGGCAATTCATGCCCTCTTACCCCCCATTGAGGTCGTTAAAGATTCTTATTACAATGCCACCCCAAAGGATGAAGGAGAGGAGATGGCGATCGTTGCCGCTCCTTTCGTGCAAATTCCCCTCGGAGTGACAGAAGACCGCCTCTTGGGGTCCGTGGATGTGGAAAAATCCGTCCAACAGGGAGAACCCGTATTTCAACCCGGACTGCTGGCAAAGGCACATCGCGGTGTTCTCTATATTGATGAAATCAACCTCCTCGACGAACAAATTAGCAATCAACTGCTGACGGTTTTAACGGATGGAAAGAATCGCATCGAACGAGAAGGCATTAGTATCGAACATCCCTGCCAACCCATCCTCATTGCCACCTATAACCCTGAAGAAGGACAATTGCGGGAACATTTGCGCGATCGCATTGCCATCGGTTTGTCGGCGGATGGGGTCTTGGCTTTGGATAGTCGAGTGGAAGCCGTGGAACGAGCGATCGCTTATACCAGTTCTCCTCAAGGATTTATTGCCCAGTACGACGAAGAAATCGAAAATATTAAAACCAATATTTTGTTGGCGAGAGAATACCTCAAAGAAGTCAAACTCACCGACGAACAAATTGCCTATCTCGTCCAAGAAGCCATTCGCGGCGGCGTACAAGGCCATCGGGCGGAACTATTTGCCCTGCGCGTCGCCAAAGCTGCGGCGGCATTGGCAGGGCGGGAGGAAGTGACCCCAGAAGACCTGCGCCGAGCAGTAGAATTGGTTATCGTGCCGCGTTCTTCGTTTATTCCTCCCCCGGAAGACGAACAACAAGCACCACCGCCGCCCCCGCCTCCCCCTCAACAGGATGGCGGAGAAGAAGAGGATGAGGAAGACAAAGAAGACGAAGAAAAAGAAGACGAGGAACAACAAGAACCCCCACAAATTCCCGAGGAGTTCGTTTTCGATCCAGAAGGCGTAATTCTCGATCCCAGCGTGTTGTATTTTGCCCAAATGGCACAGCGACAGGGCAATACGGGAGCACGGAGTATGATTTTTTCCGACGATCGCGGGCGCTATATCAAGCCAATGTTACCGAAAGGCAAAGTGACGCGGGTGGCAGTAGATGCGACCTTAAGGACGGCGGCACCCTATCAAAAATCCCGCCGCTTGCGCCATCCTAACCGCAAAGTCATTGTAGAACGAGGAGACTTGCGATCGAAACGTTTAGCCCGCAAAGCCGGGGCGTTGATCGTGTTTGTGGTGGATGCTTCAGGATCGATGGCATTAAACCGGATGCAGTCCGCTAAAGGGGCGGTGATGCGCTTGTTAACCGAGGCTTATGAAAATCGCGACCAAGTTGCTTTGATTCCCTTTCGAGGGGAAAAAGCCGATGTTTTATTGCCACCAACGCGATCGATTACCTTGGCGAAAGGACGTTTGGAAAAGCTGCCTTGTGGTGGCGGATCGCCTTTGTCTCACGGATTATCCCAAGCGGTTCACGTGGGGATGAATGCAAAGATGTCCGGAGATATTGGGCAGGTTGTAATTGTTGCCATTACTGACGGGCGGGGCAATATTCCCTTGGCGCGATCGCTTGGGGAAACCCTACCAGAAGGAGAAAAACCAGATATTAAAGAGGAACTTCTCAATATTGCCGGACGCATTCGCAGCATTGGTTTTAAATTATTGGTCATCGATACGGCAAGTAAGTTTGTTTCGACGGGTTTTGGTCAAGAATTAGCCAAGACTGCTGGCGGAAAATATTATCAACTGCCCAAAGCAACAGATAGCGCGATCGCCATGATGGCCAAAGGTGCGATCTCCGAATTAAAATAAGTAACGATACCATTGGGGAATTTGAGAAATGAACGCACCCGTAAAAGAAAAATCCAAACAGGATGACGTTCTCTTGGGACGTTCCCTAGAACAACTCACCGAATGGGTGCGATCGCAAGGTCAACCGCCCTATCGCGGCAAGCAACTCCATCAATGGCTCTATCAAAAAGGGGCGCGATCGCTTTACGATATTACCGTTTTCCCCAAACAATGGCGCAGCGAAATGGAAACGGTCAAAATCGGGCGATCGAGTATCCATCACCGCAGTATTGCCCCAGACCAAACCCGCAAATATCTCCTTCGTCTCGAAGACGATGCGCTAGTCGAAACCGTTGGCATTCCCACGGAAAAACGCCTGACGGTATGCGTTTCCTCTCAGGTAGGCTGTCCCATGAATTGCGATTTTTGCGCCACAGGAAAAGGCGGATTTCTCCGCAACCTGAAAGCATGGGAAATTGTCGATCAGGTGCTGACGGTACAAGAAGATTTTCAACGACGGGTTTCTAACGTGGTTTTTATGGGCATGGGAGAACCTTTATTGAACTTAGATGAAGTGGTTGCTTCGGTACGAACTTTAAACGAAGACGTGGGCATCGGTCAGCGATCGCTGGTCATTTCTACGGTTGGCATTCCCCATCGCATTCGCCAACTGGCCGAACGCAATCTACAAGTAACATTTGCCGTCAGCCTTCACGCCCCCGATCAAAAATTAAGGGCGCAACTCATTCCTGGTGCAAAACACTATCCCCTCGACAAACTCCTCTCAGATTGTCGTAAATACGTCAATATGACCGGGCGACGAGTCACATTTGAATACATTCTCCTCGCCGGAGTCAACGATTCTCCCAAACAGGCGATCGCGTTGGCAAAACTCATCCAAGGAATGCAAAGTCACGTCAATTTAATCCCCTACAATCCCATTTCCGAGGCAGATTACCAACGCCCCAAAACCCACGACATCCAACAGTTCAAACACGCCCTCGAACAATATAAAATCGCTGTTAGCATTCGCTATTCCCGAGGCTTAGAAGCCGATGCTGCCTGCGGTCAGCTAAGAGTTAGTCACCAGTCACCAATTACCAGTTAGTTACTTTGATGTTTTGTTCTTTCTTCATTGATAATTGAAAACGTGAAAGCCCTAATTCTCTCTGGTGGTAAAGGAACTCGCTTGCGCCCGCTAACTTATACGGGGGCAAAACAACTCGTTCCTGTTGCAAATAAGCCGATTTTATGGTACGGAATTGAGGCGATCGCGGCGGCAGGAATTCGGGAGATCGGTATTGTCATCAGTCCGGAAACGGGGGAAGAAGTCAAAGCCAAGACAGGGAATGGCGATCGCTTTGGCGTTAAGATTAGTTATATTCTCCAAGAAAAACCCGCCGGACTCGCCCATGCTGTGAAAGTTTCGCAGGATTTTTTGCAGGATTCCCCGTTTGTATTGTATTTGGGGGATAATTTAATTCGCGATCGCTTGCACGAATTTCTCGCTAAGTTTCAACAACAACAATTAGATGGATTGATTTTATTACGAGAAGTTAAAAATCCTAGTGCTTTTGGAGTGGCAGAGGTAGACGATCGCGGCAGAATTTTGCAACTCATCGAAAAACCCAAAAATCCGCCCTCGAATTTAGCATTGGTGGGTGTTTATTTTTTTGACAGCAGAATTCATCAAGCGATCGCGAAAATTCAACCCTCAGCCCGAGGAGAATTAGAAATTACCGATGCGATCCAAACATTAATTAACCAATTGCATAACGTTCAAGCCATGCAACTATCGGGTTGGTGGTTGGATACGGGGAAAAAAGACGATCTCTTAGAAGCCAATCATATCGTTCTCGATGAGTTCTTAGAAACCAAAATTTCGGGAGTTTTAGACGAACAATCTCAGATTTACGGCCGCGTTGAAGTGGGTGAAGGAACGCAGTTAATTAATTGTACAATACGCGGCCCGGCAATTATTGGAGAAAACTGTCATCTCGAAAATTGCTTTATCGGTCCTTATAGCAGCATTGCCAATAATGTTACGATTATCGATACTGATATCGACCACAGCGTTATTTTATCCGGTGCAAAAGTCGTTAATATTCACCAGCGAATTGTTGATAGTTTAATTGGACGACAGGCTCAATTAATTCTCGCTCCAAAACGCCCGAAAGCCTTGCGATTTATGATTGGAGATGATTGTAAAATTGAGTTACAGTGAGAGAATTTAGAGAAATGAACCACAGAGACGCAGAGAGACGCAGAGAAAAAAAATATCTTGTGAGGGATAATAATGATTCTCTTGTTACGATTTATTTAGTGGTTGTTAATTATAATTCTGCTCATTTAATTGAAAGATTAATTCAGTCTTGTTTGCAAGACTTCGAGCTTTTCTCTCAATTTATTATTGTTAATAATTCTCCTGAAGATCGTGCAGTTGAACAGTTAAGAGCGGAGAAAGTATCGATCTTAGAAACAGGTCAAAATCTCGGTTTTGGGAATGGTTGCAATGTGGGATTGAACTGGGTTTGGGAGCGCGATCGCAAGGCAATTGTTTGGTTGATTAATCCCGATACTGTCTTAGAAGAAAATATCTTAGAAAAGGTCAATGAATTTTTTTCGCAATATCGGAAAATTTCTATTTTAGGGACTACTATTTATACTCCCGATCGCAAGATTTGGTTTGCAGGGGGAAAATATATTCCCAGTCGTGGTGCAATTGTTGAAGAAAACTTACTGGCAAATCTCGGACAAAAACCTTATGTGCATTGTGATTGGGTGAGTGGTTGCAGTTTGCTCGTTAACCTAGAAAAATTTTCGGTTTGTCCCCAATTCGATCCAGAGTATTTTCTCTATTATGAGGACTTTGATTTTTGTCAACGCTATCGACAAGCGGGACATCAAATTGCCATTAGCGATCGCATTGCAATCGTTCATTATCCTTCTTCAATTACCAACCGCAATATCGGTAAAAAAATCGAACACAGTACCTATAGTTATCTGCTAACTCTACAAAAGTATGCGCCTCTGCCGATTTTTCTGTTCCGTTTTCTACGTTTATTGATTTATAGCTTGATTTTACTTCCTATCAAACCTAAAATTAGTTTGGGAAAATTCGCTGGAGTTGCTCGATATTGGCAGAGACAGGGTAAAAAATTCGCGTGCTTTTAACGATTATACAAAAATCAAGACAATCGAAAGACGTGTTAAACTATTTGGAGCACGACGGAAAATTAAAAATGCTCCTCGCATTCTTTCATTACGCTATGCTTATTTCAACGGTACTTTCTCTTAGAGATATTTTTACAAATTTGGGATGCACCTAATTCTGAGGTAAATAATGTTAAAGGAAAAACTAGAAAAATTGCAAACGTTATTTCGAGGGATGGAGCAGGCTTTGGTTGCTTATTCTGGAGGAATCGATAGCACTCTAGTGGCTAAAATTGCCTATGATGTTTTGGGCGATCGCGCTTTGGCAATTACAGCCGTTTCGCCTTCTTTGCTACCCGAAGATTTAGAAGATGCAAAGATTCAAGCTGCCGCGATCGGGATTGCACATGAATTGGTTAAAACTCATGAGATGGAGAATGCGAATTATACAACTAATCCTATCAATCGCTGCTATTTCTGTAAAAGCGAACTCCATGATACATTAAAACCCATTGCGCGCGATCGCGGTTATCCTTATGTTATTGATGGGGTTAATGCCGACGATCTTCACGATTATCGTCCCGGCATTCAAGCGGCAAAAGAACGGGGTGCGAGATCGCCTTTAGCCGAAACGGGAATTACCAAGTTAGAAGTACGCGAATTGAGCAAAATTTTGCAGTTACCGTGGTGGGATAAACCCTCTCAACCCTGTTTGAGTTCTCGCTTTCCTTATGGCGAAGAAATTACCATCGAGAAATTGCAGCGCGTCGGGAGAGCAGAAGTTTATCTGCGAAAATTGGGATGGCAAAATTTGCGGGTGCGATCGGCTGGCGATACGGCAAGAATTGAGTTACCTCCAGAACAAATTAAAGAATTTGTTATCGATGCTAATCTTCCCAGTTTAGTCGGTGCTTTTCAAGAGTTGGGTTTTCTCTATGTTACCCTCGATCTTGAAGGATATCAAAGTGGCAAACTCAATCGCGTATTGGCAGAAAAAACAAACTAATCGATTGCCAATTCTTAAGTCCCATTCAATTGTTTTAAAATGGAGACAATTTCTACGGGATCGAGTCGTTTTGTATAATCGGCATCGATAAAAGAATAAGCGATCGTCCCCTCTTGACGAATAATAAAAGTGGCGGGTAAAGGGAGTTCTAATGCGGGATGTTCGTTATATTGTGTAAAATCTGCTTGCAATTCCCGATAAGTATGCCATAAATGTTCTGGGACTTGATGAACGATCCCAAATAGACGAGCAATACGGTTTTGAGGATCGCTTAACACGGGAAAACTGAGCTTTTTCTTTTCCCGCATCGAGAGAGAGTATTTGCGGCTTTGTGGAGAAACTGCCACGACAGAAGCATTCAAGGCGTTTACAGTTTGGTAAATTGTCTCTAAGGCCTTCAGTTCGAGATTGCAATAGGGACACCAATTTCCTCGATAGAAGGAAAGAATCACAATCCCTTTTGCCAATAAAGTTTGCAGATCGATTGTTTCTCCATTAGTATCGAGAAGAGAAAAATCGGGAACGCGATCGCCAACTTGCAAGCATTTTTCGACCATCCCCGATCTGGCAATCCGTTCTGTTTCCTCATCGATTACCGCGAGCTTATCGGATGAAATTACTCGCGTTCTGAGATCGTTTCGTTTTTGGGAAAGTTGCTCGGTTAAGGTGTATGATTGTGCGGTACACCGTGTTGAATTCATAGTTGTGAATTTGTTTTTCTCACTCAATTGCAGATATCGAAAATTCAATCCTTTTTAAAAGATGCCTATCGCTATTTTAGCATCTTTGATTTCAATCTATAAGATTTTATAAAGAATTCCGCAGATTCAAAAATAAAAAATAAGCTCAATAGATTGGCAGTTAATAAGGTGGAAACAAGCGACGAAAGCCATGACCGAGAACCAGACAAAGAAAGAAAAAATTTCTCAAGAGAAGTTTGGGGATGGAGAGGGGAATAGCAATATTGGGCGTTTTCTCAATTATCGCGATCGTCAGTCTTTTGCCAACGCTTTCTATCCAAGTTTGAGAGCGAGCAATTTCCCACAAATCCTGCTGCCAATGTTGAGGAATGCCTATTTTTCCCACAGATGCGCCAATAATTCCGCCTAAAATTGCCGCAGTGGTATCCGTATCTCCACCCAAGGCAATAATTTCTTGAATTCCTCTTGCATAATTTTGAGGGTGACGCAACCAAACTTGAATGACAACAGGAACAGTACGATAGATATAACCGCTAATGCCGCGATCGCAGCCGATATATCGGGCAAAACTCCCCGCAGATTCTCCCGCGATCGCACTCTGACACGCCTTTTTAATCAGTGCGAAGAACTCGACTGCTTTGGGGTCGAGATTAGCCTGTAAGGATTGATAGTAAAGATCGGGATCGACTTGCTGTCGGGAAGAGAAATAAGCCGCGATCGCAATGGCAAATGCACCATATTCGGCTTTGGGATCGCTGTGGGTCATGCGGGTAGAAATTCGGACTAGCGATCGCAATTTTTCGATATTGTCACCATAACAAACACCAACGATTGGACTTCGCATCGCAACACCATTACCAGCCGAAAAAACACCACTTTGATGAGGCGAAAAACCCAACCAAAGTTTAAGAAGAGAGCGCAAAGTTGCGAAACCGACACCCGCAGGCAAGCATAGCAACCAAAACCGCAATCGCCAAGCCAAAGTACGGGTAAATTTGCTTTCATGACCTGCCGAAACAATTAATGATTGAGCAACCATGCAAGCGTGTTCCGTATCATCGGAAACCATGCCTTTATTGAAGAAGAAATAATAGCGATCGCGATCTTTGACCCATTTCTTTTGCCTGTGTTTGGATAAGCCTTCAAACGGTAGCCCCATCGCATCGCCGACAGCCGTTCCCAATAGGCAGCCGATAATGGCTTGTTCTAGACTGAGAGAGGTCTCGTACTGCATTGAAAGAGTCTCAACTTTCTTTTTAGATGGCGATCGCTTTTCTTGAGAAAGGCGATCGCGTTAATTCAAATATTCCCCACTTCGATTGCTTCTCCTGCAACAATTCGGTTGAGCACTTCGCGCGTCTCTGGTATTAACGAGATTAAATCAGGGAGTCGATTGCTAGAGGCAACAAGGATAATAACGGCAATTCCAGCTTGTTGTAGATTTTGTTGATAACGCAAATTTCGATCGGCGGTCAGTAAAATTGTAAAGCTCTCTTGCACCATTAATTGCAAAAGTTCGCCATTCTTTTTGCCAGACCATCCCATCTCTACAACTATTTTGATTTCATAATCGTTCAATTCCCGTTTTAAAGGGCGAGGTACGCACTCATCGAGGAGAATTCGCATAGGTGTCAATTGCTTCCTTTGCTAATTCAAGAACCGCGATCGCTTGTTCGCGATTGACACTAGGGAAATGATCGAGAAATACATCCAAAGTATCCCCTCCTTGTAGATAATCGAGCAATGTTTTAATAGGGACGCGCGTTCCTGAAAAAACAGAAATTCCACCCATAATATCAGGATCGCTATCAATTGCAGCAGAGGTTAATATCATGACCAATTGAACCGATTTTTAACTGGATCGCACAATTATTTTATCACGATCGCTGTTGCTCGATAATTCAGCGCGATCTTGATTCGCGATCGCGCTGAATAAAATTACAGCTTGTGGGAAAGTTGGCACGATCGCTTTTCTTGAGAAATGCAATCTCACTTCCGAGAACGAGTTTTATAAGAAGAAAAATGATGATGAGAGAGTCACTTAGTTAAATCTGCTCTAAGATGCTTTCTGAATATCGGTAAGTATAACGAACATCGAGTGAAGGACAGCACAAAGGATCGTTCTGACTGTATATTATTAAATCTGCAATTACACGCTGGTTGGTAATATTTAATGTATTGACAATCGTGCGATCGCCAATCAAAAGCGATTTCCTCACGCGAGGTCGTCCATTATCGTTAATGACTGGTACAAAGTATCCCCAAGACCCCGTTCCCCCATGACCAACCCTTAAAAAAACAACAGCATCTTCTATTTCGTCACTGTTGAGATCGCCATAAACTGCTCGATCGAAACTCACGACTCCGGCAACATCAAATGTTGCTGTTCCATTGTTCAAAGTTATTATACTACCCTCAATTTGGTAAGTAGCGTTCTCAAGAATATCATGATTTAAACGCTGATATTGCTTGATTTCAGCAGCATAAGCAGAATCTTTCTGAATCGGTAAAAGTTTCTTTACCAACCTAGTATCTCCAACAGTTTTGGAAGATATGATGGCAACTAAAATAACAAAACCAATCATATATACTTTAGGTTTCATAGTCAGTCTATCTCCATGATTAATAGCAGAATTTTTCTTTAGATAATGGGGACATTGTTTAACTTTCTGGAAACGTCGTTAAAGTAGAGGTACTAGGTATAAAAAGTGGTTTAGGATTGTGTAAAGCAGTTTCACTCCCAACAAAAGGTTGACCATTGTAGACTCCTGCAATCCCAAGATAATTTCCACTGCGAATAATAAAACGTCGATCGCTCGTGCGAATATCTCCATTTTCAAGCACTGTTCCCGTTTCAAAACGACGAAAACCCTCTTCACTTCCTTCAATAATACAAACTCGCCCTTGAGTAGAAGAAGGATAAATAGAAAGTGTTTGCTCGTACCCTAACCACATTCCTAAAAAGAAAGCAACTGAAGGATTGACCCTTGACCAAGTATCGACAAGCTCTTGACGGCGTTGTTTCTCTTCGTTAGAGCGGCGATCGTCAAGTAAATAAGAAAATTCACCAGAGAGCAGTCCTTTCTTTACAAAAAACTCGATCGGCTTATCCGAGGATGGTGAGATTCATCGCAACAATAAACGCGATCGCTTCTCACTCTTCCCAAATTACCGATAAATCCAAAACAAACCCTGGCAGGATCTCTTCACCCTCTAAGCGATCGCAATTTTCTAACACTTCTTTTTCGCGATTCGCTCGATAGATTTCAACTTGTCGATTGCGAGGGTCGATTAACCATCCCAAACACAATCCATTCTCGATATATTCCTCCATTTTTCGTTGCACTGGAGGCAAAGAATCGCTCTCGGAACGCAATTCAATGAGAAAATCGGGACAAAGCGGGATGAGTTTCTGGCGCTGTTCTCTTGTCAGAGTTTCCCATCTTTCCAGTGCAACCCAAGCAGCATCAGGAGAACGATTTGCACCATTGGGAAGGATAAAACCCGTCGAAGAACTAAAGACTTTACCCAGACGCGATCGCGTATTCCAAATATATAAATTGCCAATCAGACTCGCTTCTTTATTACCACTTTCTCCGCCTACGGGGGGCATAATAATTAATTCTCCTCGTGCAGTCCGTTCAAATCGCAAATCTTGATGATTTTGACACAATTCGTAAAACTGATCGTTGCTGAACTCAATAAAAGGTTTGAGATTGAGAACAATTCCCGTCATTGCTATTTACCCAATTTTCTTGAATTATAGCAAGTCCCCCTTGCAAATCTCCTTTGTCTTTAAGTGTTTAAAATTTACGCATAAACGTTACGGGAAGATGCACGAGAACTTTTGCTAAATGGGAAAGGGCAAATTTGAATTTTAGCGATCGCGGCAACTCCTCCCACCTCACCTCCACAAACCCCAACTTTTCGTAAAATGCCGCCAATTTCGTCCCCAAACACTCCAAATAAAGGGGTTTGGTTGCTTGTCGGACGAGATGGCGAGCTAGAAAAGATCCCAAACCGCGATCGCGATCGCCTCGCGCTACCACTAAACTCCCCAACTCTTCCGCATCGAGAAAAGCGCGCAACTGCCCGCAAGCAATGATTTTGTCTTCCCTAGAAATGACCCAAAATTGCTGCCAGCGTAACTGTGTCGGGTCGAGACGCGCCCCCAAAACCAAACGCCAAATTTTGCCCATATCTTTCCGCAAAGCAGGACGTAACGAATAATTTTTTGGCAGTATCCCATTATCCATAACGATTAAGGATTATTGGCAATAAATTGCGAGATCGCATCGATAGGAGCAATTTTCTTGTCTTTACCAACCCGCGCCTTAGCATTTTGCAAGTAATTTTCTGTCACTTGAATAAAGCGATCGTAGAGATGGGGATCGTCAATGGTTTCTAAGACTTTATCCTCTTCTTTACGAGTATCGATGTCAAAATCGAGGCGCAGGACGCGCTTGGCATTTTCATCATCCTGTTCTCTGATAATTTGCCAGCAAACGGATTCTGTAATACCATTCGGAGCAGGGATAAATAAATCGCCGAGTCGTACCGCCCAACCCATCATTCCCCAGCTTTTAACTTGTTGATAACTAAAGGGCTGGGTGGGTTTACCCGTACCGATAGAAAGAATGGAAATATCTCTAAGACTCAGATCTTTCAGTTCTCCTGCGATCTCTGTGGGGCGGAATAAGGCATGAGAGATGGCAATCAAAGCCGGATTATTTGCGGCAACACCACCATCAATAAAAGAATATTTTTGTCCTGCGATTAATTGATTTTCCAGTTGAGGTTGAGGAACTTCTAGGTCGTAAGGCGGGAAAAATGTTGGGGCTGAAGCCGAACAACTACTTAATTCCCAAATGGGAATATTATCGTACCATTGTGGTGCTGAAGGAGGATTGTTGCTGACAAACCACCACGTCCGACGGTCGAGGGTATTGTAAGCGGGAATGACAAGAACGGGTTTTTCAACCTCAACAATTTTGGTATCTCCTAACTCTTCTTGCAATACTGTTGATAGGCCCTTTTTCTTCGTTCCCGGAACGCCATGAGGATAGAGATTAACGGGGAAAAAACCGCGAGAAATACGAGTTAAGTTGCGAAAACTGCGGATGCGATCGGGGAAGATTTCTTGGCCTCTACGTTTATACAAATTTAACAACTCATCCGCCGTTTTTCCCAAAGCAATTCCGGCGGCTAAGATGGATCCCGTGGAAGTTCCCGCAACCAGATCGAAATACTCGTGTAAGGGGCGATCGAGTTTTTCTTCGACTGCCTTAAGGATTCTGGCTGACATTACTCCACGAAAACCGCCCCCATCCAAACTTAAAATCTTATAAGTCACGATCGCGCTCCTATCTTAAAGTTTCCCCTTAAATTACAGTCGCGCACCGTTCCCCTCCTCGTTTGTCTAGAAAAGTTTAAGATTTGCCTTCGATCGTCTCTCAATTTTAAACAACTGTTACAATTCTTGACAAAACCTGAAAATAGAGAGCATTACGGTGATAGCATTTGCGTAAATCATTCAGAATTTAGAGAGAAGGATTATGACAGAAGCTCTTACTGGCAAAACCCCACTCTTTGGGGGAAGCACGGGCGGATTGCTGACCAAAGCAGAGACTGAAGAAAAGTATGCCATTACTTGGACGAGTAAATCCGAGCAAGTTTTTGAAATGCCCACCGGTGGCGCGGCAATCATGAACGAAGGCGATAACTTACTCTACTTCGCTCGTAAAGAACAGTGCCTCGCCCTCGGAACCCAACTTCGCACCAAGTTCAAGCCGAAAATTCAGAATTACAAAATCTATCGGGTGTATCCCAGTGGAGAAATCCAATACTTGCACCCCGCAGATGGCGTATTCCCTGAAAAAGTCAATGAAGGTCGCGAAGCCGTGGGTAAAAAAGCTCGCAGTATCGGCAAAAATCCCGAACCCGTTACCTTGAAGTTCTCGGGCAACGCACCTTATGACGTTTAAGCGCTTCGAGCTTTAATAAAACTTAACACTCGAAATGTAAAAGGGGGCATTCCGCTCCCTTTTTTTAAGATGGGGAAATCGCAGCGATCGCCTGCATCTAGAGTCAATGAATTTCTCGATCGCCGCCAGAAATTCGCGAAACCCCCGCGAGGCTATGGCAAAATGTTGAAGGACGACACCCGATCGCGATCGCCCCTTCATTTTTCCCTCCTTACCCGACAGCCCGCATGACAGCAACCATTCCTACCCTCGCCCCCAAATACGATCCTTTTGCGACAGAAGAAAAGTGGCAAAAATACTGGGAAGAAAATCGCGTCTTCCAAGCCAACCCCGGAGACGGCGAACGATACAGTATTGTTATTCCCCCCCCTAACGTGACGGGCAGTCTCCACATGGGGCATGCTTTTGAAACGGCCTTAATCGATACCTTGGTGCGCTATCACCGGATGTTGGGGAAAAATACCCTCTGCTTGCCAGGAACCGACCATGCCAGCATTGCCGTACAAAAGATTTTAGAAGACCAATTGCGAAAAGAAGGACAAACCCGCTACGACATCGGACGGGAAAAATTTTTAGAGCGGGCGTGGCAGTGGAAACAAGAATCCGGGGGGAAAATTGTCGGGCAACTGCGGCGTTTGGGTTTATCGGCGGATTGGACGCGGGAACGCTTCACGATGGACGAAACCCTCTCCGAAGCCGTCCGGGAAGCCTTTGTCCGCCTCTACGATGAAGGGCTGATCTATCGGGGCAATTATATGGTGAACTGGTGTCCGGCTTCCCAGTCCGCCGTTTCCGATTTGGAAGTCGAGAACAAAGAAATAGACGGCTATTTGTGGCATTTTCGCTATCCCCTCAGTAATGGCAACGGTCATGTAGAAGTTGCCACCACCCGCCCGGAAACCATGTTGGGGGATACAGGGGTTGCGGTCAATCCCAACGACGATCGCTACAAGGATTTAATCGGTAAAACCGTTACCCTGCCCATTATCGGACGGGAAATTTCCATTTTCGCCGATGAGTTGGTGGATCCCGCCTTCGGTACCGGCTGCGTGAAGGTGACTCCCGCTCACGATCCCAACGACTTTGAGATGGGACAGCGCCATAATTTGCCATTTATTAACATTCTGAATAAAGATGGCACTTTGAATGAAAATGGTGGAGATTTTGCCGGACAAGACCGTTTTGAAGCGCGACGCAACGTCATCAAGCGCTTGGAAATGGATAAATTACTCGTTAATGTGGAAGAGTACCGCCATTCCGTCCCCTATAGCGATCGCGGCAAAGTTCCCGTCGAACCCCTCCTCTCCACTCAATGGTTCGTGAAAATAGAACCCCTGTCCCAACGCGCCCTCAGTCATCTCGACAGCGATAATTCTCCTCGTTTCGTGCCGGAACGCTGGAGTAAAGTGTACCGCGATTGGTTGGTGCGCCTGCGCGATTGGTGCATCTCCAGGCAGTTGTGGTGGGGACACCAAATCCCGGCATGGTACGCCGTTAGCGAAACCGGGGGAGAAATTACCGATACGACTCCCTTTATCGTCGCCCGCAACGAAGCCGAAGCCCTCGGAAAAGCCAAGGTGATGTTTGGGGAGGGGGTCAAACTGGAACAAGATCCCGACGTTCTCGATACGTGGTTCTCTTCGGGTCTATGGCCGTTTTCAACCATGGGCTGGCCGAAAGAAACCTCAGATTTGCAGGCATATTACCCCAATTCCACCCTCGTAACCGGGTTTGATATTATCTTCTTCTGGGTGGCACGGATGACCATGATGGCGGGACATTTCACCGACGAGATGCCCTTCAAGGATGTTTACATTCACGGCTTGGTCAGAGATGAAAATGGCAAGAAAATGTCCAAAACTGCGGGCAACGGGATCGATCCGTTGATCGTGATCGAGAAATACGGTAGCGATGCCCTGCGCTATACCCTGATTAAAGAAGTAGCCGGGGCGGGACAAGATATCAGCTTGCAGTACGATCGTGCCACCGACGAATCGGAATCCGTCGCCGCTTCCCGCAATTTTGCCAATAAACTCTGGAATGCTGCCCGGTTCGTGCTGATGAACTTGGAAGGACAGACCCCGGATCGCCTGGGTTCTCCCGATCTCTCATCATTGGAGATGAGCGATCGCTGGATTCTCTCTCGCTTCTATCAAACCGTTCGGGACGTGCGCCGGGATATCGATAATTATGGCATGGGAGAAGCCGCCAAACGCCTCTACGAGTTTATTTGGGGGGATTTCTGCGACTGGTATATCGAACTGGTCAAACCCCGCCTGCGATCGGACGCTCATCCTCGCTCCCGACGGGTGGCACAACAAACATTAGCTTACGTTCTCGAAGGCATCCTCAAACTCCTTCATCCGCTCATGCCTCATATTACTGAGGAAATTTGGCAGGTTCTCGTCCGCAAACCCGGACAAGTTCTCTGTTTGCAAGCCTATCCCGAAGTCGATGAAGTGCTGGTTTCGTTCGGCTCTCAAAGTGACGCGATCGCCGATCCGTGGCAGTCACCAGTCACCAGTCACCAGTCACCAGTCACCAGTCACCAGTCACCAGTCACCAGTCACCAGTCACCAGTCACCAGTCACCAGTCACCAGTCACCAACGAAACCAAGGCAGAACAGCAATTACCCCTAGTAGCGCCTGAGTATGACAATCTCGTCCTGCAAATGCTGGCGAGCTTGCCAGAAGGGATTAATCGATTTTTTCAACGCAATCAACGAGTTTTGATTGTGGGGGCATTCTCTGTCGGCTCTGCAATCCTCCTGTATCTGACTCTTTCTCTCCTCAATGCTCTCAATACCGTACCCTTCGTCGAACCCACCCTGAAATTGATTGGCTTTCTGGTCTCAATTTGGTTTGCCCTGCGCTATCTGCTGCTGTCCTCAAACCGCAAGGACTTCCGCGCGATCGCACGCGATCGCTGGCATGAGATATTCGGCGCGATCGACTCACAGAAACCCATCTCCCAAGAAAGGGAGAGCAACAGGGAGAGTCTTCAACAACCAACGGAAACCCACCCCCCAACCCCCTCCCAAGAGGGGGAGAGCAGCCAACAACCCATCGACAAGATCGAGGCAACGCCAATCAAAACTCTCCTCAATCCCGTCCTCGAAGAACAATTTAATTTGCTAATCGAGACCATTCGCACGATTCGTAATTTGCGGGCAGAAGCGGAGATCAAACCCGGGGTGAAAAGTGCGATTATCTTGCAAAGCGACCGAGAGGAAGAACGACAAATCTTAATTGCCGGACAAGCCTACATTCAAGAGTTGGCCAAAGGCGAAACCGTTGCAATCGTCCCTGCCTTACAAGAAGAGCAGTCCCAAGCCTTTGCTGGAGTCGTAGGAACCGTACAAGTTCTCGTTCCCTTGCAAGGAATTGTCGATTTAGCGGCATTGCGGACGAAGTTAGAGAAAAAATTAGGTAAAGTTGAGGGAGAAGTAAAGGCTTTGACCGGACGCTTAAACAATCCTAAATTTGTCAGCAAAGCGCCGGAAAATGTCGTACAGGGTGCAAAAGATGCTTTAACCGAAGCAGAAAAACAAGTCGAAATTTTACGCGATCGCCTCGATCGCCTTCAATAGTCGATCGTCAGCGACTGCCAAACGAATGCAATATTTAGCACGAGTGCAAAACAATTCAGCATCGGGAATCGAGTTGCAGTTACTTGCCAAACATGCAATTCCCGATAAAGTTTGGGTGGTCGATGACGTATCGCGATCGCTACATCTCGAAAATGGCACAATTCCCGAACTTTCAACTTTTGTTTTAGTCGAATTAGATGAAAAGGGCGTACCCGAAACGGTTGAAGATGTCACAGATTGGCTGTTCGCGTCCCTGCAACAAGAAGAAACAATTCAATGGCGGCAAGAACTCACCCTAGAAAGCCAAGAATTAACCATCAGCAATTTAGAATTAGAGGCGCGTCGAGAAAAAATGGAACAAGAATTTAAGAAAAAACAAACAGAACTCGATCGCCGAGAAGAAGAACTCAAACGCCGCGAAAAACAACTTTTGCAAGAATAAAAACCTTTGGGTTTCCTTAATTCGATTTCCCTCGCCAGTCACTGCCAAAATAATGCAATATCTAGCACGAGTGCAACACAATTCAGTATCGGGAATCAAGTTACAATTACTTGCTAGGCTTACGCTTGCCGATGATACTTGGGTTGTTGATGGCGTATCGCGACTCGTGCATCTGAGCGACGAACAAATTGCAGAATGCGCTCCCCCAGCAGTTGGCTTTTTGGTTTTAGTAGAATTAGATGAAAAAGATTGTTTGCACGGGATTGAAGATGTGACAGATCGGCTGTTAAATTCTTTGCAACAGAAAGATACTATTCAAAACTGGCGACAAGAATTAAACCTAAATCAACAACAGTTTACAACGAGAAATTTAGAATTAGAATCTCGACGCGAAACCCAAGAACAAGAGTTCCAGAAAAAGCAAGAAAAACTCGATCTTTGGGAAAAAGAACTCGATCGCCGCGAGAAAGAAATGGGTGATGGATAATGTTGTGATGAACCAACATCCGATCGAAAATGTATTCAGGACGACTTTGTTTGAACTCGGAGGGCAACCCGTCTCATTGCTTTGGCTTCTCCAAGTCGTTACCGCATTGCTCGTCGTCAGTCTCATTGCTCGCTTTGTCAAAAGTTTTCTCAAATACCAACTCCTCGCCAAATTGGGAATTGATGGGGGGAATCGCGAAGCAATCGCAACGCTTACGAGTTTGGGTTTGGCGACCTTCGGTTATTTGCTCGTCCTACACGCAACAGGGGTCGATTTGTCCTCCATCGCCGTCATTCTCGGCGGACTGGGGGTCGGGATTGGCTTTAGCTTGCAAGATATTATCAAAAATTTATTGAGCGGACTGACCATGTTAGTCGAACAGAAACTGCGGGTGGGAGACTTTATCGAGTTTGAGGGCATTGCTGGCTATATTGAAGAAATTTCCATTCGTTCTACGGTCATTCGCAAATTGGGAGGTGCAGAAGTCGTCATTCCCAACTCAAAAATTGCTGAAGAATACGTTACGAATTGGAGCTATTACAACTTAGAAGGTCGCATTGAAATTGATGTCGGCGTTGCTTACGGAAGCGATCCCGTCCTCATCACCGAAATCTTGCTCGAAGCGGCTCACTCCCTCAAAGAAATTCTCTCCAAACCTCGCCCAGAAGTGATATTTGTCGGTTTTGGCGATAGCGCTCTCAATTTCCAATTGTGGGCGTGGACCGATCGCATCGATCGCCAGCCCAAAATCAAAAGTACGTTAACCTTCACCGTCGAATATTACCTGCGACAGAATGAGATTGAGATTCCCTTTCCTCAATTGGATCTGTGGATGCGATCGCCCCTGAGAGACCCACGGGAACTGCCATCCCCTGCCGCTACTCCTCCCCCCGAAAATCGAGAATCGCGATCGCGATCGAGTAAAACCCTGCGGGATTCTCTCGCGCAGATTTCCTATTTCCAAAACTTTAACGAGCTACAAATGAGAGAACTAATTGAACTCGGATATCGCAAGCGGGTTGAGGCATCCGAGATCCTGATGCGAAAGGGCGATATTGTGAGAGAATTTTCCATTATCCTTGCCGGCCAAGTCGCTATTTTTCTCGGCGGTGACGATCGAGAAGAACCGGAATTTATTATTGAGGAGGAAACATATTTTGGGGAACTGACCTTAATGCTCGGCGTTCCTTGTCCCGCTCTGCTTAAAACTCTCTCTAATACAGTTTTATTTGTTATCGATGCTGCGGGTTTTGAACAATTGCTGCAAAATTATCCGCTCCTTGCCGAAGATATCGCGAAAGAACTGGCAGAGCGTAAAGATATATTGGAAAATACCTACCACATCAATTTAAGCGAATTCGGGAAGGAAACGGATAATAATCCCATGGCCTGGATTCAACAGCGATTTAAGGAACTCTTTGGTTAAAATCGGACTTAAATGATATTGTCGATCTCGGATTCTTTTAATTAACCCACATAAGAGGGCGTATTGCATACGCCCTTTCTCCCAAATTATATTGGGAACGATCAAACTGTGGCAGGCATCCCCATCACGGCTTTCTCCTCGGGAAGAAGTTCCTCGATGGGCAGTCCTAAAAGCTCCTTGTACATTTTGATATATTCCCGGGCGGAATCGTCCCAACTAAAGCGTTGAGCCATAGCACGTTGTTGCAAGCCTTTCCATGTATCCTTATAGCGATAGCCTTCCCATGCCCGCACCATACAGGTGAAGAAATCGAGGGGTTCGTAGCGATCGAAACAGTAACCGGTTCCCGCACCATTAACCGGATCGTGGTGAGAGACTGTATCGACCAAACCGCCCGTGCGACGAACGATGGGAATCGAACCGTAGCGCATGGCTAACAATTGAGAAATACCGCAGGGTTCAAAGCGAGATGGCATCAAAAAGGCATCGGTACCGGCATAAATCCGACGGGATAGCCCATCATTGTAGAGAATTTGAGCCGAGACGCGACGGTGATGGTGAGAGGCTAAATGCCACATTTGCGTTTCATAGTAGCGATCGCCGGTGCCCAAAAGCACGAATTGTGCATCGCTGTAGGAGAGGAAACGATCCATCACTTGCATGAGGATATCAATGCCTTTTTGTTCCACCAAGCGCGTCACCATGCCCACGAGAAACTTGTTCGGATCGATTTCTAAGCCCAATTCCTCTTGCAGGGCAATTTTATTTTGGACTCGCTTGTCAAAGTTGTCAGCGCTGAAATTCTCGACAATGTAGCGATCGGTTTCGGGATTATAGCTTTCAATATCAACGCCATTGAGGATTCCTCGCAATTTGTCGCTCACAAAGGACATTAACCCATCAATTTGTTCTCCATAGGCAGGGGTTTTAATTTGCTCGGCGTAGGTGGGGGAGACGGTGGTGACGCGATCGGCAAACTGAACGGCGGCGGCCATGGTGTTATGACCCTGCATATACCAAGGACACCAAGCAAATTGCTCTAATTTCCAACGCCAAGGCCCTTGATAGGCAATATTGTGAATGGTAAAAATGGTTTTAATATCGGGAGTTTCGTGCATCCATACGGGAATCATTCCCGTATGCCAGTCATTACAGTGTACGATATCGGGTTTCCAGTAATTCCAAGCAAACTCTGCCGCGCCATTGGCAAAAAAGGTAAAGCGCCAATCTTCATCATCGCCATAATAAATGCGATTGGGATCGAAGCAAGGGTGTCCGAAGAGATAGAGGGGAACGGTTTCGTCGAAGGTGGTTTCGTAGACGGCGAATTTTTGGAACATGGCAGTTCCCCACCACAAGGGTTCTTCGGGAATGTCCAACAGGGGATTGCTGCTCAAAAAACCGTAATAGGGCATAAATATCCGCACGTCATGCCCCATATTGCGTAAAATCTTGGGGAGCGTTCCGACAACGTCCCCCATTCCTCCGACTTTCGCCAATGGTGCAACCTCTGCGGCAACGAATAAAATTTTCATGTTGATTTTTGTTAAATGTATCCTTGCTAATTGTTAATTGCAGACTGTCAACAGTCAACAGGGTATCAGTTATCAGTTATCTGTAGCAGCCAGCAATAAGATTTTGCCAAACCAGCAATAACGATCGTCGCGAGCGAGAGGTGGGGACTTTGCCAACAACGGAATAATTGTGGGAGCGAGCGGAACGAGAGATCGATGAATTTGTCGTACATCCAGATTTTATCGAGATGCTCCATCGGGCTTTTGAGGAAACTAGAGTGAATGGCAATGGCAAGAAGCTCTAAACGCATTGCGATCGGGGCTTTCTTGCCCTCAAAAGGATTCGGCTGGGGATGAGGGCGCTATTTTTGCGGCGGGGGTATTGGGAGAAGAATTGAGCGAGAGTCACATTAAAGCGTTGACTCCTATCAACACTTTGAGTGTGGTATATGGATCGAGAGATTTGGACAACTTATTTAAATCAGATGAAGATATTTCTTAATGTCTGACTGCATGATGAGCGATCGCATTTCTGGGGAAAAGAAACGCGATCGCTCGGGTTGGAGAGGTGCGATCATTTTTTCAAGGAAAAAGAAAGATAACTTTTCTTTTTCCTGTAGTTTTAGCTATTTTTCCAGTTCCAGAAGGCTTGAAGAGGACTCATAGTTACGTTACGAACAAAGTTTTTATCTGGATGCGCTCCATTAGTATCGTTGTAACGATGACCGGGTTGCACTTCAAGATGAAAATGGTTTGCCTTAGAACCTCCCGAAATAGTCCCTAAACTCTGGCCAATATTTACATAGCTCCCTACTGAAACTATCGGTTTATTGAGGTGTCCGTATACCCACTGATTGCCATCATTACTATTAACGCCTATAAACCAACCCTTTGCATCACCATTATTGTGAACCCAGCTAACTGTGCCACCAACAACATTTTTTACTGTTGTTCCTGCTGGTGATTTCATGTCAATTCCTGCGTGCCATTTGTCTGACCAAACATAGTAACTTGTATCGTTTAAATAGCCGGCTGTCATAGCAAAGCGCGTTCCAAAAACAGCTTTGGATAAATCAGTGTAAATTTGCTTCACACTCTCCGGATTTTTCCATCGCTCATCTATCTCACCATCCCACATAGGAGAATCAAAACGAGTATTATCCCATGTATATTCATCCCATTGATCGCTATTTAATGAGTGTAATTCTGAATAGTATCCGGATAATGATGACACTTTCTCCCAAGATAAATCGAAATTGTTTAATCCTGTAACTTCATACTGATGGAAGTGAAGATCGTACATCCCCGAAGGTAATGTATATGTTATTTCGTCGTGGCGATCGTAAGACTCATTCCAATTATCTTCCGGAGTGATGTAAAACCATTCATTCGTACCGTGTTTTTTAGCTAAAAGTTGGAAACCGTCATTACCTCGGACACGAAACTTGTACTCTCCACCATCAAAATGTGCCTGTGTGTAAGCACGGACAGCAAAATACTCATGAGGTAAGCGATCGCCATATCCTTTTGGTGCACCTCGTTCCCAATCAAAGCTAATTCCTTTTTTGCCATTGCTACGAGTATTCTAGCCTAAATTAATTGTAGCGATCGCATTGGGATTATGATTGATGCCTCCATCATAGAAATTAGTCGAAGGCTGGCTTCCTTTCGTTGGATCCCAATGGAAAACGGTTGCATTCCACTGTGTGGATACATCAACAAATTCGCGGAATTTTTCAGCAGGTTTCAAGTCAAAATTCAGGGACGCATCGCCACCACTTTCAAAATATTCAACCACAATTGAAACCGTTTCGCCAGAAGAACGATAAAAACCAGAATTAGTCATAGAGTCTTGTTCTTGCCAACGATTAATTATTGTTTGATTACCAATTTTCACGCGAATACCATCATCGGCATTGGTCGTAATCTGATACAAACCGGGTTCGAGATAGCGCTCTGTTGTCATTTGTGCTGAGAAATTATCTCGCAATGAATCAGGACCCCCAGACCCCCAGTTTTTACTAAAGGCGATATTTTTCCCTAAATTTTCTTCAAAGACAGGCTCTCCAAATAACTTCGTATTGTTGAAATACTTGGCCGTCCAAGTTTGCTCTTTCTCCCAAGATAAATCGAAATAAGCATTTCGTACTGAGTCATACATATGGAAAGTCAAATCGTAGACCCCAGCAGGTAAAGTGTAGGTGAATTCTGTATGGTCTCCATAAGCCTCTTGCCAAACATCTTGCGACGTTATATAGTGCCATTCATCAAGGCCACCGTGCCTTTTAGCTAAGAGTTGAAAGCCGTCATCTCCTCGGACGCGGAATGTATATTCGCTACCATCAAAGTGAGCTTGAGTGTAGGCACGGATGGCAAAATTATCGTGAGGAAGACGCACCCCATCTCCTTCTATCGAACCCTGTCCCCAATCGAAATTAATCCCTTTCTTACCATCACTACGGGTATTAGAGCCTAAATTAATCGCCGCGATCGCATTGGGATTTTCCTCTAGATAACCGTGATGGAAATCATCAAGCGGTTTTTCGCTTCGAGTCGGATCCCAATGGTAAATCTTCCCTTTCCATTGACTCGATAAATCAACCGATTCGGTAAATAGTTGAGCGGGTTTAATGTCGAAATCGACAGATGCACCCTCACCGCTTTCAAAATATTCAACCTCAATGGGAACAATATAACCCCGAGAATAATAGAAACCGGAATTTGTTACGGATGCTTGCAGATCCCAACGATCTACGACCATTTCATTGCCTATTTTAATCCGAACGCCATCATCGGCTGTTGTTGTAATATGATACAAACCGGGAGCGAGATAGCGTTGGGTTGTCATTCGTGCCGAGAAATTATTTTTTAATGACGCGATCGGGCCTCCGTGTCCCCAATCTTTATCAAAGCCATTATGACCATAACCTAAATTTTCAATCCAAACCGGAGAACCCGATACGTCAGGATTATTAAAATATTCGGCCTGCCAATAAGTTTTAGGAATTTTCTGTCCTAAACTCAGATCGTAACTTGTTTCGATATTGTCCGCAGAAGTCACGCGAGCGTAATATGTTCCCGCACTCAAAATATGGCGAATACTTTCTGATGCAGTCCCATTATTACTCGAAATGTTCAGAACTTGACCGCTACTATTGAGCAATTCTAAATCAGCATGAGCCTGCAATCCAGCAAGACTTAAATTGACTTCACGAGTATCGAACAACGAGAATTTATAGTAATCCTGCGTATCTTTGAGAACCCAATTATTACCAGAATAACCAATTTTAGCTCCCTTCAATGTCAGAGCAAAATCGCCATTATCAAAAGCCGAAAGATTGACCGATTGAGCCGTTGCTAAACTATCATTACCATCGCCGATCGCACCTGCCATCACGCTGAGGTTATAATCAGTGTTATTCGAGCTACCATTGGGATAAACGCGAATGTAGTACGTCCCTGCTGGAATGCCAGAATTAACAAGACTTATCGAGTCATTTTGAATACCGCCATTGACCGATCTTTTAATAACAGAACCATTACTATTAAGCAATTGCAGATTGGCATCAGCACTCAAATCTGTAAGTTTTATCGTCAACGCTGCATGGTCGGTCAGGGTGAATTTATAGTAGTCATTCGCGTCTGAGTTTCCCACCCAATCATCGTAACTATAAGTGTGTTGGCTCTTCAAAATACCAATGTCCCGAGCCTCACTCAGACTGTTTCCGGCATAGTCGGGGGGTGCGGCGATCTGAATGGATTTGTAAGCGATATTATTGTACTCGTTACTTTCAGCAATGAGATTATTGGCATCAGCTTGGAAGAGAATATATTTCTGACCTACACTGACATCATCGGGAATTGTAATACGCTGAAATCCATAGCCAGATTTTCCAGAAGCTAACGTATTAATTTCATCATCGCCCAAATAAATATCATCAGAACTTAGGGAAATATCATCCGATAAGTAATAGTTAACATTACTCATTCCTGCGATTCCACTGCCAATATTTTGAACTTGACTGACCACAAATGCGGAATTTCCAGCCTCTACAGAACTAGTAACATAGCTACTGCTGACAATAAGATCGGCTTTGCCAGTTGAGGCTTTAATGTTAATCCTTTTATAGCCGACATTATTGTACTCGTTGCTCTCAAAAACTTGATTAAAGCCATCTGCTTGAAAGAGCAAATATTTTTTACCCGCTATCGTTGCTTCCGGTATTTTCACCCATTCATTTTCGATGCTATGATTTTTAGGCGATAAACTTGTCACGTAATCTTTGCCCAAATAAGCATCATTATTGCTCAGATATTTATCATCGGAAAGATAATATTTTAAATAACTCGTTCCGGCTGTCGCTTTGCCGCGATTTTTGACATAACTCCAGATCTGAATTGATTCTCCAGCTTGTGCTGTATTCTGTGCTATTTTACGCCCAATATGCAAGTCGGGGCGCTTGCTTTGCTCGATCGCCATTGCCCCATTCTCAAACCCGTCATTTTCCCCTTGAAATGCCTCGAGTTGCGATCGCGATAAACTTTCTCCTTGTACCAAAGCGGCAAACATTTCTCCTTCATCTCCCGGTGCATCTTCGATATTAATTTTCGAGTCGATAAAGTGACCGATTTCTTCAAGGAGAACGCTCGCAATTGCCTCACTCTGGTTCTCTCCGACAAATTCTGACGCAAGATAAATCTCTCCTGTCAGGGCATCATAAGCACCATCGGCATGATTGATTTCTGCGGAGTTTTTCAGAACGACACCCGGCAGATCGCTAAAATCATTATCTGCAAAGTTTTGCAATAAATCCCGAGCAATATCCATCGCCAACCCGCTACCAAAAGGAGATTGTAACTGTGCGATCGCATTCTCCTCCCGCGCAAAATTCGCTAAATCCTCCCGGGCTAATTTTAACCCGGCTTCAACACTCGTCCCTAACGATACTGCCTGCTGTTGTGCAATAGTCGGAATCATTGTATTGGGCAACTCCAAACCCAATTGATGGGGAGAAACCGACTCCAAAATCGAAGTCTCGTCGAAAAAAGATGCGTCCATGATTGATGATTGCTCTAGGGCTACTCATTTCTCTGGAGAATTTGGCGCTTTTTATGCAGCGATCGCACTATCCTTTACAAAATTTGACAAAAAAAATGCAGGGACGTTAAACTTAACGTCCCTACTGCAATCCTTTCTAAGGATAAAAAAATCAATAAGAATTAGCGAATGTATTCTTTGAGAATGCTATTGCGATTGGGATGGCGCAGTTTTCGCAGGGCTTTCGCTTCAATTTGGCGAATGCGCTCGCGAGTGACATTAAAAATCTGACCGATTTCTTCTAATGTTTTCATGCGTCCGTCATCTAAGCCATAACGTAGGCGCAAGACATCCCGCTCCCGAGGGCTGAGGGTATCGAGAACATTTTCGAGATCCTCTCGTAAAAGACTTTTAGAGACTTGATCTTCGGGGGTTTCTCCATCTGCCTCAATAAAATCCCCCAATCGAGAATCTTCTTCTTTACCGATGGGGGTTTCTAGGGAGATGGGAAGCTGTGCGGATTTGGCAATAAATCGCAGTTTCTCGATGGTCATTTCCATACGAGTGGCAATTTCTTCCTCTGTCGGCTTGCGACCCATTTCTTGAGAGAGAATTTTAGTCGTTTTTTTGATGCGAGAAATGGTTTCGTAAAGGTGAACCGGAAGGCGAATCGTGCGGGATTGATCCGCGATCGCCCGGGTGATAGCTTGACGAATCCACCAAGTTGCATAGGTAGAAAATTTATAACCTTTAGCATGGTCGAATTTTTCTGCCGCACGAATCAAACCGAGAGATCCCTCTTGGATTAGATCCTGAAACGACAGTCCTCGATTCATGTATTTTTTAGCAATAGAAACCACCAAGCGCAGGTTGGATTGAACCATTTTATCCTTAGCGCGTCTGCCTTCAAAGAGGCGGCGGCGGAATTTAGGGTACTCGATGCCGACCGCTTCGGCCCATTCGCGATCGCTGGGTTCTTCGTCGCGGTTATCGGCGAGATCTTCGCGAACCCGTTCAAACTCTAATAACTCGGCAATTTTGCGGGCGAGTTCGATTTCTTCTTCTGCTCGCAGCAGTCGAATGCGACCGATCTCTTGCAAGTAAACGCGAATCGAATCTTCCGTGTAAGGTTTTTTCTTAGTTTGCTCCTTACGTCGGGAAGCCGGACTTTTTTTCGGAGCTTTTTCTGTTGTTGTCGTGACTGCAACTTCATCTTTTGCAGACTGTGCCGCGTCTTCGTCGATTAAAAGCTCCAACTCAGTTTGCGGTTGGGTAATGGTTGCGAGATCGTAATTCGCCTGGGTCATGCCGTTTTTCCTCTTGCTCCTTCAGTTCAAGACCAGAACATCAAGTGTTGTCATTTTGGCATTCGGTAAGATGCCTCGTACCCCGTTTGGGATTAACCGATATTAATTGTTCCCCGATTTCCTTCATAAATTTCGCGAACTCACACCACAATTCGAGCTTGCGATCGGGGGGTTAGTCTTCGCGTGCGAGGGGGGATTTGACCCCAAGCCTCGAAGACCTTTCCGATTGTAACCCCTCTTACAAAAAATGGGTTCGGTCGGGGTTAATTTCTTTCAGGTTTTTTGATTTTGTTGCATGACGACTTTGCTGGCTGGGTAATTATCCAGCGATCGCCTTGCATCTTTGTCTATTGTAATTAATTCAGTCTCAAATGACAGCTTGAAATCCTAGGTCATGAGAACGATCGCTATTTTTTTACGCGAAGGGTTTTTTTTGAGTTTTTAATGAGTTCAATTGTATGTTGTGAAAGGAAAAAATTGCCAACAGATGGAAGAACGCGATAATCTTTGATGAGTTAGATAACATTACGCAATTGGTTGGGTATTGCCAATATATGGAGGGAGTTCGCCAAGGGTTGCGCGGCGCGATCGCGTTAATTTGCATTGCGGGGATAACGAGTTGCGGATACAATCCTTTCCCGCCGCCGTCGGGGGCAGTGGAGCAACAACCGCTAGAAACCTTACCTCCCGCTTGTTCGCAGGAGAATGCTTTTAGAGAAGCAGTCGGGAAAGCCTCAGAGGCCTCTCGCTTGGCGCAAACGGCGCGATCGCAGTCGGAATGGCAAGCGGTAGTTTTGTCTTGGATGCAGGCGATCGAACGCATGCAGGCGGTACCGGGGGAGGATCCGAAATGGGCGTTTGCGCAAAAAAAGGTCGCAGAGTATCAGAATTATTTAACCGTCGCCAAGCAACAAGTCAATCGTTTGCCGCGATCGCTTCCCTTTACCAGTTTTAAAAGTCAAATTTTTGATGAGCAACTCTGGCTATTTTTCTCGTATCGGGCAGCATTGCAAACTCCCGATATTTTAATCGTTGGCAGTTCTCGCGCCTTGCAAGGGGTCGATCCCGTCGCTTTGGAAAAAAATCTCCAAGTTCGAGGGAATGCGGGAATTAAGGCGTTTAATTTGGGAATCAACGGCTCAACGGCTCGGGTGGTGGATGTGTTGCTACGAGAGATTTTAACCCCAGAACAACTACCGGATTTGATCATTTGGGCGGATGGGGTGCGGGCATTTAATAGCGGGCGCGAGGATTTAACCTATCAGGCGATCGCGACTTCTGCGGGCTATCAAGAACTTTTAGGAGGTAAGCGTCCCGCCCTGCCCGAGGCTTCTGCTCCGAATTCTCCGTCTTGTCCGCCACTACAAGGGGTTTTACCCGGACTTCAACAACTCGGACATTGGTTTGGGGGAGGATTGCCAGCAATTGCGGCCGGGGTGAGGGCGATCGATGCCAGTGGTTTTCTGCCCGTATCTCGGCGTTTCGATCGCAATCGCTACTACGAACAATTTCCCCGAGTTCCGGGGTTATACGATGCTGACTATCAAAACTTTACCCTCGTGGGGGAGCAAACCGAAGCCCTCGAACGCTTGCAAGGTTACTTACAACAGCGCCAAATCCCCCTCATATTCGTGAATTTACCCCTGACGGCCGACTATCTCGACGAGACACGACAAGAGAGAGAGGAACAGTTTCGTGCTTTTATGACCCAACAAGGACAAAAGCAAGGCTTTACGTTTGTCGATTGGGGGGAACAATGGCGAGAGCGCCCGGAATACTTTGCCGATCCCAGTCATCTCAATCGTTACGGTGCGGTTTTGGTGGGGGAACAACTGGCAAGCAATCCCGCATTGCCCTATAACCAAGCCAACCAGCCCGATCCGGTACAGTCCAATCCGGTACAGCCCGAATTACAACCTCAAGAACCCCGGACGATTCTTTTGCCGACTCCCCCGCTTAATTGAATAGTGAGATCGAACAAAGTACTGAACAATTTACTGGCGATCGCGTCATATTAGTTGTGATAATAACTTGTGAATGTTTTCTAGACTTGTAGTATTTGCTTGCCTCGGTTAACATTCTTACAGATTTGGATTGCTAGGCTAAATTATACTTTGAGTTCACAGGAAAAACGCTTATTAATTCTGGGATGTTCTCGACGCAAGCGTAACGATCCCGAACCATTAACCGCGATCGAACGTTACGACGGCCCTACTTTTCGCGTATTGCGACGTTTTTTGAAAGTGAATTCTTGCGGGATGGTTGATGTCTATATTTTATCGGCAGAATTTGGCTTAATTGCAGGCAATACAAAGATTCCCGATTACGATCGCCTGATGACTAAGATGCGATCGCAAGAGTTGCAAGCTCCAGCACGTGCAAAATTGCAACAAATTTTACAAGAGAGATCTCACTCTAGCGTTTTATTCTGTCTCAGTCAAAAGTATTTACAAGTTCTCGGCGATCGTGAAAGTTTATACAAGGAAGATTTTAAAATCGAGATTGCAACTGGTACACTAGGAAGGAAGCTATCTGTATTATACAAATGGCTCTATGGACGAGTACCACAACATTTTCACTCCTCTCCGACTGTTGCACCTTCTGGGAAAGCTAATCTTAAGGGGGTTGAAATTGTGCTGACAGAAGCAGAAGTGATGGAAATAGCCCATCAAGCTCTCGCACAAGGAAACGGAAAACCTGCTAATTATCAAACGTGGTATGTCTTGGTTGGCGATCGGCGAGTTTCCCCGAAGTGGCTAGTCAGTCAATTAACAGGATTACCCGTCAGTGGTTTTCATTCACAAACTGCAAGACGGATTCTACATCAACTTGGTATACAAATTCATTCTGACTTATAGAGATTGAGGAGTTTCAGTATGGGTAGTCAAAATTATCCAATTGGTACTGTGGTTTCCGATGAGGAAACCCCAAGTTTTGAAACTGTACGTATTAAGTTAAAAGCAGGAAAACATTTGAAGCCCAGTACATTAATTAAAATGGAGGTTGATCGAGAAGAAAAAACAACTCTTATTGGACGTATTCGCAGTGGCTATGAAAGTAATCCGAATAAAAGTATTGCAAGTGTAACTGTAGGTGATGGTCTAGGAATTCCTATTCCATCTATATCAGAAGAAAATAGTATAGATATTTATCGATTAGTTGAAGCAGATTTGATAGAAGAAATCTTTGATGAAATCAAAAATGGAAAAAAGATGAAGTCAATGAGATCGCCTCAAAATTTTCCAAATGCTGGTGCTGAAGTTTGGATTGCTCATCCTAATGAAGTAATTAAAGTATTAGGAATTGAGCAAGAAAAATCAGAAGGATTATATTTAGGCAAAACAGTTGGTGGAATTGAAACTAATTTTATTCTGAAAAAACAAGCAATTCAACGCCATTTTTTTATAGGTGGGACAACTGGAAGTGGCAAAAGCTACGCAATGGGAGTCATTGCTGAAGAATTGATAAAG